>PWZA01000002.1 GCA_003567655.1 Dehalococcoidia bacterium
ATATCTCGCTCACTCGAACCCGGGACACGCCTGCAATGCCGAGGTCGTGTATGTCGCTTTGCAGGGCTTCTCCCCGCGGATCACGCAGATCTTCCTTGATGGAGACTTCAACTCGATGCAGCTGCACTACTTCCTCACTCTACCTGTTATCATCACAAACACCGAAACACCAATTTCCGCAGATCTTGCGCATCAACAGGGAGGCAGGCACATGCCGGAGGAGTCACTGCAAAAGACAGGCAAACAGCGGGAATGGGCATCATGCAAGAGTCCTTCAAGGCCGCCTCGTCATACATCTTATCTCATTCGGCAGGCCCCGCTCAACACAGGCAACGGCCTGGTTCCCGACCCTGACAAGCGGGCTCGGCCACGACTGATCATCCCATGGCCAGGCTCAAGAAGTAGCGATGCAATCTCAAGTCGTCCGTTATCTCCGGATGAAAGGCAAGAGCAATCAAGTTCGCCTGCCTGCAACCAACCACCACTCCATCAGGTAGCGTGGCCATAACACCTACGCCCTCACCCACTCGAGAAATAGAGGGGGCCCTGATGAACACGGCAGGAAACGGCTCTTGACCCAGCGCAGGGACGGATACGGCGGTCTGAAAGCTATCTATCTGCCTCCCAAAGCTGTTGCGGTCGACCGTTATGTCCATCAAAGCCAGTGTCGCCATATCAGATCCTGAGACCTCGCTGGCCAAACAGATCATCCCTGCACATGTCCCCATAACAGGAAGTCCCGCCTGCGCCCTCTCTCTCAACGCCTGGACAAGCCCGAAGCTCTTCATCAGCGTAAGGATAGAGGTGCTTTCTCCTCCGGGAATCACCAGTCCGTCCAGGCTGTCCAGTTGATCAGGCAACCGGACCGGCGGAGCTTCTGCTCCGATTCGCTCTATCGCGCTCATATGCTCGGCAAACGCCCCCTGCAGGGCCAGTACTCCTATCCTCATATCCGGTTGCCTCTTTCCTGAAACCCCTTACCTTCTCCTCCAATGGATGGCAACCAGGTCACAGTATCGGCAGGTACTTCTTGATCTCATAATCGGTCACCTGGGTTCGATACTGGTCCCATTCAATCTTCTTATTCTTGATAAACGCATCAAAAACATGATTGCCCAGTGCCTTGCGGACCAGCTTGCTCTTCTCAGTCAGCATTATGGCCTCCAGCAGGCTGGCCGGCAGGGTGCCTATCCCTCGTGCTTGCCTCTCCTCGTCGCTCATATCATAAACGTTCTCTTCCACAGGATCGGGGACTTCATATCCCTTCTCAAGCCCCTCCAACCCGGCTGCCAGCATTACGCTGAATGCCAGATACGGATTGCATGCGGGGTCGGGCGATCTTAATTCGATCCTGGTTGATGATTCCCGCCCCCGCCGGTACTCAGGCACACGAACCAGGTCGGACCGATTCTGCCTCGCCCAGGAGACATACACCGGCGCTTCGTAACCTGAAACGAGCCGCTTGTACGAGTTAACCCACTGATTTGTGACCGCCGTGATCTCCGGGGCATGTTTCAGTAGTCCCGCTATAAAGCACCTGGCAGCCCCGGAAAGGCAGTACTCGCCATCCTTGTCGAAGAAGGCATTTCTATCGCCCTCAAAGAGCGATTGATGAACATGCATGCCGCTTCCATTCATCCCCAGGATCGGTTTCGGCATGAAAGTGGCATAGACCCCGTTCTGCAGAGCAACCTGCTTGACCACCAGCCGATAGGTCATCACATTGTCAGCCATGGTCAAGGCGTCTGTATACCTCATATCTATCTCATGCTGGCTGGCCGCTGCTTCATGGTGGGAGTATTCAACGGCTATACCCATCTCCATCAGCATCAGAACCGTCTCTCTCCTCAGATCAGTGGCGACATCCATAGAGGTCATGTCGAAGTATCCTCCGGCGTCCAGCACCTCGTTTCCGTTTGAGTCCCGGAAGTAGAAATACTCGAGTTCCGGGCCAACGTGGAACGTATATCCCATGTCAGCAGCCCGCTTCAGATTCTTCTTCAGTACATATCTGGGGTCTCCCTCGAAATGCCCGCCACCGGGCCTGCATATATCACAGAACATCCTGGCCACGGCATGGTGGTCTTTCGGTCTCCATGGCAGCAGTTGCCAGGTGTCAGGATCGGGCATCGCCACCATATCGCTCTCATCGATGCGGGCAAAACCCTGAATCGACGAACCATCAAAGCCCATCCCGTGCTCCATAGCCCCCTCCAGTTCCTCCACGGTAATGGCGAAGTTCTTCAGAATACCCAGGATATCTGTAAACCAGAGTCTGATGAACTTGACATTCTGCTCCCTGGCCTTCCTCAGGACGTGCTCGGTTCCTTCTTCTCTGCTTCGCTCTTTCGTCATGGTCCTCCTATCTATGACTGCTGTCTGCCTGGCTATATCGTACGATCGTCGGCGAGGCGTAATGCAAATCTCGAATTCCATATTTTAACATCGCTGACCTCAATGCGTATTGGGGCACAGTCGCTGGCTGCGGACTTTTTTGTGGTCCAGGGCGCCTCATTAGTCTCAAGGCCGAATAGTACTTTAGTTTGCCCCTCAAGATTACAAGCGTCTTTCTCCTCTGTATGCAGGCATCCTTCCCAAAGCAATACGGTACTAATGCGCCGCTCCGGGCAGAACTATCGGGTGATTCCTTTAGCGGCCGATGGCTGATATGTTAGACGCGTCAGCAGGTCTTGCCCCAGGAGACAGGAACACTATGAAGACAACTGCTTCCACATCCCGCACAGATGAAGCCAGGTTGGTGGAGCTATTGCGATCAGGCAACAGCGCAGCGGTAGAAGAATTCTACAGCATTTATAGGAAGAGGCTCCACTGTCTGATATTGGAGCACGTAGACCACAACCCGGCCGTGGCTGAGGACCTGGTTCAAGAAGTTTTCGTCGCCGCCCTCGGTTCGCTGGATAGATTCCGCGGCGACAGCCAGCTCTATACATGGCTGCGCAGCATTACATTTCACAAGCTGAATGATCTCTATCGTCGTCGGGCCCGTGAGTCCAGACATGAGGAATCGTCCTCAGAGGCTCAAGCTCTTCAACTGGAGCAGGCCACGGACAGCGCAGAGGACGTCCAGAGTGTGATGGAGTCCGAGGAGGCTCGCATGGAAGTCCGCCAGGCTTTGGGGGATCTGCCCAAGGATTATCAGGAGGTACTGGTGTTGAAGTACCTCGAGGACATGCCGGTACTGGAGATATGCCAGGTCTTGGGCCGTTCGCCGAAGTCGGTTGAGGGCTTGCTCGCTCGAGCTCGAAAGGCCCTGCGTACCAGCCTTGGGGACGACAGCAATATCGCCTGCTTCTAGCCTTTCCCTGCGATTGCGCGCAATGCGCACTTCAGCCTTCTTACGCCATTGCTTATCGCGGAGGGACGTATTCCTCCCCCACATCGATTACGCTCTCTTCTGATGCTGCCTCTTCCCAGCCTGAGATGCTGGCCACCGAACACAGAGTGATGAATTCCCTGACAAGAGGGGAGGAGATGAGTGTGGCTGCCCCCGGCTCAGTTGCCCTTTGCCCTATCGATCCGCGGGAGCCCCGCACGCACGGGGCTCCCGCTTCAACCGAAGGAGGTGCAAAAGAGGTCATGGCTCGGACGAGGACAATGCCACCGTCACCGCCTGGAAGGCATTTATCAGCCCGTTCTCCACACCCTCCACGACAACAGGACTGCAACTATTCTCAATCACCCAGCGCACCTGATCGTTGACCCTGCCATCCCAACTGTTATCCCGGGCAATACTGAAAACCAGGGCAGCTACGCCTGAGACGTGCGCCACAGCTGTCGATGTGCCGGTCTTATAGCCATATTGGTCTCCCGGCAGTTCGGAATAGATGTTGAAGCCCGGAGCGGCTACATCAACCCAGTAGCCGTTGCTGGACAGCAAAGCCAGGGAGTCCCTCTTGTTGGTGCCTGCTACGGAAAGGCATTTATCATAATAAGCGGGATAGACGGGTTCTTCACCGCCCTGGTTGCCCGCCGCTGCTATGATTATCGCTCCCTGCTCCCAGGCATAGTCTACCGCCTCTCTCAGAGATTGTGACTCCTTCATGCACAGGCTTATGCTGATAACGCTTGCCCCGTTATCCACCGCCCAGACAATACCCCTGGCAACCACCGCCGCCTCACACCTCCCCATATCATCAGCAACCTTCACATTCATGAGCCGACATTCCGGGGCGATGGATGCGATAGTGCCCGCGATATGGGTCCCGTGCCCATAGAGGTCATCACTTGTCGGGCTATTCGTCAGATTGACCTCCCCCACCACCCTATCGGCAAGGGCCTGATTGTCCTTATTGATACCCGTATCAAGCACCGCAACTACAACCGACGGGTCTCCCCTGGTTATCTGCCAGGCCAGGGGAGTTCCGATCCTGTCCACACCCCATCTTTCGTGCGGATAGCTACTGTCCTCCAGTGACTGAGTATGCGGCGCCGAGGCACAGTCGCTCGCTGCATCACCATCATGGCCACGGGCCGCATCATAGACGGCCATAAAGCTGTTGGCAGATGTGCTTTCGCTGGCAAGCGACACACCGTGCACCAATGAAGCAATGAGTGTCACCGCCGCCAGCGTCAGGGCCAGGGCGCAGTATTTCCGCTTGTTCACGCAGATTCTATGAAACTACGGCACAGCCCAAATAGGAATCACCCATAGGTACCGTTCCGCCACTATCTCGCCTAGAATATAGTAATGGACCCTTCCCCAAACCGCCTGAAGACACCTCGCTTTGCGAGTACTACATATTCCGACACCAGGGTGCTCGCTTCGTCAGGTGATCCAGAGGCGAAGGCCACTCCGAGCGGACACTTCGACATTGCGCCTTCTTCCGTATAAAATACCCGTTTATGAGTGCAAAGAGTCAGGGCGCTTTCAATGCCGTCTGCTGGGGCGTGTTGCTCTTTGTCATCGCTCACCTGCTGGTGTTCTCGGCGACTATTCGAATCGATCCGTTTCTGGACGAAAGGGAGATACACGTGCCGACTCAGCCGTCCCAGCCCATATCATGGTGGCCCGGGGAGGTGACTTTGCCCGATGGGGAGGTAATCGAAGTACCGGCCCATTCTGCGGTAGGGCCGATCGTGATCTATGTTATTGCTGCGGCAGCCGTGCTGGGATTTACTCTCTACAAGATCCCTCTGCCGGCCCTTCAGATGCTCTTGAGGCTCCTTTTTGCCCTTCTCTTCAGCTGGGGAGCATTCATCGCGGCGGCCCTCTACCTTCCGCTTCCGCTGGCTCTCGGCATCGCGATTGCGGTGGGGACACTGTGGTTTGTGATTCCGCTCGTCTGGCTACATAACCTGGCGTTGATCCTGGCCGTCAGCAGTCTGGGAGCGGTCTTTGGCCGCTTCATCACTCCCTGGACTGCTATGGCTATCATCCTCGCTCTCGCCGTCTATGATCTCCTGGCGGTCCGTTTCAGGTTCATGCTCTGGATGGCAGATAGGCTATCGGAGATTAACGCATTGCCGGCGCTGGTCATTCCCAGAGACTCTTCCGGCTGGAATCTAAACTTGAAGGGACGCGAAAACAGTGTCGTGAGGGCTGATCCGGCAGAGAGGGAGTTCTCGATACTGGGTGGTGGTGACATTGCCTTTCCCTGCCTGCTCACAGCTTCCGTATACTTTGCCCGTGGCCTTGCTCCAGGGGCCACGATCGCCATACTGGGGACACTGGGACTGGTCAGCGTCTATGTGATTCAGGGGAAACTCCTGAAGGGACGACCGATGGCGGCGCTGCCCCCTATCGCAGCCTTCACGCTGGTCGGCTTGCTGATTATCTAGTGAGGTGAGCGTTTATCTGCAGGCGTATTCGGTCGGCCATATCTCTTGCCGCATCGGCGAAATCCTGCTCTCTAGAGGCATAGAGAATCTGCCTCGACACGTTGTAGATTGCCCCTTCTCCCCGGGCATCTACTCCGTAGTTAACCGCCGAAGCCAGGTCTCCGCCCTGGGTGCCGATGCCGGGGATAAGGAGGCACATCTCAGGACAGATCGAACGAACCCTCTTGAGTTCCTCAGGATAAGTAGCGCCGACGACAAGGCCGACGTTGCCGTGAACATTCCATTCTCTGGCTCTTATGGCCACCGCTTCGTATAGGGGCATCTCCCCTACACACAGGCTCTGAAAGTCCGTTGCTCCCCTGTTCGATGTTCGGCACAATATGAACACACCCCTGTCCTCATATTCCATGAAGGGTTCTACTGAATCATATCCCAGATAAGGGCTCACGGTGGCTGCATCGAAACCGAAGAAGTCGAACAGTCCCCCGGCATAAGCCTTTGCCGTATTGCCTATGTCTCCGCGCTTGGCGTCAGCGATCACCGGTACGCCCGTGGGAACATGCTCAAGAGTTTTCTCCAGCACCGCTAAACCCGAGCTTCCAAAAGCTTCATAGAAAGCTAGATTGGGCTTGTAGGCACAGACCAGATCACAGGTAGCATTAATGATGGCTTTGTTGAACTCCAGCACATCCTCTACGGGCATGAGGTCGGGGTCCAGTCCGATACAGAGCAGGCTCTTGTTTTTGTCGATTATCTTCGATAGTTTATCGCTGAACTTCATTGTCGTAATCGAATGATAGCAGGGATTGCCGTAGATGAAAACCGGTTTGCAGCATCTTCATTCCCGGCTCTCTGACAACCGACTCGGCCGGGGGCAGGCTCTGTGCCGGAAGCAACGTCATATATGGTAAACTAAAGGCCATACAAGGAGGATTCCCTTGCACAAAGCGCCTCGAGGAACGTTCGACATTCTGCCCGAAGAGCATTCCTACTGGAAGTACGTAGAGGAAAAGGCTGCTCTCCTGTGCCAGCTCTACGGTTACCAGCCGCTGACCATGCCGATATTCGAAGACGCCCGGCTCTTCACCAGGGCTGTGGGAGGCAATACAGATATCGTAGACAAGGAGATGTACGTTTTCCAGGATAAAGGCGGGCAGGAATTGGCGTTGAGGCCGGAGGGGACGGCGCCGGTTTGCCGGGCCTACCTGGAGCACGGATTTTACAACCTGACTCAACCCGTAAAGCTCTACTACCTCGGCCCGGCTTTCCGGTACGAACGTCCGCAGGCCGGAAGATACCGTCAGCATCACCAGTTCGGCTTCGAAGCATTGGGAGAGGCCGACCCCGTCATGGACGCAGAAGTAATAGAGATGGCCTGGCGCTTCTTTCTCTCACTCGGGCTGTCAGGGGTTCACATTCAGCTTAACAGCATCGGCTGCAAGCTCTGCCGTCCCGGCTATCTGGATGTACTCAAGGAGCACTATTCGGGTCATGCGGATAGTCTCTGCCCTGACTGCAAGGGAAGGTCGGTCAGAAATCCCCTAAGACTCCTTGACTGCAAGAAAGACCACTGCAAGGGGACAGCAGAGACTGCACCGAAGGCCACGGACTACTTATGCGATGACTGTCAATCGCACTTTGAAACGGTCCGGGTTTATCTGGGGACGCTGGACATCCCGTTTCACCTGGATCACAGACTGGTACGCGGCCTGGATTATTACACGAGGACGGTATTCGAGGTAGAGCCTCAGGAGCAAGGAGGGCAATCCTCGCTTGGGGGAGGTGGCCGCTACGATGACCTCATAGAAGCATTGGGGGGCAGGCCGACGCCCGCAGTAGGCTTTGCCACCGGACTGGAACGCATAGTCCTGAATCTGAAGAGGCAGGGCGTAGACGTTCCCCCGTTGCCGAGCCCTGTCGCCTTCATAGCCTGCCTGGGACAAGAGGCAAAGCTTGAAGCGGTCAAGCTTGCCTCGGAGCTACGCAAAGCAGGACTCGGCACAGTCATGGCTACGGGCGACAGGAGCCTGAAGGCACAGATGAGACAGGCCGATTCCGCGAACAGTTCCTACACCATCATCCTGGGCGCAGAAGAGGTCCGAAACCAAAGCGCCGTACTGCGCAATATGGGTAGTGGAGAACAGCAAACGGTTCCTCTGGCTGAACTGATAAGAGTGCTCAAGTCCCGATGACATCGCGCCTGCTAGTAGCACAGTCACCATCAGGTATGGTACAATACGTGCAGTGCCAGTACCGCCTATGACAAGTGGAAACCCGCAGTGTTCCCTTTCTTCACCTGGCATCTCCTGTCGAGCCATAAGACGACATGAATAATCACGCAAACCACGACTATACGGCCAAAGATATCCAGATACTGGACGAAATCAGGGCGGTACGTCTACGGCCGGGCATGTATATCGGCGGCACAGACCGTTACGGCCTGCACCAGTGCCTCTACGAGATAGTCTACAACAGCATAGACGAAGCCATGGCAGGCTGCTGTGACCGCATTGACATAACAATCCATGAGGATAATAGCGTTACCGTAACGGATAATGGTCGGGGTATCCCGACAGAGACCATTCCCGGAGAGAGCATAACAGCCCTGCAGGCAGTGATGACCCGCTTGCATGCCGGAGCAAAGTTCAGTGAGCACGTGTACGGCGTATCCAGTGGCCTGCACGGGGTCGGAGCCTCGGTAGTTAATGCCCTGTCCAGGTGGCTTAACGTCGAGGTCAAGCGCCAGGGCAAGATATATCGCCAGCAGTACGAGCAGGGCGTTCCCAAGGGCGATATGGAGATCACCGGCGATTCCGACGAGACCGGCACATCCATCACCTACCTTGCCGACGATGAGATCTTCGAGGACATCCAATACGATTTCGATATGGCCTGTCAGCGCTTGAAGGAGCTAACCTACCTGAATAAAGGTGTGGAAATATCCATCAAGGACGATAGAAACAACCAGGAGAAGGCATTCTACTTTGATGGCGGTATAGCGAGTTTCATCCGTCGCCTGAACAGGAACAGGGCCGTTGTTCACCCATATCCTATTCATGTCTCCACTATGACAAACAGCACCATCATCGAAGTGGCTATGCAGTACAACGACAGTTTCACAGAGTCGACTACCTCGTTCGCCAACTGCGTTAACACGAGAGATGGCGGTAGCCACCTTACCGGTTTCCGTTCAGCTCTAACGAGGGTGTTCAATGACTACGCGCGCAGTGCCAAGGTGCTCAAGGACACTGATCCCAACCTTACGGGGGAGGACGTGCGCGAAGGGGCCGTGTCGATCATCAGCGTGAAGCTGCCACAGCCCCAGTTTGAGGGGCAGACCAAGGCCAGGCTGGGCAATCCCGAGGTTAAGAGCCAGGTTGAATCGGCGGTGACAAACAGCCTGTCACTATACCTGGAGCAACACCCGAACGAGGCCAAGGCAATCATAGAGAAGTGCCTCACCGCAGCCCGGGCCAGAGAAGCTGCGCGCAAGGCCCGTGACCTGGTGCTGAAGAGGAACAGCTTCGAGGCTTCAACACTGCCCGGAAAGCTGGCCGATTGTTCAGAGAAAGACCCGGCGCAGTGTGAGCTTTACCTCGTTGAAGGCCCCTCAGCCGGCGGATCGGCCAAACAGGGGCGAGACCGCGCTTTCCAGGCGATTCTCCCTCTCAGGGGCAAAATACTCAACGTCGAGAAGGCAGCCAAAGAGAAGATCATAGTCCACGAGGAGTTGAGGGCCATTGTGACAGCACTCAAGGCAAGTAGCGACGAACAGTTCGATAGTTCCAGGCTTCGCTATCACAAGGTAATCATCATGACTGATGCCGATGTCGACGGCTCTCACATTCGCACCCTGCTGCTGACTTTCTTTTTCCGTCACATGACAGAGTTGATCAACCAGGGCCATCTCTACATCGCGCAGCCTCCGCTTTATCGGCTCAAGTCCGGCAAACAGGAGTTCTGGCTTTACTCCGAACATGAGAAGGAAGAGACCCTGAAGTCACTCAAGTCTGACAAGGCAGAGATCCAGAGATATAAAGGGCTGGGCGAGATGAGCCCCGAACAGCTGTGGGAGACAACCATGAACCCCGCCAGCAGAACGCTGCTCCAGGTACAGGTTGAGGATGCCATAGCCGCTGACCAGGCCTTTCACATGCTGATGGGCGACGAGGTTCTCCCTCGCAAGAGGTTTATTCAGGCCCATGCTCAAAGCGTGAGAAATCTGGATGTCTAGACGCGGGGAGTCGCAGGGATCATGCGCTTCTCTCCTTAGCACAGGTCAGACAACGATGGCTTGCGGGTCTGTAAGCCGTCTGACGGTGGACCGTAAACCAGGTGACACAACCTCTGATGAGCACCCGATCTTCCTATCCGGCAGCCGTACCGTA
The DNA here is from genome assembly GCA_003567655.1 of Dehalococcoidia bacterium. Classification (GTDB taxonomy): domain Bacteria; phylum Chloroflexota; class Dehalococcoidia; order GIF9; family AB-539-J10; genus RBG-13-51-36. The sequence goes on from PWZA01000002.1 coordinate 10,188, forward strand.
TATATTGTTTTCCCTTATGTACTGTTCTAGGCTCTCAGGCACCAGATAGCGGATGGACAGCCCCTGCGCGACGCGTTCACGGATTCCCGAAGAGCTGATTCCTATTACCGGCATCTCCAACTGCACAACACTTTCGTGCAGCCCGGGAATTGATGTCTCCGGGTGATTCAGGTCTTCGAGGCCTTCCCTGGGGGCAACCACCAGCCTGCATAGTTTAAGCAGTTCTCCCGGCTCCTTCCACAGGGATAGGTCGGCCAGATTGTCACGCCCGATTATGAAGAAGAGGATAGCCTCGCCGCCCAGTTGCTCCCTGAGCAGCCTCATGGTATCAACCGTGTAAGAGGGGCCAGGGCGGTCTACCTCAAGAGTGCAGAGCTTGAAATGAGAGTTGCTCGCTATGGCACGGCGGACCATCTCCACTCTGTGATGTGCTGGGGTGATAGCGGCATCTGGCTTAAACACCGGCTGCCTGGCAGGCACGAAAAGGACCTCATCGAATTTCAGTCTTATTCTCGCTTCTTCAGCGACAATGAGGTGTCCTATATGTACAGGGTCAAAGGTGCCGCCAAGTACGCCTACTTTCAACGACCTATCTTCTCGGCTTGGGGCGGAATATCGCCATGTGGTTTCGGGGTTCTGCTTCATCTGCCTCACTCGCCTGCTCCACCATCCCCGTCGCCATAGTCACCAATTCTAGCACACCACGACCGCTGACGGCAGAGATGTAGAACACAGGCGCCTCAAGCTCATTCAGTTCCTCCTTGATCTGAGGAATCAGGGCTTCCACCTCGGGCAGATCCACCTTATTTACAGCCACGATCCGTGGCTTGTGCGTCAAATCGGATTGGTACAAGCCCAACTCATACTCCAGCTGTCTCAGATCATCGACGAGTGTCGGGGAACTGCCGTCGAGCAGGAAAATCAACAGCCAGGTTCTTTCCGCATGGCGCAAGAAGCTGTTGCCCAGACCCCGACCTAGATGCGCACCCGCCACAATCGCAGGTAGCTCGGCGATAACGAGATCGTTCCTCTTCCCTCTTATCACTCCCAGGATAGGCTCACGGGTAGTAATAGGATAGTCCGCTACCTCAGGTCGTGCTCTCGAAACACGAGCTAGCAGGGTCGATCTTCCCGCATTAGGAGGACCCACGATGCAGATATCGGTAACCATCTTCAACTCCAGGACAATGCATCGCTCCTCTCCTGGTTGTCCAGGGGTAGCCGTTTCAGGAGCCTGATTCACCGGGGTGGCAAAGCGCGAGTTACCCAGTCCTCCCTGCCCACCACTAGCTACCAATAGCTCTTGCCCCGGGGTACTCAAATCTGCGAGCGCTGTCTCCCTATCGGTGCCTGTATCTGTTACCACCGTTGTGCCCACCGGAACCAGAATCCTTAGATCCTTACCTTTCTTGCCACGCTTCCGCCATCCATGTCCGCGTTCTCCGTGGCCGGCAACGAACTCCTTGTGCCGTGTCAGAGAGCCCAGGTCCGCCAATTCGGTGCTTGCCACCAGGATCACACTTCCACCTCCCCCACCATCCCCGCCATCCGGCCCCCCAAGGGGAATATACTTCTCCCTGCGAAAGCTAACACAACCATCTCCTCCGGTTCCACCCCGAACAATGATATCTTTTCTATATATCATGATCATATAGACTAACATAAACTGAGTTATGTTAATAAATAGTTACTAATCATAATAAGCAAGGTGCTTGATTGGGTGGATTCAGGTCGAGGATGGTCAAAATCCAGAAGTCAGTGCACTTCTGATAACCAACAGCTTATGCACAAATCGGAGTGTGTTGTGCACATTCTATCGCCTGGCTTTAGAATATCTGCGGGGGTTCATCCGCTTTCTGATCTCACCAATGTGGTCAGAGAGGTTGGGATTGGAGTCTAACTCGCCGGCTATTTTTCCGTATCCATGGAGAATGGTGGCATGGTTTCTACCGCCCAATTCCCTGCCTATTTCCGTGAGAGAGCAGTCGTGTTCTTCGCGTATGAGGTAGATGGCTATATGCCGTGCCTGTGTAGTTCTTCTGTCTCTCTTTTTGCCTGTCAAGTCGTCGATCGTCAGGTTGAAATGATCCGCCACCATCTGCAGGAGCACCTTCATACCCTGTCTGCGGGTGGTACATGTTAATAACTTGTTGATGGTTTGCGGGCTGAGCCTGGTGCCGGTAAGCTTGGCCTGGGCGGTAAGGTAGACCAGGGCGCCTTCGAGTTGGCGCACATTACCGCAAACCTTCTCTGCTATCAGGTGCAGCACGTCCTCGAACTGGTGAGCCATGCCCTTCTCTGTCTTGGAGCGTAGAATATCCACTCGCGACTCCAGATCGGGCGGCTGAATGTCAATGACCAACCCCCCTTCAAGGCGCGATTTTATCTTGCTGCTCAGCGACTGCATATCTTTAGGAGGGCAGTCAGCCGTGACGACTATCTGATGGTTGTTGCTGTATAGCTCGTTGAAGGTATGGAAGAAACACTGTAGGGTTTGCTTCTTGTCGATCAAGAAGTGAACATCATCAAACAGCAGAACATGGATGCCCCTAAACCTGCTGCGAAACTTGTCAACCTGATTATCTCTCACTGCCGCCACGAACTCATTAGCAAACTGCTCAGCAGTAGTGTAGGCGGTTCTTAGCCCATTGTGCATAGCCAGATGCCCGATGGCGTGCAGCAGGTGGGTCTTTCCCTGTCCGGTGCTGCTGTGAATGAACAGAGGGTTGTACGCGGTTCCCGGGTTCTCTGCTACCTCCACAGCGGCAGCATAAGCAAGACGGTTGAAATCGCTGACAACCAGGTTGTCGAAGGTGTATCTGGGGTTGAACCTGTGTTGCGCAGCCCTGGTGCTTGTTCCGCCATCGGTTTGACCGGCCGAGGGTTGGAAAGATGGTTGTTCCGGGTTTCCAACTGAGAACTGAACATCGAGTTCCTGGCCTATGATGGCAATCAAGGTCTTCCTTATCAGCGGATAGAGGCGCCTGGATAGCCATTCAGCGACGAAAACGCTGGGGACACTGACAACGAAGGTGCTATCCTGATAGCTGAGGCCCTCGCTATCACTGAGCCAGGTAGTATAGTTCGCCTTGCTGACTTGAACTTGGAGTTCCCCTAAGACTCTCTTCCAAATATCTCTAGCTGACTGCAATTTGTCCCCACTTCCGATAATGCTCAGCTACAAGGATAGCTGAAAGGAGTGTTAAGGCGAGGCCGGAACCTCAAGTGTTACTTGTTATAGGATACCAACTCTGCCCGATACTCCTCTAGGCAGCCTTTGACATAATCAGAGAAATTATCGAAAATAGTTTTCCAGATGGAACTACGCACCGTGTTCATGGGCACCCCGCATTTTGCTGCCACTATATTGGAGTCGTTGCTTGAGAGTTCCTGCAGGGTGGTTGCCGTATATACTCAGCCTGACAAACCTGCTGGCAGGGGGCATCGGGTTACCTCTGCTCCGGTGAAGAGACTGGCTCTGGAGCGGGGTATACCGGTTTTACAGCCGCAGACCCTGAAGTCGGGCGAAGCGGTTGATGAGTTGAGTAGCTTCCGGCCTGAGCTGATAGTGGTGGCCGCATTCGCCTTCATTCTCCCCGCAGGGTTGCTTGCCTTACCCTCATTCGCCTGCCTTAATGTCCATCCTTCATTGCTGCCGCGGCATCGAGGGGCGGCTCCAATTGCCAATGCAATTCTCTCCGGAGATGAGATGACAGGCGTGACCATAATGCTCATGGATGCCGGCATGGACACCGGACCGATTCTTGCTCAGGAGGAGGTGAGAATCTCGAACGAAGACACCACCGGCGTACTCAGTTCCAGGCTGGCTTCCGTGGGTGCGGATCTATTGCTGAAGACTTTGCCTGAATGGATCGGGGGCAGGCTCAGACCGCACCATCAGGATGAGTCCCGGGCTACCTATAGTAGAGTGATAACGGCGGAAGATGGAGATGTGGACTGGCGTCTCTCCTCACTCGATCTGTGGCGAAGAGTAAGGGCCTACAATCCGTGGCCGGGCTGCTATACTTGGTGGAAGGGAAGGCGACTCAAGATCCACGAGGCTGTGCCCTTGGATTGTGCTGCAACCGGAGAACCGGGGGACGTTTTAGCGCTGGTAAGGCCGCCCCTGGTAGGTGTGGTAACAGGTGACGGTGTTCTGGGGCTGCAACAGGTGCAGATAGAAGGAAGACAGAAGATGGCTGTTAGCGACTTTGTGCGTGGCCACAGGGATTTTGTCGGCTCCGTCCTTGGGCGGTCATCCGCCTGATGCCGCCTCGTATCACACGGGGGTGACAAGTGTGATAGCCTGCAAACGTAGTCCGGGTGCATGTTTGGAGTACGTTGCTCTGATACTGGCTGGCTAGTAGCCGCGGTTTGTCGCTGTGCTATGCCCCGCGGCCGCATTTCTTCTTCAACAGAGAATACACTTTAGCTACCTGGCGCCTTGTCTCCTTCAGTGAACCGTTGTTGTTGATCACAAAGTCTGCCGACTTCAGCTTCTCATCGAGCGGGAGCTGGGAGGCAATCCTCCTGCGGGCATCCACCAGGCTCATTCCCTTACCCTGCAACCGCTTGAGCTGCGTCTGTGCACTGGCATAAACCACGATCACCTTGTCCAAGGCCAGAGGGAGAGCGGCTTCGTACAATAGAGGAATGTCCTTGATGACAATGGCGTCCGGATCAATGCTCTTGATTGTGTTCGTTATCTTCTCGTCCTCCTTAACCACCTCCGGATGAACAATACGGTTCAGTTCATGCAGCTTCTCTTTATCAGCAAACACTACCTCAGCCAGCGCGGGGCGGTTCAGTGAAAGGTCTTCGTCCAGAAGATGCTCTCCGAAATGGCTCACGATCTCTGTCCAGGCGTTTGTGTGAGGGCGCACCACCTTGTGGGCCAGTTCGTCCCAGTCTATGACGTAGGCCCCGAGCTCCTGGAAGAGACGGGCTACAGTGCTCTTGCCTGTGCCCACGCTGCCCGTAAGACCAACTATTATCATGGGTTAGCTCCTCGAGCCCTCTTCATCTCTCGCCTTGTCTTGGAGGTTCGAGACCTTGTTGTCGGCCAACAGTCTGCCATAGTAAGGAGAATGTGCCAAATACAGGGCAGCGAGGGGGTTGTGGCCTGTAACCCGGTCCTTCACTGCCAGTACGGTGACGGGAACGCGGCAGTACTTGATGAACAGGGTATCGTGTCCGATGCACAGCCCGAGCATGATAGCTAGATCGACCTTTCCACTGTTAAGAACCTCTGCCTGAACTAAGGGGTTGCACATCGATTCCCATGCTTCGGGCCCCCCGATCTGCTGCTCTGGCCTGATGCCGATCTTATGCTTGGGCTCTGCACCCGACTTGCAGCAGACGGATACTACTTCAAACCCCCTGCTCTCCAGAACGTCAGTGAGCATCCGAGCTTCTCTTCTCAGACCCAGGCAGAAGGCAAGGCCCAGCCTTCTGTAGGCGCACTTAGCTGCGAATTGGATCAACTCCTCAACACGGGGCACTGTGGTTCTCATCCCGGCCTCCGTCCGCTCGTAGCACTCGAATTCCTGTATTGATGCCAGACGCGCGAACTCATTGACTTCCTCCTTGTCGTATTCAGAAGCTGCTCTGCTGATGATCTCAGGGAACAGCTTCATGGGGCAGAAAGCGGGAGCGCTGCTCAATGGGGGGTCCTCTGTAATCCCTATAGCAGGGCTACACACCAGATTCTTGCATTTAGCACACATAGGATATAGTGCGTCGGATTTCATATAAACCTCCTCGCGGGAAGGAGGGATCGTCGCCCTTCGTGAGCTTGTCTCTCATGCGGCAGATCCTCCCCGTACACGATCATTCGGCTCTCTATTGAGACTGATTTCTTCTCGGCCAAAAAACCCTGCCACCTGCCGCTCGCCTGCCATGCTACCATGAAGAATCGCGATTGTCACTGACTGTGGGGCGGCGGCGCAGTGTATCCGCAAGGTCAACCGGCCTGACATGAAGCGGTGGCGCCTCGTATACGGTGTTGACACGGCGGAGCCCGCTGAACTGGCCCCGTATTCGAGCCAGGTGTTGAGGAGAGAGGGGTTTCACCTTCGACGGCCGTAAGGGAGTGTTTATCTGCACTTCACCCGGTTGAATGCTGCGGGCAATCTCCGCTATCGCCGGGGCATAGTGTTCGTTAGCCCGAACGAACATCACCTGTAGAGCCAGTTTGCCTGCATAGATTTGACTGAATCGCCTCAAACCATCCAGTACGGTGGCGAAACGCAAGCCGGACGCTGGCCTGTTGACGAGGCCGAAGATCTCCTCGTTTGGCGCATCCAGTTTCGCCACTACTAAGTCTGCCTTTGCAAGCCGATCCCTAACGTCTTCCCGGAGTAGAAGAGAGGAGTTTGTCAGCACTGCTATGGGTAGCTTGAGGCTCGACCTGACAAGCTCGATTGCCTCACCCAGATTACTGGCCAGTGTAGGTTCACCCATGCCGGAGAAGGTTGCGTAGTCAGCTCTTACCTTGGTGAACTGCTGAATCTCGCTGTTCAGGTTCTTCAGGCTACTTAGATCCTCCGGCTCGGCAATGAACTTGCGGGTCTCGCCTAACTGGCAGTAAACACAGTTGAAGGTACATAGCTTGGTCCCCGTGTTTATAAGGTCTATACCGAGCGATCTGCCCAATCGCCATGAGGAGACAGGGCCATAGATCATCGCCATCTCAGCGCTTCACCTCTGTGTGACACTACTCCGTTACCTCAATCTAACTGATAGTTGCAGACTAGACCCTAATCACAACAGCTGTGTCCGGCCAGGATGCGCCTATGGAATAGCCGGCGCTAACATGGGTTTCATCAATGACTGCGGTATGCTCTCTTCCAGGGTTCCCGTTTCGTCAAGAGATAATCTCTGATAGCTCCTTTGAGGGTGTCTGCTGCTAGCAGAGCGCAATGCTGGCTCTCTTCGGGCAGTCCGCCCAGGGCATCCAGTACATCTTGCTGTGCTATTCTCTGCGCCTCGCTTACTGGCCTGCCCTTGGCCAGTTCGGTGACCATGCTGCCTGAGGCAATGCTGGGGCCGCAGCCATCTGTCATGAAGACCGCATTGACAACGGCATCATTGTTGACTTTGAGCCAGATCTCCATTGTGTCCCCGCATGCGCCTGTCAGACTGGCGTAGCCGTCAGCGCTCTTCATAATGCCCAGGTTCCGAGGGGCCATAGCGTGGTCGATTACGGCCTCAGAGTAGATTTGGCGTGCATCGGTCAGAATCAACTCTTGAAGGTGTTCAGATTCGTCGGACAACCTTTCTCCTCCTATAGTTTGTCAGCGGATGATAGCACATTAACCAGAGCCTCGCCCATTCTGGCCACGACCTCATCGTCATAGCTTTCGATATTGCCCTCGTCGCAGAGCCTGGCTAGCAGCGGGTCTATCGGCAGTTGAGCCAGCAACGGTGCATTGGTGGCCCGGGCCATCTCCTCTCCGCGACTAGGACCGAAGATTTCCATCCTCTTGTCTATCTCGGGTACGTAGAGATAACTCATGTTCTCCACCACGCCCAGGACGCGCTTCTCCATCTTGCGTGCCATGTTGACCGCTTTACGGACAATCATCTCTACCAGGTCCTGAGGAGTGAAAACGACGATCACCCCTGAGATGGGGAAGGACTGCATTAGCGTCAGCGGGGCGTCGGCGGTGCCCGGTGGGAGGTCCACAATCAGGTAATGAAGCCGGCCCCACAGCACGTCTTCACCGAACTGCTTGATGGTATTGCCGATCAGGGGGCCTCGCCAGATCACGGCATCATCCTCGGTCGGCAGCAGAAGGTTAATGGACATGACTTCAATGCCTGACTTGGAGGGCACCGGCAGGATTGCGCTGTCGTGGCCGCTGGGCCGTGCGCTGAGTCCGAACATCTTTGGTATGCTGGGGCCGGTGATGTCGGCATCGAGGATACCTACCTCATAACCCTGACGTCTCAGGGCTATGGCGAGGAGACTTGATACCAGAGACTTGCCCACACCCCCCTTACCGCTCATCACGGCAATGATGTGGTCTATGTTGTTAAGGTCCTTCGCCTTGGCATCAGTGTATTCTATGTTCGCAGTATGCACGTCGGGCAGAGCTTCCACGATGTCCTGCACCTTGCTCTTTATCAAATCCCGGGTCTCTGGCATCAGTGCTGTTGATGCCAGGGTGATCTTCACAGTGTTATTTGATGTGCTGATGTCACGTACCAGGTTCATGTCGACTATGCTGCGTTTCGTTGCGGGCACCAGCACTGCCTTCAGGCTCTCTCTTACATGGCTGTCATTTGCCATATGTCTCCCTCCAGTTCAATCTATTAGTGGTCACAGATATTGCCCTCTGTCGATAGTCGACCGTTCAGATAACTAAGCATCGCCTTCTCCGGATCGTTCTCCAGGGCGCCTACGATAACCCCGATGCGGTTGTGCTGGAAAAGGCTCTGTGCTCTTGATCCCATGCCGCCGGCAATCACAAATCCGACGCCCTGTTCTGCCAGCCATCCAGGAAGTAAGCCGGGCTGGTGCCCCGGGGATGTAACATACTGCTTGCTGAGTATCTCCCTCTTGTTTTCATCGACGTCGATCAAGGCGAAAGAATCGCAGTGACCGAAGTGCGGCGATACCATCCCGCCGCTAACCGGAATCGCATATCTCATAATAACCTCCGTATAACCTTGTCTTTTGTAGTCCTCTA
>PWZA01000122.1 GCA_003567655.1 Dehalococcoidia bacterium
CCTGCATGATCGAGGTCGGTAGTAACCCGGCGCGTCTTCAGGCGCAGGTCAAGCGAAGCATCTCTTCCAGCACTTCCCTCCATCTGTCGCCCAGCAGCCTAGTATGCAGCCTGACCTGTGTAGCACCGAATGTGACTGCCGAATCGAGATGGGGGATCATTGCTCGCTTCAGCTTAAGAGGGGAGCCAGGGGTCTGGGGTTTGATCACGATCTGCTTCCCCTGTGTCGAAATCGAGCCGACGCCGGCCTTCAGAGCCAGAACCTTTATCTTAACCGCGTAAATCAGATTGCCCACAGGTTCAGGCAGGGCCCCGAACCGGTCTCTGAACTCTCGAGCGATGCCGTCGACTTCCCCGAGACGCTCGATAGCGGCTAATCTGTGGTACAGGCCAAGCCGGGTGCCGAGATCGGACACATACTCTTCCGGTATGTAGGCGTCCAGGGGCAGGGATATGCCCGGTGCGCGGTTCTCCCGGCCGGCCAACACGCTCCGCCTGGCTTCACCGGACTGGCCTGCCTTAAGCTCCTCGACCGCCTCGGCAAGGAGCCGGCAATAGAGGTCGAAGCCAAGGGCAGCGATATGCCCGCTCTGCTTCACACCCAGGAGGTTGCCTGCTCCGCGGATCTCAAGGTCTTTGATAGCGATGCCGAAGCCCGAACCCAGTTCCGTGGCCTCGACGATGGTCCTCAGTCTCCTGTAGGCCTGAGGCGTCAGCCGTTTCTCATCGTCGAAGAGGAAATAGGCGTAAGCCTGGTTGACGCCGCGTCCCACCCTGCCCCTCAACTGATAGAGCTGACCGAGACCGAACCTGTCCGACCGGTCGACGATCAACGTGTTGACGTTGGGCATATCGAGACCCAGCTGAATGATGGTGGTAGCCAAAAGGACGTCATAGTTGCCGGCGATGAAGTCCGTCATCACCTTCTCCAGCTGTTCCTCAGGCATCTGCCCGTGGGCAATCGCCACTCTGGCTTCGGGAACGGCTTCCTGCAGCTTGCGGGCAGCGAGAGCGATGCTCTGGACGCGGTTATGGACGAAGAAGACCTGGCCGTTTCTCTCCACTTCACGTAATATGACCTGCCTGACCAGCGCAGGGTCGTAAACCCCGACGTAGGTCTTGATGGAGAGGCGTTCCTCGGGAGGCGTCTCCACTATGCTCATATCCCTGATTCCCGTCAGAGACATATGCAGAGTGCGCGGGATGGGAGTAGCGCTCAGCGCCAGCGTGTCCACTTCCTGTCTCATCTGCCGCAGCCTTTCCTTCTGCACGACACCGAACTGCTGCTCCTCGTCGATGACGACCATACCCAGGTCCTTGAACTTGATGTCCTTCTGCAGGAGACGGTGAGTGCCGATGCATATATCGATGGTTCCGGCGGCCAGGCCCTCGATGATCTCTTTTTCCCTCTCCGCGGGACAGAAGCGGCTGAGCATCTCCACCCTGAGGGGAAAGGTCTGCAATCTCTCGGTGAATGTGACCAGATGCTGCTGTGCCAGGATTGTAGTCGGCACAAGAATGGCCACCTGCTTGTCGTCCATTACCGCCTTAAAGGCGGCACGCAGCGCTATCTCTGTCTTGCCGTAGCCGACGTCGCCGCATATAAGACGGTCGGCGGGCCTGGCTTTTTCCATGTCCTCCTTGACCGTCATGATCGCCTCGATCTGGTCCGGCGTCTCCACATAGGGAAACGAGGCCTCCAGTTCCTGCTGCCAGAGCGAATCGGGAGAGAAGGCGAAGCCGGGCGCCACCTCGCGGGAAGCATAAAGCTGAATCAGCTCGCGGGCGATCTCCGCCACCGACTCCTTGACCCTCTTCTTGGTCCTCTGCCATTCGCGGCTCCTGAGGCGACTCAAGGGTGGTGCCTGATCACCGGCACCGATATAGCGGCTGATGCGGTCTATCCGCTCCGTCGGCACATAGAGCCTGTCGCCGGCGGCATACTCCAGGAGAAGGTATTCCCCCTCGACGCCGTGGGAGACCATCATCGTCGTGCCGCTGAACCTGGCGATTCCGTGGTCGACATGGACGACATAATCCCCGGGCGACAACTGCGGAAGGAACCACCGACGGGGAATCGGCCTCTTCCCGGCTGACCGTGGCTGCTTCACAAAGCCGAATAGTTCATTGTCGGTGATAAGGGCCAGCCTGTTGTTCAACCTCCAGCCTCCCTCCAGAGAGCCCTGAACGACAGTGACTGAACCGGGTGGAGGCACCTCCTCTATGCCAGATACAGGCGAGGTATGAATATCCTCCTTCTGCAGGAGCTCAGCCAGACGATTCGCCTGATGGCTGACGACAACCACGCGCTGTCTCCGCTCCAGCAGTTGCCTCGCTGCTCTGAGGAACCTTTCCAGCTGGCCTCCGAAACTCTGCATCCCGACGAAGGGCAAGGTCTGCCCGCACCCCGGCATCGCGTCCGCTGTCTGCAGTGTCAGGCGGTGTCGTTCCTTGACCTGTGATTCAAGCTCCTCCCAGGCAAGGTACGGATACGGAAAGTCTTGAGGCAGTTCTCCTCCCTGCACCTTGCCGTCCCTGAGTTCCTTCGTCTCCCTGTTGATCCTGGAGACGGCGAACTCGATCCCCGCCGGATCATCGAGAACGAGCAGCGAACGGGGATCAAGATAGTCGAGCACGCTTCCCGTGTTCACCAGGGGAGAGTAGAACTCGGCCCCGGGAAACCATTGCCCTTCCTGAAGCCTGACCAGGTCTGCCTCCAGTCGCTGCCTCAGGCCGGGCGGGCAGCGATCGAGGTTCAAGGCACCGGTGATATTCTGCGACTGCACTATGAACTCTTTGACAGGTGTTACGGCCAGCGAAGAAACGAGCCCCCTCGATAGTTGCGTCTCCGGGTCGAACAGCCTCATGCTCTCTACCTGCCTGCCGAAGAACTCTATACGAACGGGCAGATCGCTGCCCGGAGGGAAGACATCGACAATGCCACCCCGTCTGCTCATCTGGCCCGGAATCTCGACCACATCCTCAACCTCATAACCCATGGTCTGCCAGCGGCTCAGCAACTCGATAGGGTCGGCCGGCATACCCCGCTCCAGAACCTGACAGGCAGCGACGAAGTGGCTGCGAGGTATGGTCTTGCTCATTATCGCGAGGGCGGAGGTCACTACCAGCGGCGCCCCTGTCCCTGCGAGCACAAGGGTAGCCAGCGCCCTCAGCCTGTCCAGCATCTGATAACTGAAGGCCGATAACCGGGAGCTATCATACGGCAGGAAGTCGGGTTCAGGGAGGCGATGCAACCCGGCCGAGGGAAGACACCAGGCTCGGAGCTGCTCATGGAGCTTTCTGGCGCTCTCCGGTTGGGCGGTGACCACCATGACGGGCCGGTCTAGTTCGCGGTGAAGTGCAGCGATCAAAAAGGCACGGGCAGAATCCAGCACAACCGCGTCGTGCTCACCCTGCGCACCGGACAGACTCGCGACCAATTGCCGGTAGGCAGGCACTTCCTCGAGCAGGGACAGCAACGAGGACAGATCGGTCGGTTGTCCTGCAGCGGTCATAAGGCCCTATTATAGTAACCCGGTTGAACCATTGCCAGTTCAGCCACCCATTGACATCATATGCTTCAGGCGCTACCATGGCCAGAAATGCTGAAGACTCTGCTCGTCTTTTTGATCGCTCTAAGCCTCGCGCTCACGCTGCCGAGTTGCGACGAGCCCGGGACTATAGCTCCCGTTGATTCGCCGTCTTCTCCCATAGATCCGGGGCTGGGCACTCGCTTCTTCATGGGTGTATCGCCCCTGCCGGCAGACGGGCAATCATACGAAGACAGCTATCGCCGGGCCGCGGACTATGCCGAGTTCGTTCCGGTGTGGGGTCAGCCGACTCCCTTCTACGAAATGGCGGTGGATCTCTCGGGACCATGGGGACAATCTTTCGTCGAGCAGTACACCCGGGGCAACGGCATGTTCCCGCTCATTCACCTGCGCTTCATGAATGCCGACATGACCCTGGTCTCTCCAGCGAACGTCTCCCAGCCCACCCTAAGCAGCACGGATTGGAGGCAGGCCTACAAGCAGGCAGCACTGGACACCGTCAACGCTGCCCGGCCGCTTTACCTCTCCCTGGGCAGCGAGGTTAACCGATGGTACGAAGAGTACGGCGCGGAGGAAGGCGACGCCAACGGCTTTCAGCACTACATAAGCCTGTACGAGGAGATATACGACGAGGTGAAGAAGCTGTCGCCCGGCACACAGGTCTTTTGCACCTTCGCCCGAGAGATCGCCTCCGAGAGTCGGGAGGCGGATATGAGCGTGATCCAGATGTTCAACCCCGGGAAACTGGACATGCTGGTGCTGACCAGTTATCCGCATGAGGTCCAGGGCATCGACCGTCCGTCCGATATTCCGGATGACTACTATTCGGGTACAGGTCAATACCTGCCGGGCAAACCTATCGGCCTGAGCGAAGTGGCGTGGCCGTCGACGGAGGCTTTCGGAGGAGAAGAGTCGCAGGCCGACTTCCTGACCCAACTATGCAGTCGCCTTACACTGGACAGGGGCCTTGACCTTCAAATGCTGGGGTGGCATTCGCTTCACGACCCGGATGATGACGGTGCCGGTCTTATCAGGAGGGACGGCACAGTCAAGCTCGTATACAACGTGTGGAAAGGAATCTCGGTCACCGGACGATGGGTAACTCGGGACATGGCCATACCCTCGACAGCGGTCAAGATTACGCCGGAGACAGATGTCTATCCACCGATATTGCATTCCGACGAATATGAAGAGCCGGTGCCCATGCCCTATCCCATCAACACGGCCGGTGCCGAGGATTCCTGCTTCATCATGCCCGACGGGAACACATTCTTCTTGTGGTTCACTCCGGATCCCATCATACCTGTGGGAGAGCAACTCTTCGACGGAGTGACAGGACTCTACGTTTCACATAAGGAAGATGGCGAGTGGCAGACGCCACAGAGGATATGGCTGCACTACCCCGGCGAACTGGCCCTGGACGGGGCTCTCTTCGCACTGGGCGATACCATGTGGTTTGCCTCGGCCAGAACCGGCTACAGCGGCATACACTGGTTCAAGGCCGATTTCGTGAAGGGAGAATGGACAGACTGGAGAGAAGCCGGCTTCAACCCCGACTATCAGGTAGGAGAACTCCATATCTCGGCCGACGGGCAGGAGTTGTACTTCCACTCAGACCGGCCTGGAGGAAAAGGGCAGCGCGACATATGGGTTTCGAGGAAGGAAAACGGCGAATGGCTGCCGCCGGAGAACGTCGAGGCGGTCAACAGCCCCGAGTTCGAGGGCTGGCCTTTTCTGACCGAGGACGGCAGTGAGTTATGGTTCACACGCACGTACCTGGGCAGCCCGGCAATCTTCAGGTCGAAGAGGGTCGACGGCGAATGGCAGGAACCGGAACTGATCATATCGCAGTTCGCAGCCGAGCCAACGCTCGACAACGAGGGGAACATCTACTTCACGCATCACTTCTTCAAAGATGGCGTGATGCTGGAGGCAGACTACTACGTGGCCATGAGAAAGCCCTGACCTCCCGGCAGCATAGGCCTGCCCCGATTTCCCATCCCTGCCTCACGCTGGCAGGGAGACGTGAATGTCGTCCGAGAATAGTTTATAATATTGTGCAGCACTGATAATCCCGCGAGCGCATCACCAGATCAGGAGTTGATCAGAACAGGATAGAGATGGCGACCCCAAAGCGAATACCGGGCATGGCGGGCTACGCTCAGGAACTGGGCCTGGACCTGACCAATGAAGACCACAGGTTCAGATGGTTCGTGGCTTCAATTCTCCTTTCCGCCGGGGTCTCCGCGCAGATCGCCAAGCAGACCTACAAAGAGCTTGAGAGGCAGGGCGTCGTAACGCCCGAGAGCATCATTGAGGCGGGCTGGGACAGGATGGTGGAGATCCTCTGCGCCGGAGGCTATGTTGTCTACGATTTCGCCACGGCCTCGAAGCTCATGGACATAGCAACCAAGCTGAAGGAACGGTATGGATCGCTCGAGAACCTGTATGTGCAGGCCAAGAGCCAGAAAGACCTGGAGAAGAAGCTTCAGGAGTTCAAGGGTGTGGGGCCTACTACCGTAGATACGTTCTTGAGGGAGCTGCGTAGGATATGGGAAAAGGCGAGACCGGGCTTCTCTCCTATTGCCAGAGACGTCGCATCCAGGCTGGATCTAACGGAGAGTGATCTGGAGGATCCGGAGATTGAGGTTGCCCTGGTCAGAATAGGAATCGACTTCTGCAAGGGCAAACAGTGCTTCGCCTGTCCCGTCCGTGATGAATGCTCCGACCGTTCTGAACAGCAACCTGCGGAACAAGACCACCGATAGTCTCAATACGCGCTCAGTATGAGCCCGAGTACCCGACGGGTAAGCCGCATCGATCACATCGACTACGGCGGCTGGAGAATTCAGGAACCATGGGTTACAATTGGGGCGGGCAGGAACGATAGTTCTGCCGGAAGGGATCTGAGCCATGATGAAAAGCCAGGAAGTGCTGAACGAAGTCGAATCGAAGGAGTTGCTTGAGAAGGCAGGCATACCCGTTGTGCCCACCAGGCTGGCCCGCAGCAAGAAGGAGGCCGTTTCTCTGAGCAAGGAGATGGGCTTCCCCGTAGCGCTGAAGATATGCTCCCATGACGTTGTCCACAAGACCGATTCCGGCGGTGTCCGGCTGGGACTTGCCAATGCTGCTCAGGTGGCACGAGCTTATACGGAGATTCTGTCATCTGTCAAGCAGGCAACCCCCGGAGCGCAGATACAGGGTGTCTCCGTGCAGCCGATGGCTACGCCGGCGGTGGAGGTGATCATCGGCATGAGCAAGGACCCTCAGTTCGGCCCGGTTATCATGTTCGGCCTGGGCGGAATAATGGTAGAGGTTTTGAAGGACGTTTCCTTCAGGATAGTTCCGCTTGAGCGAAGGGATGCCAGTGAGATGATCAAAGAGATAAAGGGGTATCCCATACTTGAAGGGCACAGAGGTCAGAAGCCAGCAAGCATACCGGCACTGGAAGAACTGATACTCAAGGTATCTGAGTTTGTGGAGAAGCACCCTGAAATAGAGGAGCTCGACCTCAATCCCGTATTTGCCTATCCCGATAAGGCAGTGGCGGTTGATGCCCGCATCATCATGGGGTGACAGGCAGAAGTCGCTGTCTGTCCGACCGCAGGCTGAGTCCTGCAGGGCGGGGCACAGCCAGCTTCCCGAGGATCGACCTTGTTTGAGACGAAGCTCAAGGAACTCGACCCCATCTTCTACCCCAAGTCCATCGCCGTCGTCGGCGCATCTGCTGATTCCATAAAGGCAGGTTCTCTATGGGTCTTGACCCTGATCTCAGCAGGTTTTCCGGGGACAATCTACCCCGTCGGCTCACGGGGCGGCCGGATCGCCGACCTCGAGATCTTCCCCAGCCTGCGGCAGGTCCCCGGCGAGGTAGATCTCGTTATAGTGGCCATCCCCCGGCAAGCTGTGCTGGAGCTCCTCGATGATTGTGCAGCCAAGAATGTGAAAGCCGTCCAGTTCTTCACCGCAGGATTCAGCGAGATGGATGCTCAAGAAGGAGGAATGCTGGAGAAGCAGATGCTGGAGAGGGCGGGGCGGGGTGGTGTACGCATCATCGGCCCTAACTGCATAGGCATATACTGCCCGGAACAGAAGATACCGTTTCTGACAGGAACTGTCGGTGAACCCGGTTCCGTGGGCTTTGTCTCGCAGAGCGGCGGCATCGCGGGCAAACTGGCAACGAACGGAATAGCCCGCCATATCCACTACAGCAAGGGGGTGAGTTTCGGCAACGGTATCGATCTCGATGCCAGCGACTTCCTGCAGTACCTGGGTGCCGACCCCGGGACAAGAGTCATCGGGGCTTACCTGGAAGGGACAAGAGATGGAGTGCGTCTTTTCAACACCATTAAAGAGGTGGCCGGAGTCAAGCCACTGGTAGTATGGAAGGGAGGCAGAACAGAAGCAGGCGCTGAGGCTGCGATGTCCCACACAGGCTCCCTGGCCAGCTCACCTGCCGTATGGTCGGCTATGCTCAGGCAGGCCGGTGCCATTGAAGTACAGAGCCTGGAAGAGTTGACCGACACACTGCTGCTCCTCCAACGGATAGATCACTGGCAAGGGGCCGGCGCAGCGATTATCGGCGGCCTTGCTGACGGCGGCGGAGGCATATCTGTATCCGCGGGCGACGCATGCATAGCAAGCGGTCTCAGGGTACCGCGCCTTTCACCCGATACCAGGAAGAAGCTAGGCACCCTGCTGGGAGAAGTGGGCAGCATCCTGCGTAATCCGGTAGATGTCAGCCAGGCGCAATTCCGGGGCCTGCCGACTCTATTTGAAGCCATAGAATCGGTGACAGGGGATCCCTCTATCGACATCATCCTCGTTCAGGAGGACATCGACATTCTACTGCCGATCTACTCGCAGAAGGGACTGGACGACATCAACGACTTCCTGGTGAATCTCAGCGGCGGACAGAGTAAGCCGATCATCATTGTCCTGCCGCCCGGTGCGATGGAGCTAGAGCGACTGCAGCTCGAGCAGAGGCTCCTGGCAGCTTCCGTTCCGGTCTTCAGTTCCATGGAACGAGCAGCAACAGCCATTTCCAACGCCGACCAGTATTTCTCACGTCAATAGTGCCGGGAGCACTCATGACAAGGGCTGCCAGCTAGCCGGCAACGTGTGGTCCAGTCCGCAGGACAGGGTACCCGGCATGGCGATCAGGCTAGCCGGTCTTTGCATTGCCCGCTATGAATAACTATAATTTGCCTTCATGCCGCTCACGGAAGATCGCTACGCCCCTGCCGCCCTGGGCCACATATCGCACCTGTTGCTCTGCCAGGGATGGAATGGCTACATCGTCGGTGGCTTTATCCGTGATTCGCTGTTAGGGAGAGAGACCAATGACGTCGATATCGCCGTAGACGCTCCCGCCGCGACTGTGGCACGCGCTGTCGCCACAGAAACAGGGGGCACGTTCGTGCTGCTTGACGAGTCCAACCAGATTGCCAGGGTCATTCTTGTCGGAGATGAGCAACGAGATAAGGATAGCTGCCTCCCGGAGTGGCATTTCGATTTCTCCACCTATTCGGGCGACATCGAATCGGATCTGATCCGTCGCGACTTCACAATAAACGCCATGGCGCTGCAACTCAGCCAGCTTGCCGACGACAGCGCCAGCGCGGTCGCCCGAGGACCGACACAGCCTGCGACGCACGTGAGTCTTGCCGGAAAGCTTATCGATCCTTTTTGCGGCCAGGAGGACCTTAAGAAGAGGCTGCTGCGACGGGTGAGCGAGGACATCTTCGCAGCTGATGCCGCCAGGCTGATGCGGGCTGTAAGGTTATCTGCCGAGCTTGATTTCGCTATCGAACCGGAGACCGAGTCACTGATTCGCGCCCATTCGCAGGCAATCACTAGAGTTTCGGGTGAGAGAACCAGAGAAGAGTTGCTGCGCCTGCTCACACTGCCCGGCGCTGCTCATCGTCTGCAGTACATGGATGAACTGGGACTGCTGACAGCCCTGGTGCCCGAACTGGCTGAAGCCCGAGGGGTGGAGCAGCCAACGGTTCACTACTGGGATGTCCTTGAACACTCGCTGCAGACGGTCGCTGCCGCTGAGTTCCTGATGAGGCAAAGCGCCTGGCAGCACGGTAGCGAAGACATGCTGGCTGTCGCCCCATGGTCGGACACTATAGAAGAACACCTATCACGGCAGGTTTCAGGGGGTAGTGACCACAAGGTCCTGCTTAAGCTGGCCGGGCTATTGCACGATGTTGCCAAACCGATGACAAAGAGTGTCGACGACACAGGAAGAGCCAGGTTCCTGGGGCACACGAAACTGGGAGCAGCCATGACTGCCGGCATTCTGGAAAGGATGCGGTTTAGCAACAGGGAGATTAGACTGGTGGAAAGCCTGGTCTATCATCACCTCCGCCCGGCGCAGATCTCAGACGGTGAACTGCCCAGCCAGCGCGCGATCTACCGCTACTTCCGCGACACCGGAGAGGCCGGCATAGATACATTGCTCCTGGCGCTGGCCGATTACCTGGCCAGCCGCGGGCCCATGGTATCTATGGAAGAATGGAAGGATCACTGCCGGGCAACGACCTACATGCTCGAAGAACACCGGAAACAGCAGTCGAAGACGGTACCTGTGAAACTTGTTGATGGTCATGATATAATGCGCATGTTTGGCTTGGTACCGGGACCGTTGATCGGCAGGGTCCTGAGCAGGGTTCACGAGGCTCATGCCAGCGGGGAAGTGAACACCCGGGAAGAAGCATTAGCCCTGGTTAAACAGGAGCTGTCAGCGAAGAGCAATCAGCAGGCATAGGCAAGCCGTGATTCGCTGGATTCTGAGACAGTGTAGTAGGCATGAGGATAGGCTGAATTGTTAAGGAAGAACATCTATATACTGATCTTCATAGTTGTCCTTTTCGGCTTTGCGCTATGGTCCATAGCGCCTGTGGATAAGGAGGTACTCGGCAGAGAAGGGCTAAGGCTCGGGCTTGACCTTGCCGGCGGTAGCTACCTGGTTTACCAGGCCGACATGAGCGCTGTCCCGGAAGAAGACAGGGGTCAGATCATGGAGGGGGTGAAGAGTGTCATACAGAGACGTATCGATGCCCTGGGCATAACCGAGCCCGTAGTGCAGGTCCAGAGAAGAGAAGGCGAGTATAACATTGCGATCCAGCTGCCAGGCATAGCCGACATTGAAGAGGCCAAGAGAATGGTGGGACTCTTCACAGTGCTTCAGTTCAGGGAATGGGATGATGCTGAGGAGGACTGGGTACCTGCCACGGGAACGCTCAATGACGAGGAAATGGTTCTGAGCAGCAGGTACTTCAGCGAGGACACGTACGTCAGCATAGACCAGTTCGGCAAACCCTTTCTGGCATTCAGTTGGGACGACGAGGGAAGTCAGCTATCGGAGCAGATCACCGGCCGCCTCATAGGTGAACAGCTGGCTATCTTCCTGGGGGATGAGCCGCTGGAGGGTGAAGACGGTCGCATTATCGCCCCGGTGGTGAGGGACGTGATAAGGGACAGAGGCGTTATTGACGGACTGAGCCTGACCGATGCCCAGCGATTATCGCAGTTCCTCAACGCAGGCCGGATAGATGTTCCGCTGGGCAGATGGGTGGAGAACGACCCCAGGACATTTGAGCCCGACATTCCTCTGTACGAATGGACCGTGGATGCCACTCTAGGGGCCGACTCCGTCAGCAAGAGCATACTGGCGGCAGGAATCGGCATAGCTTTGTTGTTACTGTTCATGATCGTCTACTATCGCTTGCCCGGTGTGATAGCCTGCATGAGTCTGGGAATATACGGTGTCATCATCATGTCCATCTTCAAGCTTGTGCCAGTAACCCTGACTCTACCTGGCATAGCCGGGTTCATCCTCTCGCTGGGAATGGCAGTAGATGCCAACATCCTTATCTTCGAGCGCGTCAAGGAGGAAGTGCGAGGGGGTCGCAGCCTGGCCGCCGCGGTGGAGGCAGGATTCAACCGTGCATGGACTGCTATCAGAGACAGCAACATTACCACCTTTATCGCCTGCTTCATCCTTTTCTGGCTCGGCGGCCAACTGGGTGCCTTCATGGTCAGAGGGTTTGCAGTAACCCTCTTCATTGGCGTGGCTCTGTCCATGTTCACGGCCATCGTTATTACCAGAACCCTTCTCCGCTTGATTATGGGAAGCCACATAATCACAAACCCGATAGCGTACGGAGTGACGCCGTTACAGACCAAGCGAACGAGTTGAGATGATAGACATAGTAGGCAAGAGGAGTTGGTTCTTCCTGATTTCGGTGATACTCGTGTTTGTGGGGATTGTCTCGCTGATTGTCTCACAAGCCCGATTTGAGGCACCACTGCGCCTGGGCACAGACTTCACGGGCGGCACATCCATGATGCTTGAGTTCAACCCGCCGGTAGAGCAGAGCGAGTTACGCGATGTGATGGCCGGACTGGGTCACGAGGGGGCACTGATCCAGAACGCCGGGGATGGCAACTTCATCATCCACACTGAGGAGATCACCTCGGCAGAGGCCAGAGAGCTAGCAGAAATCATCGGAGGAGAGTTGAACTCCGATGTCAACGTGATCGACTACCGTTCCACCTCTCCTGCCGTGGCTGCCAGAACTGCAGGAAATGCCCTCATCGCCGTCGTAGTGGCAGCGGTGGCCATGATGCTTTACATCGTATGGGCCTTTCGCCGCATGCCGAGTCCGTTTCGCTGGGGCACCTGTGCCGTCATTGCCCTTGTCCATGATGTGTTCATAATCGTGGGCATCTTCTCGCTCCTGGGCGCATTTGCAGGAGTAACAGTGGATGCCATGTTCATAACCGGGCTTCTTGCCGTTGTCGGTTACAGCATCAACAATACGGTCGTTATATTCGACCGCATCCGGGAGAACATTTCGAGGCAGATAAGGCCCGACTTCGCTACCACGGTAAATGATAGCCTGGTAGAAACGCTGGGAAGGTGTCTGAACACCGCCCTGACGACCCTTTTTGTGCTCCTGGCCCTCTTCCTGTTCGGGGGAGCCACCATACAGTATTTCGTTCTCGTACTGCTGCTCGGCGTTATCATCGGTACCTACAGCTCTCTGGGCGTCTCGAGTCAACTGCTGGTTGTATGGGAGAGGCGGGACTGGCGCTCATTGTTGCCCTTCACAAAGAAGCCAGCCTAGGCAGACTGCTCGAAACAGCCAAGACTCAACTTCCTGCCGTCTATGGACCTGCACATCATCAGTGCGATCGCTCGAACTATGCCTTGACCTCTATTGACGCCCCTCTCCGCAGTTGGAGTTGTAATGAACGTGCTGTCACTGTTACAATCATGAAATAGCATTACACATTCGCGTTGCAGAACACGAAAGAGGAGGTCATAGCAAATGGATGAGTCTAAGAGCACAAAAGGCTGCGAACACCCGGAGAGGCTGAAAGGCAAACCGGGCGAGTGCAGTCCCGAACAGATAGAAGAATGCCACGGCGATGCTCCCGGGCATTGCTGCACTGAGAAGAAATAGCCTGAACGGCGTATTCCAGACTAGTGAGCAGGTTCTACCAGGCCTGAAAGGGCCAGCCCGGGCCTGCCGCTTATCATCCGGCCACCACTTTTGTCCGGTGCGCTGTGGCTGCGTGTACATGGCAGATATCCGGACTATTCGCTACACAGGCCGCAGGATGGGACAATTATGAAGCGCGGCCACCAGCAAGGGGATACTCATCACTATAAGGCCGACAGAGAGCTGCTTGTTAGCCTTAAGGCCGACACCGACCTGATCGAGTCTGTTACGCAGATTGCGCGGGACGCCGGCATTCAAGCAGGAATCCTAACGGCTATCGGTGCCTTGAAAAGTGCCCGGCTCGGCTATTATGACCAGAAGAGTAATGAATATCAGGAGATAGTGGTGGATTCTCCTCACGAGATGGCGAGTTGCCTGGGTAACATATCATTGAAGAACGGTCAGCCCTTCGCTCACGTACATGTAGTGCTTGCCGATGAAGCAGGCAACACTAAAGCGGGTCATCTGCTGGAAGGAGTCGTGTTCGTGGCTGAGGTACACCTACGGCGATTGCTGGGACCCAGGCTAGAGCGGCAGCATGATCAGAGGACTGGCCTGTCTCTCTGGCAGAAATGATACACTCCCTTACAGCGGGGAGAGCTGCAACCGCCCCACTACGATGACGGAAACCCCGCATATCAGTGATCGGAAACAGTTATATAATCCTTTATCCTCTCAAACGTCGATGGGCCAATACCGCTCACTTTGAGTAAGTCCTCGGTCCTGCGGAAAGGACCAGATTCCGTACGATAGCCGACAATGGCCTGAGCTCTGACTTCACCTATTCCCGGTAGAGCCTCCAGAAGCCACGGCTCGGCCCGGTTTATGTCTATCCTCTGCGGTAGTTCGCCTTCGCCCCGTTGGGGAACATAAAGCCTGATCCGGCTCAGATCAGCATCAGGCTCTACCGCTGCATCAAGAAGGAGAGCGTGTATGGTGTCATTCTCTCTCAGATAATAAAGGCCGGGGTTAGCAACAGCGCCGCCTACGAAGAGTTCTCCGCTTGAAACCGGTAATTCCGCTTGACATAACTCTATCTGCAATGCCTGGGTCCCGCCATGCTGCACCGCCAGTATGACACCACCTACTATTGCGGCGATGGCCAGAACAACAGTGGCTAGTAGGTACACCCTTTCGTTACGGCTCATGAGATGACTCCTTCCACGGGGCAAAGCCCTGCGCTAACCACCGCACAACCAGCTTGACCGGTCGCTAAGATCAAACCGCCGGTTCCGTTCACGCAGGACAGTTGACAGCAAAGTGTAACACAGATTGCCCGCCTGCGGTCGCGGTGATAGAATCTGGTTATGGCAAAAGGTTCCAACGTGATCACCATTAACCGAAAGGCCTACCGCGACTACCACATACAGGAAACCCTTGAGGCAGGCATTGTTCTCAAGGGCTCCGAGATCAAATCCATCAGAGCAGGCAACGTGAACCTGAGTGATGCCTACGCCAAACCCCAGCATGACGAGCTATGGCTGTACAACAGTCACATTGCTTCGTATGATGCTGCCAGCTATAACACACATGAGCCAACAAGGCCGCGTAAGCTGCTTCTGCACAGGGAGGAGATCGTTAACCTGGTGAGCAAGGTCATACAGAAGGGTTTGACCGTAGTGCCACTGAAGTTGTATATTAAACATGGGGTGGCGAAAGTGGAGCTGGGAGTGGCCAGAGGCAAGAAGGTCTATGACAAGAGGGAGACCATCGCGCGGCGGCATGCGGACAGGGAGATGGAGAGGGCGATGAAGCATAGAAGGAGGTGACGGGAGACCAGGCTACAGTTTGGGGGCGCGTGGGTTCGACAGGGGAAGGCCCACAGAATTGCAGGCTGAGGTGCCACTAACCTCATTAAACTAGTGGCAAAAAAATAACTGGCGAACCTGTTTACGCTTAACGGGTCACATCTAACCTGAGTTCTCCTCGAAGCTCAGGATTAGGTGTCAGAAAGATCGAGGTGCTCTGATCCTGATGCCGATAGGGGTTGGTTAAGAAACATCGGCTGGTCTGGCTGTATTCGGTCAGCAGATTAAAGCCAGGCGAGATTACGAGAGCTGACTAAGCCTGTAGGATATTCTGGCAACCTTCTTCTGGACGGGGAGTTCGACCCTCCCCCGCCTCCACCATGATCTCACAGCTAATAGCCTGCCATAACGGACACTCTTCATACTCGGATCAGGCCTGATGCTCGTCCCCGGCACCATACTGGCGATCCCGCATCGCTCCGGCAACATATAACATGACGCTGCAAAGACGCTTCTGGGAGATAGATACCATACGCACCATCGCCATAGCCATGATGATCACCTTCCATACGCTCTACCTGCTTAACTACTTCGACATCCAGCAGATTACAGTTCACTACGGTTTCTGGCAGTGGTTTGCCAGAGTGACCGCGGGCACCTTCATCTTCGTCGCTGGAATGTCGCTCACGATCAGCCATTCCAGAGCAAAGGAAATATCGGGCTTCATGCGCAGAGGGCTGAAGATATTCGCATGGGGCATGGGGATTACACTGATCACTTTGCTGATATCAAGAACAGAGTATGTACGGTTCGGCATACTTCACTTCTTCGGCCTTACGTTCATACTGGCGCCCTTCTTCCTCAGATTCCGACTCGTCAACCTCATCCTGGGCATAGCTCTGCTGCTAACAGGCATTTACATATGGGGCACTTCCTTCGATTTTCCCTGGCTTCTCTGGCTGGGCGCTAGACCACACTACTTCCGCACTATGGACTATTTCCCGCTGCTGCCATGGTTCGGCCTCTTTCTTATAGGGATGTTTACGGGCAATATTCTGTACCCGCAGGGAAGGCGTCGTTTCATCATCCCCGACTTGGGCGGTCCTACGATGTCAGCGCTCACCTTCCCGGGAAGACACCCGCTGGTCATCTACCTTCTGCAGTGGCCGGCGATCATCCTGACGCTCCTCATCATCTTCCCTCTATATGTGCTTCCCCACTTCCCTTTCTGAGCGGACGGCACCATTGTGACAAAGCCTAAGGGCGGACGTGAACCACCTGCTATGGCCCGATCGGCCGCGTGGATCATGAACCGCAAGCCACACCTTCACTGTGCTGTGAGGGACATAACCACATGAGAGTCCTGCAGAGTCTCATAGCATTACACATTTCCGTGACCGCGGTTGTTCCCTCCCGGATACAACGGAGCTTCACTCGAAATCGCTTGACGCCCCGAATGCACTGTGCTATAAAGAGCCTGTAGAGCACTCCATAGCGTTAGAGGAACCAGACTCCGACTCTATGCAGACTGCGATGGAGCCAGCCGGAGCGCCATCCCTTTGTTGGGCGCGGGAAGCACTGACTTCACCACAGCCGAAACACCGCAAGGGGGCGCGATAAGAGCGAACTCGAACTCAATTCTAGCGATCCGAAGTCCCAGGAATGTGATCGCACGCAAGGCACCTGCCCGCGCACCAGCGCGTACCTCCAGAACGTTTTTCCTGCCAGCCGGCAGCGCAAACGATGACTCGATCACTGCCAATGCAGATGATCCTTACTCATATTGCCAGAGCACACCGTGTGGGCTGCCCGCCATCTCAGATTCTGGTCATTCTCCAGCCGAACGGGCAGTTGGAGTCGAGGGGGTTGAATACTGCGACTCTGCCCTCACCAGGGTCATCGTCAGCGGTACACACCACTCTGCTAACCTAACCGCTGTCAGTCAGATGTCTCAACCAGCCTCCCGCTTGTCTACAGAACCCGTCCAGACATACGTCGAGAGGATGAGCATCGGGTCAAGCGGACTGGAGTAGCATTGAACCATTAGCGTTCGACGAGGAGGTGTTAATGACAAAGATGATCTGAACAGTCACAGCAGAATCACCGACTACGAAGTAGCACCCTCGTAGCACATGACAAGACAAAGGAGGAACAATGAAGAATAGGAGACACAAGGTTTGGCTTCTGGTAGGAACTGTGGGAGTAGCCGTAGCCACCCTCATGATCGTCTTTGCTTCATGCGGCCCGAATGGCGGCCCGAGCGGGATCACCCTGGACGAAGCGATTGCCATCGCCAGGCAAGCGGTTGAGGATGATGGGGTGATGTCTCTGGATGGGCGAGATACCGAGCACCAGGAAGAGTCAACCTACTGGCACATCTACTTCCCCTACACCTCACATGACGTACTTGGCGGTGAACCCCACGTATGGGTAGCCAAGTCCGACGGCGAGGTTCTGGATCTATACTACACGCAGTAGAGCGAGGACACCACATGAGTAACGTTTTCACAGACGAACGAATTAAGGAGGAGATGTGAAAGCTCATCAAAGATTTCTTGTAACAATGCTGTGCGTGCTAGTAGCCTGCATGTCATGGAGTACAGTTGCATATGCTGATGACCCACCTGCGATACCGACTGCCGCACAGATGCTCGAAGATCCTACGGTCAGTGCCGCCATCGCACAGGCCTGGACCGATTCTCAAGCGGACGATAAGGACAACCGTCATGAAGAAGGAGGGTGGATAGTACAGAACACCGAAACCGGCGCTCTGTCCGTTCACCGCTGGCCCAAAGGTACCGGCAGTTCAATCACGCCCAGTGCCCGTCCGCAGATACCGTGCCACAGAGTTGTCGGCCACTTCCATACCCACCCCAATCCACCGGAAGATGAGGACGGCACTAAGTGGGTGCAGGGAGCGAGCACTTCAGACACGAACTTCGCCAACAATACTGGCCTCCCCGGTATAATCCGCAACGCCGCCGGCACGGAAACATACGGTCCGGCAACAGCGGATACTGAGAAGAATCCGCACACGCCCTTCCCTGACCGTGAACTTACCACGGACAGCACAACGGGCGGTTCGGTTACCACTCCCGGAGAGGGCACCTTCACATACGAGCATGGCACGGAAGTAGACCTGGTCGCCGAGGCGGATTCCGGCTACAGATTCGTTGGATGGACCGGCGATGTTGAGACTATGGGAAACGCTGAGGACGCCGGAACCAGCATTATTATGAATGACGACTATGCAATCACCGCCAACTTCGCCTTCGGAACCCTTGTAGTCGGTGTCCCCGACACAAACCAGCCACCTACTCAAACGCTGTCAAGCACTGTCTTTACTAGCAACTACTGTGCCCCTATGGCAATGGTCAATGTAGTGCAATACTGGGATCTTGTAATCGGGCATCCTAACGCAATCGGTGTGACAGCCGGTCTTGCGCCTGAAACGGCGGCTGAGTACCTTGGCTATTTCATGAACACAAACAATACCGGCAGCCCGGACCGGGGCAACCCTGGCCACGTCGGCACCTACGCCAAGGATATAGAACCGGGGACATGGGAGTTTGTACGCTGGGATGCTGAGAATGACTTCCCCTCTATGCCTGACCCTGAGTCTCCTCTTCTCCCTGCAGGTAAGAACGGCTATGATTGGGCCGTTCTTACTGCTTACCACATCGAGTTGGGCGAGGGAGGGATCGGCCTATACACTCATGAAATCGATGCCGGCAGACCTGTTGTAGTCTGCTTTCGCTACTGGAACCCCGAGTATCTCGGAATGGAAGCCTTCGACCCTGAAA
Organism: Dehalococcoidia bacterium; assembly: GCA_003567655.1. Taxonomy (GTDB): domain Bacteria; phylum Chloroflexota; class Dehalococcoidia; order GIF9; family AB-539-J10; genus RBG-13-51-36. The sequence continues at coordinate 18,620 of PWZA01000122.1, forward strand.
CCGGAGAGACAATACATGCGTTTGCCTGGGGAGATGAAACAACCGGTTCTGCAGATCCTGAGGAGGAATGGAATCATGTGGATGGGGATGAGTGTGTCGGTCATGCCGTAACCGGCGTAGGGTACGTTCTGGATTGGGATCCCGAGGGGTCGGGAACACCGGCTGATTACGTGATAGTTCACGATAACTGGTCGAGCACTCCCAGCTATATCGCAATACCATTTGAGAACTGGAA
>PWZA01000115.1 GCA_003567655.1 Dehalococcoidia bacterium
CGTTGGGTTTGCCATATCATGCTCCTTCTGTCATGTCAGGCAGCGTAAGCTATTCTTGCAGGTTGCGCATGGCAAAGTTAAACGCCCGTTCATATACTTTGTCGGGGTCTATTTTACCTTCTTTCTTTTTATCCCAAATAACGGGGCGCGTGCTGCCCGTCGAGGACGATCCGTTTACCGTTGACGCCTTGATTTTTTCGGCTGTACGCTGAGTTTTTTTAGCTTCCTCTTGCGCTTTCTTATATCCGCGCTCTTCAGCCGCTTTTACTGCATCATCAAAGGTTGCAATACGGTAAATATCATCCCACGTTACACCTTTATCCTGGGCAGTCCATCGGTCACGCACCGCTTTCATCTCTTTAGCTTTGGGGCTAACGGGCACTTGTTCTTTGTCAAGGACAAGGTTGCCGTTATCATCCAACTTCCCAAACTCTTCGCCAAAGGATTCCACCGCTTTTTTGTGAATATCGTCAACATATTGTTTTGCTGCTTTTAGAGTTTCCTCTTTTTGCATAACGGTTTCATTTTTGTAGCCGTTTTGCTCAAGAAATTCTTGCATCGCAGCAACAAAGAGGGAACGCTGATTTTCGGGTATCTTTGCCAGGGCACTGTCGGGGTTTGCCTTTTGCTGCTTGGCAACCTCTTGTTCCTGAACAGTCTCCTCTTCCCGAAGCTCGCGGACTTCTTCAAGGATGGCGGCAAGTTCCGCCTTGTCCTTGTCAAACTGTTGACGATCTGCGGTTACACGGGACAAGCTCCCCTGCAACTCTCTTACTGCCTTTGCAAAGTCTGGATTGTTTTCTTCGAGATAGCGAATAGCTCCGGCAATGCCGCCTTCTGGCGCAGTCTCCGTTTTTGAATCGGCTTCTTTTTCTTCTTCTTCTTTTTCTTCTTTTTCTTCTTCGCCGTCCTTTTCGGACATATCGCCTTTTTCGGTATCGCCAGCATCTTCTCCGTCGCTTGCGGAGTTCGTAGTCTCGGCAGTCTCGGCTTCTTCTCCGACTTCCGCATCGTTGTCCATATCATCGGAGAACAGATCGTCAGGTTTTTCCTCTTCAACAAATTGGAAGTTCCCAGCGTGCTGGTCGATGATATTATCAAGATTCGGAGTCTCGGCATTGTTGCCGACATGTCCTGCTACGGGTGTTTTTGACATGATTAAAGACCTTCTTTCCCGGTTGTTGTTGCGTTACAGTGCTGCGGCTTTCATGCCACGTTCTACACTTTTTGCATATATTTCTTGTTCATCTTTCTTGCTTAAAGTAATGGCATTTGGCAAGTCCCCCACGCGCACCTTTGCCTTATCGCCTACGCCTATCATCATATCGTCGCCAATTTGCCGACCCTGCTCTTTCTCGCGTTGAAGATCGGAAAGGCCGCGTCCTGTTGGTGGAAGGGGAACCATCTTGGGAGCATGAACGCTTGTTTCAATGTTACGCGCCCCGCGCACGGTGTCGCCTGCTTCGATGATATTGAAATAGCGGTATGCCTCTTTTTGCTGCCGTTTGCCCGTGATGTCTATATCCAGGGCTTCGTGATAAAATGGCTCAAAAGGTTGATAGCCGCGTATCGCCTCAACAGGAAATTGACGCTGCATGTATGCCCGGCATCGAGGGCATCGCACAGGATTATCTCGCTGTGTTACTGGCACAATTCGATCTTCCACATGGCCGCATGAACAGGCAAAGCCATAGTTAGGCATTGTATTCCCCTTCGCTACGCATCTTGTGCCGCTTCTTTTTCATCTGCCGCTTCATCGACTTGGGAACCATACCCATATCATGACCTTCCATCTTCTCAACGGCATGCATGTTGAAGTTGAATTTTTCGCGCACGGCGGGATCGCTCTTTGCCGCTTTGAAGAGACGGCGCTGTTTTGTTTGGCGCGGCATTGCATTTTCCTTACAGTTGGTTTGCGCGGGTCATCTCATCGGCAGGAGTTTGGCCGCGTGCAAAAAACTCTTGAGGATTGACAGGACCGGGGCCACCCCCTTCGACCATGCTGCCGCCACCCCGAAACTTGGACAATGACTCAATGATCAACTGGCGCTGCAACGGATCATTCATGGCGTCCATCATCATCGGGTCAGGTGTTACACCCGGCAGGATAGATTCAACATCCTGTATCCCAAAGCCGCGCTGTAACAACCGCTTAAATATCTCCATGACATTGGGAGGTTGAAAGCCCAACTGCATAAGCGTAGGCGTAATACCTGTGGCAAGGTTTAAAAGACGCATCCACCGATCAAGCTCAACAGATTGGGCAACAGCGCGGGAAGAGATGTCAATGATAAAGCGATACTCCCCCTTTGCTATTTCCTCTGTAACGGCGGCAACCTGGTGTGTGCGCGGATCGATCTCGAATTGTCGATCAGGCAAGAACTGTTGATGTAACTGCCAAAACTTTCGCGCAGTATTGATCTGCATTTCTTTAAACAGGTTGGTGCGCAACTCTTCGCGTGCCGTTGTGCGGCGCTCAATGATTGCCGCTTCTGTCGCAGTTTCAGGAGAACTTGCCCGTATCGGCTGCGGCGTTCCCATTGCTCTGTCAAAGGTATCTTGTAGCAACCTCATCATGCCCATGCGATCATCAGGGATTTGCTGAAAGGGCAACGCCTGAATAGGACGCCCCTGGGCTTGAGCAAGTCCTTCGATGCGCACGGCAGAGCCTTCGGGCAGTTGAAGGATATTTTCAATGTCTTCTTCTTCAAACATATCCTTATCGAAGAAGAACACGTTTTTTTGTTTGCGGATCACTGACAAGCACGAATCGTAAAACTCGTTCATCAGTGATTGGATATTGTCGCCACCGGCAAGATGTATCGTGGAATTGGATAGATATGTATCTGTGCCCTGCTGGAACTGTAACAATTCAACGGGATGGTCTTCGATGTGGGTAAACGGCCATTCTTCATGTTGCAAAAATTTGTCATGGCCCGGAACAAGGGTGATGAGCAGGTTTTCTCGCCGATAGGGGCTTACGGGGAAATTGCGAGCATATATCTCCCACCCTATCGTAAAGCCAAAATCGTCATAACTGAGGTCATCGAGATTTTCCGGGGGTGCGTCGATGGGGCGTGCCCCTGCTGTGGGTTCCAGCTCTTTGGTGTTTTTGTAGTTGGGATTAGAACGAACATCTGCTGTTCTGCGCCGCCAACGAAACGCGATAAACTGGGCATCTTTTATGCCGTTATCCGCAAAGGTATCCATGACAAAGTCTTTTGGATTCCACCGCACGCCATAGGGCGATTCCCATTGTATTGAAACATCTTTGTCTGCCTGGGGGCGCTCCAACATGCGCTTGTGCGCATCAATATACGGCTGAACATAGAGGTCTTTGATCTCCTGCGACACCATAGGGTCTTGCATCACAGACATGGCCGCTTCAATATGCTCATCATGGTTTTGATGCACAGATACCGCAAGAGGTATTTCGGCAACGAGAAATGCCGCCGCTTCATAGGGGTCGTCAATGATCTTATCCGATATATCAGTAAGATCAAATTCATTGCGCTCAGACAGGCGCGTTGTCCATCCAAGTTTTTTCACACCAAAAGGATAGAAAAAAGCGTCCAATAATATGCGTCGCTCATGAAAAAACTGGCCTGTCTCCCGATACCAATAATTTATTGCGGACTCTACAACTGGCGCACCGGCAGTGCCCAACGGGTTTGCCGGCTTTATGGAAAAAACGGGATTGCGCTCAAGCATATTGGCGATGCTCTGGTCTATCCATGCAAAGACCACACCCGCCTTAATGCGCCTGGGCAAGCCGTCGTCAAGGCCGGGGATGTCTTCGGCTTTTTCTCGGATATTGGCAGCTTGGTTGTAATAAATCTTGCTGATCCTGTCGCCAACATCCATGTATGGCTTCATGCGCTGAAGGGCATACTCAAGTTGCCGTTCCCAATAAGCTATGCGCCCCTCTTCGTCTTTGGGATATGTTACATTCTCTGGCATTACTTTTCCCAATTTTCTCTATGCCACAAGTTCAGGTTCGGATTGTTCTTCGAGCATCTCAAGGAGTTGCCTATCAATATCTGCGGGTGTTTTTTCCAGATCAACAAAGGGGGCATAATGCTGTGCCATGCCCATCTTTGCCATCTTGCTTTGCCGCATCAGCCCTGCAAAGGTGTCGCTGCTCTTCCCTGCTATGGCCTTGCGCTTTTTCTCTGTGTCAAGCTGTGTGGCCTTGCGTGCGCCCATCGCCCAATAGCGTGCATTATCTAAGGCGTGGTCGCTGCATCCATTATCAATATCAAGCCTGTTGCCTGTCTCTGAGTGTACCGCGTCTTTAAATTCGCGCTCAAGGTTTACGCATTCAGGGAAATAATAAAGCTGCGGTGTCCTGATAAATTTGCCATCACCGTCTTTGCGCCAGGCGATTAACTCTTTGACGTGCCGCCATCCTGCCATTCGATCTTTATTTGATGGGACAACGTTCAATCCCGCCTCTCTGCGAAACACATCAGATACTCGCTTGTTCATCTGGCCCTGATTGGCCGCTGTGCGAGTGTAGAATATCTGCGTATCTGCCCATACCCTTGAAGGCTTGCGCCCCCTGGTATAAGGGCATCCCCTGTAGAGAGCTTCACATGCTGAGGCATGAAATGAGGGGTATTCACCAAAGTCGTAATACTCTGCTATCGCGTATGAGATATTTTCC
>PWZA01000146.1 GCA_003567655.1 Dehalococcoidia bacterium
CTTATGCCATGGACTGCGTAAACATGTGGCTATTCCCACCCGATCCGGAAGGCGGCCTCAGCGCTGCCAGGGCAATGGACGTAGTGAACGCCTGGCTGTATCCCGTAGAGAATGGGTGATCCAACCTGTCAAGGTTGGTTCCTGACAGAACGGGAAACGAAGGGGCGCCCCGACTCCATCAGGGCGCCCCTTCTTCTCATCCGGGTAAGGCCGGTGCCGAGATAAGCCCTACTCACTGAAAGCGGCAGGCTGCGCATAACGCAACCGGACCGCCCCCGGCATATTCCGCTATGCTGCGTCGTGTCACCTTACCTCCCTTCGGTAACACCGGTTCTGACTCATCGACACCCCCTTCGGTATCGAATACTATCACGCAGTCCGAGGTATTGACAGAGCCCCCGGGCCATGGCACCATTGCGTACTAATACCACTGGTACTACTCATAGGCGAATGTGAGGCCGGCGGCCAGATGTACGCTGTAGACGATACGGGTAGTTCATCTATAACTCAGCCGAGCACGTATAGGCCAATGCTCTCGGTCTTGCATTGCTGGCGCAGCAGAACCCGCCTTGCCCTCACGGATCCACCGGCACATCGGACCATCGTTTCACGGTTCATCTGGCTGTTCGCTAAATGCTCTTGGTTCAGACTTGTTTCGACACCGCAAGATCCTGGCCTGTTCGACAAGCAACAGAAGAACTCACCCATGTGCTTGGAGAGATTATGGCAAGTCTCAGACAACGAATAAGGAAGGTGCAGCTATGAACCACAGCCGGATGCTTCTACCAACTCTACTCTCAATCATACTGGTGGTCCTACTTATCCTCCCCGCATCGACGACAGCTTTGTCAACGGCCCTGGACATGCCGGACCAGAGTGTACTGGATGACTCCGTCCCTGCTTCTGTTACGCCACAGATAACAACGGCTGAGATAGAGGGCCAGATCAGGGAAGTCAACTGCGAAACACTGGAAGGGGTCATAGTTGAGCTGTACCGTGACGACGAGGTTGTTGACGACACCACCACTGATTGGGATGGACTCTATGACTTCACAGTCTATGATACAGACGGCAGTTATGAAGTAGTTGCCAATAAGTGGGGGTTCAGAGAGCAAAGGCAGTCGGTAGAAGTAGAAATGGAGGAGCAATACACCCTGGACTTCAGCCGTGACCACGGGCTTATACCCAATGCGCCCAGCGCCTCTTATGCCATGGACTGCGTAAACATGTGGCTATTCCCGCCCGATCCGGAAGGCGGCCTCAGCGCTGCCAGGGCAATGGACGTAGTGAACGCATGGCTGTATCCTCAGGAAGACGAGATTGTGTACTACGAGCACACAAAGGATGTCACCGAGGAAGAGGCGGACAACGTAACAGAGCTAACTGAAGACAGGGAGAGGCTCCTCTTCGATACAGCAACAGGTTTCGTAGCAGGTATAGAGCCGGGCGATGTGCTCATGTGCGAGCATCCGGTCCCCGGGGCGGAGCATGGCTTTCTAAAGCGGGTGACCGGAGTAAGCAGCACTGGATTGAGCGGCGAAGGTGGTGAAGTGGAGGTGACAGTCGAACCGGCCACCCTGGAGGATGCGATTGATCAAGGAATGATAGTGGTCACAGAAACCATTCCTATCCAGGACCTGCTGAGCAGTGCAGTCTGGGCAGAGGGTGTGGAGGTATCGCAGGTGGAGGGAGGACGCGAGTTTAGATACGAGCCGGCAGAGGGCGTTACCATCGAGGGTTATCTGCTGGTTACTGCCGATGCGGACATTCATATCAAGACAAATTTCTGGGGGAGGCTGACGGAGTTTGAGTTTGTGTTCTCTCCCGGCCTTGAGATGGAAGCCACCCTGACGGTGGAGCAAGACGTAAGCTGGGACCGAGAGTACAACCTGGTGACGATTACCGGCCCGCCGATACCCGTATATGGTCCCGTAACCATAACCCCCGAGATAGAACTGGTAGTTGGGACAGAGGGCGAGATAACCGCTACACTTGAGGCGTCTGTGACTTATGATCGGGGCTACGACGTCGGAATCAGGTACTACGACGGTAGCTGGAGCACGATAACCGGGATACGTGGAGATGGAGCCACCTTGCACCCCCCGACATTCAGCGGCCAGGCCGAGGCCCGGGTATTCGGTGGAGCTGTCCTCTCCGGAACAGCAGGGGTCAGCCACGTTGCGGAAGCAACCATAGGAACAAGACTACTCGGGAACGTGCGGGCCTCAGGAGAGATCGAGACATCACCATGGCAATGGCAGTACGACCTTGAGTTGTACATATCAGCGCAGGTCTTTGCCGAGCTAGAGCTACTGAGAATAGCGGGGGCTGGTTGGGAGAGCCCCACCTGGGAATATCCCGATCCGCCATATAACCTGGCCTATGGTGCCTCGGGGCGCGTGACTGAAGATGGAGAGGGCTTAGAGGGCGTAGCGATCAACTTCTCCGACGACCACTCCAGCGCCACTACCGATGACAATGGCTACTGGTCCAAACACCTGCTCAGTGGAAACGTGGAGGTAACGCCCGAAAAGGATGGATATGTCTTTGACCCGCCCAGCATTGCCATAACCGGGTCGCGAAGCGATCTGGACTTCCTGGCGTTTGACAAGCTCGATCTTATCGTCACCAGCAGCGAAGGGGGTTCGGTTATTGTCACAGTAGACGGCGCAGGGACAGTGGTCGGCCCGGGTGAGACAGAGACCATGTCAGATATTCCCGTTGGCACAGAAGTGGGTCTGGAGGCCAGCCCTGACAGCGACTATGAGTTTGCGGAGTGGCAAGGGGAGCCCATAGATGGTGTCACCGACCCCTCAACCACCATCACCATGAACGGTCGCTATTCCATCACCGCCACCTTCCACGAAGTTAAGGATGTCGTCGAGATATGGGACTGGCATGATCTGCACAGTATCAGAAACGACCGGAGCGGCGATTATGTGCTGATGAACGACCTCGATGCCACCACTGCCGGCTATGCCGAACTGGCGGGCCCGGCAGCCGATGGTAGAAGGGGATGGATCCCGATTGGGTCCGGGGGAGGACCTTCAGATTGGATGTTCACTGGTAGTTTCGACGGCCAGGGCTATGAGATAAGAGACCTGCATATCAGCCGCTCCACTGCATTCTATGTCGGTCTATTCGGCGCTGTAGGTCGTGACGGTCTCATCCGAAATGTTGGCGTTGTGAATACGCATGTGCGCGGTCGTGGCAGTGTTGGAGGTCTGGTGGGGTACAATGCAGGCACTATGAGCAACTCCTATTCCACCGGGATCGTGACTGGCAGCAGACTGTATCGGGATGTCGGAGGACTGGTGGGCCGCAGTACGGGCACAGTGGGCAACTCGTATTCTACCAGCAGCGTGACCGGGCACGAAAACGTTGGGGGCCTGGTGGGACGAAGTTCCGGGACCGTAGATGACTCCTATTCCACTGGCAGCGTGACTGGTGAAGACTACGTTGGCGGCCTCGTGGGATATCATATCTATGCTATGGTGAGCAACTGCTATTCTACCGGCAATGTGATGGGCAGTCGCTGGGTTGGCGGCCTTGTGGGGCTCAACTCTTTCGCGACGGTGGGTGATTCCCATGCTGGCGGTGACGTGACTGGCGACATAAGTGTCGGTGGCCTGGTGGGAGGGAGTGATTACTCCACCGTGAGCAACTCCCATGCCACTGGGAGCGTGACTGGCGACAATCGTGTCGGCGGTCTGGTGGGATGGAATCGCGGCACTGTGAGTAACTCCTATGCGTTCGGCAGTGTGACTGGCAGTGTGGATGTTGGCGGCCTCGTAGGATACAACGCGCCTGACGGTGTTCTGAGCAACTGCTTCTCCACCGGCACTGTGATTGGCAACGATATTGTTGGAGGCTTAGTAGGTTACAACGGCTATGGAGTGGTCGGATGGGGCACAGTGAGAGACTGCTATTCCACAGGAACCGTAGTCCGCTTGTCCGGATCGGAAGGCACCTCTTTTGGTGGCTTTGTTGGAACCAATCGTCGAGGGAAGGTAATCAGATGCTACGCTACCGGAAGCGTGCACTACGAGGGCGTAGAGGATCCCACCGATAAGGGCTTCGCAGGAAGCGTCGACACAGGTGGTAACTACGAGATGATCGGTAACTTCTGGGATACTGAGACCAGTGGGCAGTCATCGACAGAGGGCAAAGCCACCAGCAAGAGCACGACGGAAATGCTTCAGAGCACAACGTTCACAAATGCCCAGTGGTGCTTTGCAGAAAGATGGGGTATCTTGGAGGGAGTGACTTACCCTTTCCTCCAATGGCAGCAACCCGATACGTACCCTTACCCGCCGTAGGTTTATGACCTGGCAGTTGCCGGCAGATACGACAACGAGGGGGCGCCCCGATTCCATCGGGGCGCCCCCTTGTGCGCCATGCCGGCCAACTCCCTTAACCCCCTGTCTCCCCCTTTCCTCAAGAGAAAGCATGAGGGCAATCCCCCACACGGCTTCGCCTATTTAGGCCTATCCTCCAACGGAGCGGGAAAACGACAGGGGGTTAAGGAGTGTTACGAAGGGATAGACTCATAACTCCCCACCCCCTTAGCTTAAGGACAAAGTAGGGAGGGATATCCTGCCGATGGTAAGACCTTGTCGCTGCCAGTGACTATGTCGCAAGCCGAGGTATTGACACCTGCTC
>PWZA01000069.1 GCA_003567655.1 Dehalococcoidia bacterium
CTGCATCGAGTTGAAGTCTCCATCAAGGAAGATCTGCGTGATCCGCGGGGAGAAGCCCTGCAAAGCGACATACACGACCTCGGCATTGCAGGCGTGTCCCGGGTTCGAGTGAGCGAGATATACGTGCTCCGCGGAGACCTGAGTTATGGCGATGTTAGGAGGATATGCGAAGAACTACTGGTTGATCCTGTAGTAGGAGTGTATGCCTATCGCGAGGCTCATGCACGCCCTGCGTCACAGGGGGCGCACATCGTTGAGGTTGCCTATAATCCGGGTGTCATAGATCCTGTGGAGGAGAGCGTTATTAAGGGGATCCATGACCTTGGCATAACCGCTGTCGAGTCAGTAAGAAACGCGAAGAGGTATCTGGTGTGGGGTGCGCTCTCCGATGAAGACTTTCACTCTATCTGTGACAAGCTATTGGTGAACGGTGTCATCCAGCACGTGGTCACCGATTCGGAGGGAATATCTCGTCCGTCCTTGGAGTATGAGTTCAGCCTGAAGACAGTTGACCTGATGGGGGCGGACGACAACATGTTGCTCGAGATGGGCAAGGACAGGCTCTCACTGAATCTTGGCGAGATGAAGCGAATTCGGGATTACTTCGCCAGACAAGGGCGCAGTCCGACCGATGTCGAACTCGAGACCCTGGCGCAGACCTGGTCTGAGCACTGTGTACACAAGACGTTCAACAGCAGAATCAGGATCGGGGAACTCACCATCGATAATCTGCTTAAGAGCACAATCATGAGAGCCACCGAAGAGTTAGCAAAGCCGTGGTGCCTCTCGGTCTTCAGGGATAACTCGGGAGTGATCGACTTCGATGGTCAGAACGCGGTTTGTTTTAAGGTGGAAACGCATAACCACCCGTCGGCACTGGAACCTTATGGGGGAGCCGCGACAGGTGTAGGCGGAGTCATTCGCGACGTTTTGGGCACAGGGCTGGGAGCCAAGCCTGTCATGAATACCGACGTCTTCTGCTTCGGGCCACCGGATTATCCTTATGAGAGGCTGCCTGAAGGCGTCCTGCATCCGCGGCGCGTTTTCAGGGGTGTCCGCGCCGGGGTGGCTGACTACGCGAACCGGCTGGGTATTCCTACACTCAATGGGGCAGTGCTTTTCGATGATCGGTATATCGGGAACCCACTGGTCTTCTGCGGAACTGTGGGACTGCTGCCGGTTGCCATGAGCAACATGGGAATGCAGGAGCCGGGCGATCTGGTGGTGCTTATGGGCGGCAGGACCGGGCGTGACGGAATCCACGGGGTTACGTTTGCTTCGGCTGACCTGACCCGGGAGTCTGAGGGTATCTCCGCCAGTTCAGTTCAGATAGGGAACCCCATCATGGAGAAGAAGGTGATGGACGTCCTGATGAAGGCGCGCGATCTGGGGCTGTATCGGCGAATCACCGATTGTGGTGGGGGAGGGCTGTCATCAGCGGTGGGGGAGATGGCTGCCATGACAGGTGTGCAGGTATATCTGGAGCGAGTCCCCCTGAAGTATGCGGGTCTATCATACAGAGAGATATGGTTGTCCGAATCGCAGGAGAGAATGGTGCTGGCAGTTCCGCCGGACACTGTCGCGGAGTTGCTTGAGCTTTGCCGGGATGGGGATGTCGAGGCTACGGTAATCGGTGAGTTCACCGACGACCGCCGTCTGCAGCTCTTCTATGAAGGAAATCGCGTCGGCGACCTCGATATGGAATTCCTGCATGATGGACTGCCGCAGCTTGAGAGGGACGCAGTGTGGGAGCCCTCCTGCCATGCAGAGCCGGACTTCCCTCAGCCCTCTGATCTGCGGGAAGACCTGTTGCATATCCTGGGCTCGTGGAACGTTTGCTCCAAGGAGTGGGTCATACGTCAATACGATCACGAGGTTCAGGGCAGCAGCGTTCTTAAGCCTCTGGTAGGAAGAGACAATGACGGGCCAGGAGACGCAGCTATTATCAGGCCCGTGCTCGATTCCGACAGGGGAGTTATCATATCCTGCGGCATAAACCCCAAGTATGGGGATATCGACCCTTACTGGATGGCGGCTTCTGCCATAGATGAAGCGCTAAGGCAGATTGTTGCCGTCGGAGGCAACCTTGGAAGAGTAGCGCTGCTCGATAACTTTTGCTGGGGTAACCCGGAAAAGCCCGACAGGCTGGGCGGCCTGGTGAGGGCGGCGCAGGCCTGCTACGACATGGCGATTGCATACGAGACCCCTTTCATCTCGGGCAAGGACAGCCTTTACAATGAGTATGAGACCGAAAAGGAAAGCATCTGCATTCCACCTACGCTGCTGATATCCGCGATGTCGATCATGCCGAATGTGAATAGGGCGATGACAATGGACTGCAAGAAAGAAGGAGATCTTGTCTATGTTGTTGGTGCCACCCGCGATGAACTCGGCGGTTCACACTACTACAGCATTCATGGCTATACAGGCAACAGAGTGCCCAAGGTGTATCCCGATAGAGGGAAGCATCTCATGAATGCCTTGAGCGCTGCTATTGAGGAGGGGCTGGTCATGGCCTGCCATGATTGCAGTGAGGGGGGCATCGGGGTAGCCGCGGCGGAGATGGCATTCGCGGGAGGGCTAGGAATGACCATTCATCTGAATCACGTTCCACTGGATGAGCCGATGATTCGCGATGATGCCGTTCTCTTCTCTGAGTCCAATAGCCGCTTTCTGGTAGAGGTGGCTACGGAAGACAAGGTCAGTTTTGAGAATATGATGACTGGAGTTCACTATGCTGCTATCGGACGAGTTACGAATGAAGAGCAGTTGGTAGTTTACGGCATCTCAGGGAAGAGAGTGCTCTCGGCATCGCTTAGCGAACTGAAGGAAGCATGGCAGAAGCCTCTTTGCTGGTAGGTTAGTATGGCCAGAGTTAGGACATTGATAGTGCAGGCGCCGGGCACCAACTGTGATCTGGAGACTGCGTTCGCCTTTGAACAAGCTGGCTCGATTGTGGAGACTGCACATATCAACGAACTAGTCTGCCGGAAGGCTCCACTGTCCTGCTACCAGATTATGGTCATACCCGGAGGATTCACCTACGGTGATGATATTTCAGCCGGGAAAATACTGGCCAATGAGCTGAGGCTGCGCCTGGGAGGCGACATTCAAAGATTCGTCGATGACGGAAGGCTTATCCTTGGCATCTGCAATGGTTTCCAGGTGCTCCTGAAGGCAGGCATCTTGCAGAGGGGCACCGATGTGACCAGAGAATCGGTGACCATCGCGGCCAACGACTCAGGACGGTTTGAGTGCCGCTGGGTCTACCTCCGTGTCAAAGAAGAGTCTGACTGTGTGTTTACCAGAGGCATAAAAGTGATGTATCTGCCAGTTGCCCATGGGGAGGGAAAGGTCTTTGCCGAAGCCGGTGTAGCCGAGAAGCTGCAGGCGGTATTGTATTATGCTGATGAGGAGGGGGTGATTTCAGACGTATATCCTCTTAACCCGAACGGTTCTATAGGCAACATAGCCGGCGCCTCTGATATCTCGGGGCGCGTGTTTGGGCTGATGCCCCACCCTGAGCGTTTTGTCCGCTGGACACAGCATCCAAGGTGGAGCATGGAAGCTCCACGGGATCGTGGAGATGGCCTGCAGATTTTCGCAAACGCCGTTGAATGGGCTAAAGCCATCTGAATAGAGCAAACCAGGTCGTGGCTGCTTCGGACTTATTCACCCAGGGCTGAAACAGACTTGTCGCCTGCGCGCTGGCTAATATATGCAAGCCGCTGTCTGTAGCAGAATCTGAGGCCCGGGGGCTGACAGCACGAAGCCAAGAACCGAAACTTGTCTTGGCTTCGTACCCGGAGTATAATTGAGGTCGAGGTTGTCGTTAAGCAGGAGAAGACCCAGCAAGCATGCCGCCGTATGCCTTTTTCCGCAAGCAGTTCATGCCACTGGCTGAAGCCAGGGTAGGCGTTTTGACCCAGGCCCTCCACTACGGAACCGGCTGTTTCGATGGCATTCGCGGTAACTGGGACAGCGAGCGAGAGGGATTCTGCCTCTTCAGGCTCCAGGATCACTATAAGCGGATGCTCGACGCCTGCCGTATCCTTAAGATAGCGCTTCCCTACTCAGTTGATGACCTTTGCCGCCTGACGACGGAGTTGCTGGCAAGAAGTGGCTATCGAGAGCATGTGTATATCCGCCCCCTGGCCTATAAGAGCGCAGAGAATCTGGCAATCCGGCTCCATGATCTGGAGGACGATTTCCTTATCGTTGTGACGACGTTTCCCACATACCTCGATACAGAGAATGGTGTTCGCTGTTGTGTCTCATCGTGGCATCGGGTTGACGATAACATGATTCCGCCCAGGGGCAAGATCTGTGGTCTCTACGTGAACAGCGCCCTGGCCAAGACAGAGGCCATGGAAAACGGCTTCGACGAGGCAATACTGCTGACACAAAGCGGGCATGTCTCGGAAGGTACAGGTCAGAACATATTCCTTGTTCTGGGAGGAGAACTGATAACTCCTCCGTCATCCGACAACATACTGATGGGCATTACCAGGGACACGGTGATGAGGATTGCTAGGAACGAACTGGGAGTCGACACTGTTGAAAGGCAGGTTGACAGAAGCGAGCTCTATTTGGCTGATGAAGTGTTCTTAACGGGAACGGCGTCCGACGTAGCTCCCATACTTGAGATCGACCGTCGCCCGGTGGGCACGGGCAAGATCGGCAAGATGACTGCTGAATTGCAGAAGGTGTTTCTAGAAGTGGTGATGGGCAGAAATCCTGAGTACTGCGACTGGTATTACACGTTTGCGCCCAAGCCAGCGGAAGAATAGCGGAACAATTAGAGAAGGGTCATCCGGGGGTTATCCTTAGTGTCTTGAGGAGGTAAAGGAGGCGGCAGCTTTGCTCCAGAGCAGATGTATAGTAATAGGCCTCCTCCAATAACTGACTGACAGCAAAGGTGCCGTGACCCTGAACCAGCACAATCCTGTACTCGTTAAGCAACTCAGCTATTTCCTCCGCAATGTCTTCGAGCCTTGTTGCTTGCTCCGTGCTCAGTACGGGCACCTTAGACAGCAGAACCTGGCCTTCTGCGTCGCAAGGCACGATCTCCTTTTCGGTGAACGACAGAGCAACGGCATAAGGGGGATGTGCGTGAACCACCGCCAAGGCCGATGTGTTCCTGTAGATGCAGCGATGGACCTCCAACTCCTTTGAAGCGAGGGGTGTTGACCGATTATTCTTGGTTATCCCCGTCTCGACCAGGTCGCCTTCCTGAATGAAGCCCAAGGTGCTGCCTCGATGGGTTATGACCAGGTGCTCCCCAAGCTTGACGCTGAGATTTCCTCCCTGGGAGAAGACGAGCCCTTGAGTAAAGAGAGCCTGTCCTACCGCTTGGAACTGGGTTAACATCGCACTACGCTACATATCCGGAGTTAAGAGTCCCCATATCTCGCGCAGACAACTCTCTACTCCTGCATTATCCAAGCTGTGTGATATGCGGGATTACCGTCTCTGCCCCGCGGGATCCTGCCCCGCGCCTGACATCTGTATCTTCGGGAGCAGACCGATAGGCCCTTACGAATGGGAAACCGGTCAGATAGTCCCCGGCCGGTTCCTGTCCCTTTGGTGATCGGCCTAACAGTCATCGAATATCAGGTCTTTGCTCCCTATTCCTTGCTCAGCATGCTCATCAGCGAAGACTTGATTCTGGCGCCTTTGTTTCTATGGATGATTCCTTTACTCACAGCCTTGTCCACCCTGCTTATGGCCATCATCGTCCGCTGGTATGCCGATTCTTGTGCCGTATCAGCGGCCGACCTCGCCTTGACCAGGTATGTTTTGAGGCTGCGGCGTACCAGCCGGTTGCGCAGTCTCTTTCTGTTTGCTGCCCTGACTGCCTTGTTCCCCTGCTTAGTAGTTGACACTTATTCCCCCTTTCTCATCACACTTACTACGTTCCAGACCGTATAAATCCGGGACATTATTTTACTCAACTGCACGCCGCTTTTCACCTCAAGCGTTATATGCAGCGATATGCTGTCGTCAAGGTGACCGACGGAGTTCAGTTCGGTGACGTTCACACGTTCCTCTGCTATGATAGCACTAATATCCCTGACAAGGCCAACTCTGTCCCAGGCATCGACCTGGATCATTACCGGGTAGACCTGTGCCACTTCGCCCCATTCCACCTTAATCAACCTCTCTTTGTCCTCTTCGTTTATGATGTTGAGACAATCCGCCCGGTGCACAGTGATTCCCCGTCCCCGTGTGATATAACCGATGATCTTGTCGCCGGGCAAAGGATGACAACAGTTAGCGAGACGGGTGAGCAACTCGCCGACCCCCAACACGTTGATGCTGGAAGGGCTGACCTTTCGTGGGGGTAGAACTGCAATCCCCTCTTCCGCCGGTTCCAGGTCTACGCTTAGTTTGAGTGCTATTTGAGAGGCGGTGACACTGCCGCTGCCGAGCGCGGCGAAGAGATCATCTGCGTCGCCATAGTCCAGCAGACGCGCGATCTCCTCAATACTTACCGCACCGACGAATAGCTTCTTCAGTTCCTTATCCCAGATATGTCTACCGGTTTCAATGGATTGACCTCGTTCCTGCTTTCTGAACCATTGACGAACCTTGCTTCGTGCGTGAGATGTCTTGACATAACCGGCCTCAGGATTGAGCCAGTCTAGACTGGGCCCTCTGTTTCCCTTGCTGGCCATGATCTCCACAACGTCACCGTTTTTAAGAGTGTAGTTCAGCGGCTCGAGCCTGCCGTTCACCTTTGCGCCGATGCATTTGTAGCCCAGGTCGGTATGAACGCGGAAAGCAAAGTCGAGCGGAGTTGCACCCCTGGGCAATTCCTTTATCTCTCCCTTGGGGGTGTAGACGAATACCCTCTCCACCAGCACGTCGGTCTTCATAGACTCGAGAAGATCCTCTCCCTCCAGTTCATCCCTCCAATCACCGAACTGCCTCAGCCAGGCAGTTTCCTCTGATGAATGCCTGCCCGCCTTTCCTTCTTTGTAAAGCCAGTGAGCGGCGACGCCATATTCGTTGATGCGGTGCATGTCATGAGTCCGAATCTGTATTTCGAGAGGAGTTGTGCCTCGGCACATCACTGTGGTGTGCAAGGCTTGATAGCCGTTGCTCTTCGGGTTGGCAATGAAATCGTCGAATTCTTCAGGCACAGGACGCCAGCAATTGTGAACTATCCCCAGTGCCTTGTAACAGTCTGATACGGAGTCTACCAATACCCGCAGGGCCGAAAGGTCGTGGATATCGCTGAATTCCTTGCCCTGGGCATCATACTTGGTCATCTTCCTGTATATGCTGTATATGTGCTTGGGCCTGCCGGAGACTTTGGCCTTGATGCCTGCCTCGTCCAGCGCCTGGCACAGTTCCTGACTAACCTCGGCTATGAAGGACTCCCTTGAGGCCCGCTTGCCTGCTACGAGGCGAGCAATTTGATGGTATGCACGTGGCTCCAAGTAGCGAAAAGCAAGATCCTCTAACTGCCACTTCACCTCTGCCACACCGAGTCGATGCGCCAGCGGAGCATATATATCTAGGGTCTCCCGGGCGATGGAACGCCTCTTCTCAGCAGGTAAGGCCCCCAGCGTGCGCATGTTATGCAATC
Source organism: Dehalococcoidia bacterium (assembly GCA_003567655.1). Lineage (GTDB taxonomy): Bacteria > Chloroflexota > Dehalococcoidia > GIF9 > AB-539-J10 > RBG-13-51-36. The sequence goes on from PWZA01000069.1 coordinate 7,595, forward strand.
TGTCTGACAGCTTGATGATGATCACGCGCAGATCCTCAGCGGTGGCCAGCAGCATCTTACGCAGGTTCTCGGCCTGCATTGTCGACTTGGTATCTCCGGTCTGAGATCGGCGTGAGAGCTTGTTTAGCTTGGTGACTCCGTCCACCAGTTTTGACACCTGTGGGCCGAATCTGGCCGTTATCTCTTCCAGCGATATGCCGCAGTCCTCGGTTACATCATGTAACAGGGCGGCGGCGATGGTTTCACTGTCGAGGTGGAAGTCGACCAGCGACATGGCCGTATTGAGGGGGTGTTGTAAGTATGGCTCACCTGTCTTGCGCACCTGCCCTTCGTGAGCTCGAGAGGCGAACTCGTATGCTGCCTTAACGACGGCAACTTCCTCATCAGGCAGATACGTGCTGGCCTGTTCTATGAGCCCATCTACTTCCATCGAATCCATATTACGCAAATCATGGTGCTAACGCAAATCGTAAAGAACCACACGCATCGTGGGTGTGGCAGAGTCGTTCTTTGCGGGCAACTGCTCCGCCGGCCCACTTTCTCGATGCCGCAGGCAATAGCAGTAGACGCTAGTGAGGGACAGGCCCTTGTGTCACCGGCAACCGTAATGGATCGCAGTTGATGCGTGGGCACAAGATCATAGGATGACGGTACGGAGCCGGCCTGTAAGCTTGAAAACGAGATGCTTACAGTCTAAAATGTCATGGCTTATGGGGGTTGGCGACGACCTCGTGCCAGCAATGATGAAGGAAGGTTGAACAGGATATGAAAGAGGCAATAAAGCTCTACGATGAGCCGCGTCCTAAGAACTGTTGCATGCTTGCCTCCTGGCCCGGCATAGGCGATGTTTCTATGACAGCGGCGAGGTATCTTGTGGAGAAGCTGGATGCTGTAGAAATAGGAGAGATTGATCCCGTGAGCTTCTTTGAACCGGTGGGCATAGCAGTAAAGGACAATGTGGTGGAAAGCCCCCGCTTTCCTGAGAGCAAATTCTACTACTGGCAGTCCGATGACGCCGAGCAGGGGTTGGTTATCTTCATCGGCGAGCAGCAGCCTGTCTTCAAAGGATATGAACTGGTGAACTGCGTATTAGACGTAGCGCAGAAGCTCCAGGTGACCAGGATATACAGTTGCGCTGCCGCCGTAACGCGCGTTCACCACAGCGAGGAGATGAAGGTTTGGGGAGTAGCCACTGCTCCCGATTTGGTCGACGAGCTTAGTGAACAGAACGTGATCCTCAGAGGTAACCTTCGCATAGCCGGGTTAAACGGACTGATACTGGGCATGGCCAGGGAGAGGCAGATGCAGGGCGTCTGCTTGCTAGGGGAAGTGCCGGCTTATGCCACTCAGATAGCGAATCCCAGAGCTTCGCTGACTGTACTCGGCATCATGACCAGGATGCTGGGGGTAACACTAGACCTGGCCGATTTGGGTCTTCGTGCTGAGCGGGTTGACCAGGAGATGGACAGGATCGCCAAGAGAGTTACAGCCGAGTTTATTGACCAGTTCACCGAGCCTATCTGGGAGCAGGATGAGGATGAGGACGAGGAGATGGAGTAGCGAGTCCGGCACGAGTGGGTGAGGATGAGTTTGGATTGACCGCCCTACGTAGTTATGCTACCATCGAATCATATGTCAGCTTTGACTCAACTATATGACGAGATCAGGGCTTGTCGGGATTGTGATCTGGCTGAGGGGCGAATTAAGGTGGTGCCCGGCGAAGGGTCTGAAGATGCCGAGCTTCTGTTCATCGGCGAGGCCCCGGGTTGGCACGAAGACCAGCAGGGGCGTCCTTTCGTGGGGTCGGCCGGTCAGTTTCTTGATAGACTGCTGACCTCGATCGGCTTGAAGCGTGAGGAAGTATACATTGCCAATGTAATCAAGTGCCGCCCCCCTCACAACCGTGAGCCGCTACCGTCGGAGATACAGGCTTGTCGCAAGTGGCTTGACCGCCAGATCGAGCTGATCGGGCCCCGGGTGATTGTCACCCTCGGGCGGCACTCTCTGTCGCGGTATTTTCCCGCTGAAACCATAGGCAAGGCCCACGGCAAGCCCCGACAGTTGGACGGCGTCGTGTACTATCCTATGTACCATCCTGCCGCAGCTCTGCATCAGGGATCTTTGCGCCAGACCATTGAAGAGGATATGCTCAAGATTCCGGAGATACTGGCTCAAGTCAAGGAGTTGCCCCAGGATGTGGTTGAGGATCGCCAGTTGAGCTTATTCTAGAACCAGGTTCCTGGCTGACTGAAGGAAATAGGATCATGTCAACAGACAAACTGCGAGTCATACCTCTGGGCGGGTTGGGTGAAATCGGCAAGAACATGATTGTGCTGGAGTCTGGCGATGACATAATCGTCATCGATGCCGGGCTGATGTTTCCAAATGAGGAGATGCCCGGTGTTGACTTACTCTATCCGGATATCACCTATCTTCTGGAGAGACGGCACAATGTGCGGGGGATAGTGGTTACCCACGGGCATGAAGACCACATAGGGGCACTGTCTCACGTTTTATCAAGCCTGACAGTTCCGGTTTATAGCACGAGGTTCACGCGGGAGTTGGTTGCTGTGGGGCTCAAGCAGCGGGGGGCGAAGGCTAACGCGCAGTTGAATACCGTGACTCCGGGGAGCAAGATTACGCTGGGCCGATTTGTCGTCGAGTTCTTCTCTGTGTGTCACAGTATTCCTGACTCCGTAGGGCTGATTATTCAGACTCCCCAGGGCATTGTGGTGCATAGCGGAGATTTCAAGATCGACTACACGCCGGTGGTCGGCGAACCCACTAGTTTCAGACAGTTGGCAGCTCTGGGGGGACAGGATGTGCTGCTTCTGTTTTCTGACTCTACTTATGTTGAGTTGGAAGGGTACACTCCCTCTGAGGGTGTGGTTAGCGATACGCTGGACAGGATAGTCGGCGAGGCTAAGGGGAGGGTGATAGTGACCACTTTTGCCTCGCTCATATCTCGCATTCAGCAAGTGCTGGACGTGGCCGTTAAACGGGATCGCCGCGTGTTCGTCACAGGCAGGAGTATGAAGGATATAGTGAAGATGGCGCTCAAGAAGGGCTATCTTGAAGTCCCCGACGGCGTGCTGTGTAATCTGGACGAACTCCGGGCCCTGCCTCAAGACAGGGTCATCATATTGAGCACAGGCAGTCAGGGCGAACCTACCTCCGCCCTGGTTCGTATGGCTAATCGGGACCCCCGCAGTCAAGTGCAGATAGTCGCCGGCGATACCGTTGTCATCTCGGCGACTGCTATTCCCGGAAACGAGGCGCTGGTCAGCCAGACTACAGACAGCCTCTTCCGCCAGGGCGCCTTCGTGATCTACGACAAGCTAAGGAGAGTTCATGTTCACGGGCACGGTAGCCGGGAGGAGTTGAAACTGTTGCTTAGCCTGGTAAGGCCCATGTTCTTTGTTCCGGTTCACGGCGAGTATCGGCATCTATGTCTGCATGCCGACCTGGCTCGGAGTATGGGGGTACCCCCTGAGAACGCTTTTGTCCTTGAGAACGGTGATGTGCTGGAACTCGGGCAATCCTCAGGAGAGGTGGTTGACAGGAATCATGCCGGGATTGTCTATGTGGACGGGCTGACCATAGGTGAACTCGATGACAGCGTGCTTCGGGATCGTAAGCTGCTTGCGCGGGATGGTGCCGTTGTGGTCACCGTCGCTGTTGACGATGACGGTGGCAAGCTGGCGGCAAGGCCGATCATTGCGACGCGGGGATTTGTGGACACCGGCGACGAACAGTCATTGATTGAGAAAGGGCAGGGAGTCATAATGGCGGCGCTGGATGGTGCCGGGCGACGCCTGAAGGAAGAGAGCTTTGTCGATGCTAAAGTAAAGGACTCCCTCGGAAAATTTCTGTATGAGCGCACTCATCGCCGTCCGGTCATCATCCCTATCGTTGTGAAGACAGGAAAGACCCAGAGTACGCAGGCCGGGCAGGGAGCATAACTCCGTGGCCAAAGCAAAAACCAGGTCAAAGCCCCGGCCGAAAGCCAAGGAACGCAACACACCATCAAAGCGATTCTTCCGCTTCATTGCGAAACCGGTTGTGCGAAGCCTTATCCTGATCATCGTGATGGTGATCCTGCTGTACGTATTCTGGACCGCTATCTTCTCACTATTCGGCTGGGGATTGGTAATAATAGCCATCGGCCTGGCCTTGCTTGTCTGGATGATACGGCAAGGGCGTCTGTCCGTCTTGAAACTCTGGTGGAACTGGGTGCTGGGGGGCATTAGTCTGACATTGGCGGCGTGGGGAATCCTTGGCCTCCTGGAATTGGGAGGCAGAATTGGACAGAGCATAATAGGCACGCCTGGCGCTGTGGGAGGACTTAGAGTAGCCGGACTCGTTGTGCTGAGCATAGTCCTTGTTGTACCGGGACAACTCTGGAGTGCTATTCGGCTTGGCTGGCAGGCTCTTGCCAGAGCGGCACGCTCGCGTCCGAAAGATCGCGTTGCGCGGACTCCCGTGATTGACGCTGTACCCCAAGAAAGCCTTTCGCCTGAGCCAGAGACGATCAGCGAAGAGGAGGCGAAGCCTGCAACTGTGGTTGCTCCTCCTGCCTGGCGATCTCAATATGAACCAATTCTCACCCCCGGCGGCTGGCAGCTACCGCCAATCGATATCCTGGATAAACCGGTCGAGGTGGTGCTGGATAAGGAGGATGTAAACCAGCGAGCCCGCCTGATTGAGGAAGCTCTAGGCAGCTATGGCGTAGAAGCCAGGGTTGTACAGGTGAATATGGGCCCTACTGTGACGCAGTTCGGCGTTGAGCCCGGATGGGCCAAGAAATACAAGGAGGTAAAGGAGAGAGGCAGGGATGGTAGCTATGAAACGAGGATGGAGGAGGTATCGAGAACCAGGGTCAGGGTGGAGCGCATTACTTCCCTGGCCAATGATCTGGCATTGGCACTTGCTGCGCCCAGCATCAGGATTGAAGCTCCTGTGCCGGGAAAACCGGTGGTGGGCATAGAGGTCCCCAATACCGTCTTTGGCTCAGTCTCTCTGCGCAGCGTAATAGAGAGCGCTGCCTTTCAGAAGATCCAGGCCCGCTCAAAGCTGGGGATCGCCCTGGGTAAAGGTGCAGGTGGTGAGGCGGCGGCAGGCGACTTGACCAGGATGCCGCACCTGCTTATTGCCGGAGCTACCGGAAGCGGCAAGACTGTCTGCCTGAACTCCGTTGTCTGTTGCCTGCTTCTACATAACAGCCCCGATGATGTTCAGTTCATCATGATTGATCCGAAGAGGGTAGAACTGGTGACCTTCAACGGACTGCCCCATTTGCTTGCTCCCGTGGTCGTGGATGCCGATAAGGCGGTGAAAGCCCTGAGGTGGCTGAACCAGGAAATGGATAATCGCTATCGCCAGTTTGCTCAGGTGGGAGCGCGGAATATCGAGGGATATAACAAGGATCGCCCCCCGGCCGAAGCCCTACCGTATCTAGTCCTCATAATCGACGAGCTGGCTGACCTGATGATGACAGCCTTCGACGAAGTGGAACACACGCTGTGCCGGCTTGCTCAACTGGCCCGGGCTACAGGCATTCATCTCGTCGTAGCCACTCAACGGCCGTCTGTAGACGTGGTGACCGGGCTTATCAAAGCCAACTTCCCTACCCGTATCAGTTTCGCAGTTACGTCTCAGGTGGACTCCAGGACTATCCTTGATCTGGTAGGAGCCGAGAAGCTGCTGGGCAGGGGTGACATGCTCTATATGGCTACCGAAACAGGCAAGCCTAAACGTCTTCAGGGTAATCTTGTTTCAGATGCCGAGATCCAGAGGTTGGTGTACTTCTGGGGTAACCAGCGACAGATTGAGTTGAGGTCTGTTGACTTTGACGAAGTGCCCGAGCGCCTCCAGGGTGGACGGGTGAGTGCCGCTCCCGACCCGCTGCTGGAAGACGCACAGCGTCTGGCGCAGGAACACAAACACATCTCTGCCTCGTTCCTACAGCGTCGCCTTCGTATCGGGTACCCCAGGGCCGCTCGCCTCATGGAGGCGTTAGAGGAGGCCGGCCTGACAGAAACCACTCATCCAAAGCAGGAAGGCTAACCGGAGCGGCCAATACCCAGAGAAGGACCGAGGGGACACTGAATTCCCAATAAGCATCTAGCGAAGAGTGCTGTATTGCTGCCTCTTGAGGGTGCCTGGCCGCGGTAGGCGACACTATCTTGTCCGTGATTGCCAGGCGATAGGCGTCGGATGCTACGGCCTAGGCACCGAACTTATCCAGTTTCAGGGCATGAGCCATGGCTAACGGCATGATCTGTATTGCCGGAAACCGTCCCATGCCGCCGGCCAGGCAAGCAGGCTCCGAGAACTCTGCGACGCTGTCCGGGCGGCACCACTTTGATCTCAGCATGAAGGGCACCGGGTGCCAGCTATGCATGGCCATTGTAGCCGGAGTAGAGTGGTCTCCGGTCACAATGAGCACCTCGGGGTCGAGGCTAAGCAGGCTTTCCAGTGCACGATCGAGCTTCTCGATGGCCTGCACCTTGGCGTCGAAGTTGCCATCCTCTCCCCTGGAGTCGGTGTCTTTGAAATGCAGGAAGAAGAAATCGTATTCGTCGTAATGCCGGCGCAAGGTCTCCATCTGATCCTCTATTGCTTCACCTGTCGGCAGCGCTGCCATCCCCACCAGCCGGGCCAGGCCCCGGTACATAGGATATATGGTGATGGCTGCCGGCTTCAGCTTGTAGATATCAGGTATGGAGGGAATATCAGGGTGCCTAGAGAAGCCACGCAGGAGGACCATGTTGGCGTAGGGATCATACTTCAGTACGCTGCTTGCTTGAGACACGAATTCGTTGGCAATCGCCGCTGTTTTGTCTGCCTGTTTTGACAGAGACTCTATCTTCGCCGGGGGCAGCCCGGCTCGCTGGGGATCCGAATCCCTTAGCTCAGGCGACAGCGCCTGGCCTCGAAGAAGCAGAACAAACCTGTGTTCCTTCACCGGAACAACGGAGATCGCGGCGCCGTCAATTGTTATTTTGTCCAGCAAACGACATAACTCGGCATTCCTGTCTGTGGAGAGCCGTCCCGCCCTCCTGTCGGTGATGATTCCCCCGTCATCCACGGTGCAGAAATTGCCCCTGGCCGCGATATCATCCGTCCTTAGCTGCAGATCTATGCCCAGGGCTTCCAGGACTCCTCGTCCGATACTGTATTGGATGGGGTCATAGCCAAATAGGGACAGATGTCCCGGTGCGCTGCCCGGAGTAATCCCCGGGCTAACAGGATCGATCAGGCCGCAGAGCGAATCCCTGGCCATGGCATTCAGGTGGGGCTTATAGGCCGCTTCCAGTTCCGTCTTGCCGGTTTCCGGATGAGGCAGTCCGCCCACGCCATCCATTATAAGCAACGCTATCCTGGAGGGAGTTCTGCGAGTTATGCTCCTCATGTGCTCGAAAGTTATCATGGCAACTCCCATTTTACTCGGAGGTATGGTCTAGTTCAAGTTCGCTGCTCCGCGGAGGATTCCTGGCGAAAAAGTGACACTGCTATTGAGAAACTGCTATTCCCTGTGGCATACTTAAATAACCAAGCACAGGAGGTGATTACCTATGGGCTTTATAACACCCGGCAATCTGACTCTGGTTGGAGGAATACTCAGCCTTATCTTCGGAGTAGTGGTATTGATATTTCCTAAGATCCTCAACTACCTGGTGGGCATCATCCTGATACTGTGGGGAGTGATAGCGCTTATCAACCATTATACTCCCGGGGTGTGAAGAACTGCCCGGCCCTTTCTTATAACGGCAGCTTCTCCCTAATGTGATGCACGGCCCGGGAGACTTGTGTGGCGATCATTGCCGTGATCAGCTTGGGCACCAGCAGCCAGAAGGGGTTTAGTCCGAGTGCCAGAAACAGGGCGGTATCCTCTATCATCCCGTGGTTAAGGCCGATTGATATGTGAAGCCGCTCCAGTTCCTGTCTGCTGAGTTCTCCCTTTCTCGCCCTGTCGATTGTGACGGCGCCGCCGAACATCAACCCGAACACGGCACTTGTCACCCACAAGGGCGCGCTCTTCTCTGACAGCCCTAGAACCCTCATAAGCGGGCGGAAAGCTCTAACCAGACGCTCCGTCCACCCGAGCGATTCGGACATCTGCAGCAAGATCATGACAGCCATTACTATGCCCAGGATCCTGAAGAGTAGAACTATCAGCCCTATTGCCCAGTCCCTTACAACAGAAAGCACCGGACCGGGATCGGTAACGGTTGAGGGAGGTGCAACACTCTTACCGGTATCGCCGAGAAATTGGGAGACGACCAGTACCGTGAGGATGGCTGCAGCAAGGCGAATCAGAGTTGTCTTGGTGACGTTGATGCCCGATTTGTGCTGGATGATCCCCTCGGTTATAAGGTTATGGCAGATCAGGGCGAATATGGCAATGAGGGTCATCTGCTCCATGGTGAAGGGTATGGCGGCCATGGTCGCTATGGCAACGTAGATGTTGGTTAGCATGCCGCTGATGATCGGCAGTGCTGCCTCAGGGGGAAGGTTGATCAGGTTCATCAAGGGGTTGAACAGGAAGGTAAGCCGATCGAGCCAACCCGTCCACTGCAGCAGAGTTGTCAGCAGAGATACAGGGACAATGATCTTGCATATCCAGATGAAGCTTCGAAGGCCCCGCTGGATCCCGGCCCGGAGTCCGCTCTTCAATCGGTCTCGAGAATCGGCCATCGCGATGTCGGTTGCCTCTCCTTCAGGGGGGCAGACTGTGGAGGCTGCCAGCCGGTCAGCAGGAAGAGCCCGGCACCGAGCCTGCTTCATGATGCTGCGCTTCCAGACATCATAACCTACCGCGGTAATGATGGCAATAGCATGCTCTGGGTCATATGCTATAATCATATGACCCTTTGAATATGAAACTCGATCGTGAAGTGGTGAGGCACATCGCCTGGCTCGCCCGTTTGGGCCTGAGCGAGGACGAGGTTGATAGATATAGCGTCCAGCTATCTCATATTCTGGACAGCGTCGAAACACTCAAGCAGGTAGATACAGCAGACGTGCCGCCCGCGACGCATACCCTCCCTCTCCGAAACGTCCTCAGGAAGGACGAAGTGGCTGAGCCGTACTCAAGGGATGAGATCCTGGCAAACGCGCCCAAGCAAGAAGAGCAGTGTTTCAAGGTTCAGGCAATACTGGAGTAAGCGCATCCTGCCGCCACGAACCCTCTGTTGACGGAGTCTGCAGGGTTTAAGACGTTTGTGATCATGTAGAGTGACCCGGGACCTAGAGCGATGTATGGGAACAGCAGCTACGACCGGCAGGGATTGTTTTGTGGCAGCGTCAATGACATGTGCTGGTGATCAAGATGGATGAACTTAATCAGCTAACGATCCACGAGGCACACGAGCTTCTGAAACGAAGGGCGATATCCTCGGTGGAGCTGACGAGGTCTGTGCTGGAGCGGATCGGCCAGGTTGAAGGCAGTGTTGGTGCCTGTATCACTGTTGCTGAGGATCTGGCTCTGAAAGAGGCAGAGAAGGTCGATCACTTTATAAGAACGAATGGAGAGGTCGCCCCTTTAGCGGGCATCCCGGCATTGATCAAGGATGTAGTATGTACCGAAGGGATAAGAACCACCTGCGGTTCCAGGATGCTGGAGAACTTCGTCCCGCCCTATGATGCTACGGTTATAGAAAGACTGAAGGCACAGAAGGCGATAATAGTCGGTAAGACCAACATGGATGAGTTCGCAATGGGCTCCTCCAACGAGCATTCCGCCTTCTTTCCCGCGCGAAATCCCTGGGATTTGAGTCGCGTCCCGGGGGGAAGCAGCGGTGGCTCGGCAGTTGCTGTTTCTGCTGGAGAAGCAATATATGCCCTGGGATCTGACACCGGGGGCAGCATCCGCCAGCCGGCGGGTTTCTGCAGCGTGGTGGGGCTTAAGCCGACCTATGGTCGTGTCAGCCGCTACGGTTTGATCGCCTTTGCCAGCTCCCTTGACCAGATCGGGCCAATGACCAGGGATGTGACCGACTGTGCTCTGGTCATGAATGCCATTGCGGGGCATGACCCCAGAGACTCAACCTCGGCACCTCAACCGGTGCCCGACTATACCCGGGAGTTGATTCCTGACATCAAGGGGCTGAAACTGGGGGTGCCCGGGGAATACCTCGTCGAGGGAACGGAGAGCGAGGTGAGAAAAGCTCTGGAAGCGGCTGTAGATAGTTTGCGTGAACTGGGGGCAGATGTTGATTGGGAGGCCTCTCTGCCTCATACGAAGTACGCCCTGGCTGCCTTTTACGTCATCGCTCCTTCCGAAGCATCGGCCAATCTCGCTCGCTATGATGGGGTCAAATACGGCTATTGTGAGCCCGATGCCGGAAATGTAATCGAGGCGATCTTGAGGACGAGACAACACGGCTTTGGGCCGGAGGTGAAACGACGGATAATGCTGGGCACTTATGCTCTATCTGCCGGTTATCACGATGCCTACTATGTCAAAGCGCAGCAGGTGCGAACCCTGATCAAGCGGGAGTTTGACCGGGCCTTTGAGAGATATGATGCCCTGATTACTCCAACCTCGCCCACGGTGCCCTTCAAGTTCGGTGACAGGCTGGAAGACCCGGTACAGATGTATCTGAGTGATGTATGCACACTCCCGATAAACATAGCGGGAGTACCGGCCATTTCCGTGCCCGGCGGCTTCGCCGGCAATCTGCCGATAGGAATCCAGGTCATAGGCAGGCCCTTCGATGAGGCGACGGTGCTGCGCGTCGCGTACGCGTATGAGCAGGCAACTGACTGGCACAAGAGAAGGCCACAGATCTGATAGGTTGGCGTGCCCGGAGTTGCGATCAGGTTCCCGGCAGGGGCTACAGAGTATCGTCACCTGCGGGTGTAAGGAGCGCACATGCAGGCGGTAATGCAATGAGGGTCAGCGGAGAGCGTCGTCAGGAACTCTGAGCCTCCGGAGTCCGAAGGAGGATGGAGTCAATGAAGAACGAAGTCATCATAGTGGGGGCGGGTGTGACCGGGTGTTCTATAGCTTACCATCTGGGCAAACGAGGCATAACCTCTCAGATAGTCGACAAGGAAGGCATTGCCGACAGGGCTTCGGGCAAGGCCTGGGCGATCTGGGAGTATCCTCCAGCAGTCTGCGCTACGCTGGACTTCCTCTGGAATGAGAGCGTGCTGCCCATTCTCGCCGATCCCGAGTTTCAAAGTGTCCGGACTCAGATGCTCGAGGAGAGACAGAGGATGATCGACCTTC
>PWZA01000062.1 GCA_003567655.1 Dehalococcoidia bacterium
GTGACGATTCTTATGACTGGACAATGCGGCTGTCCGGTCAACTCGCAGGCACTGGTGTGATCATTAAGGTCAATACGGTGCTGCGGGATAACGGCTATATGCTGATACGCGAACTGAACGAACTCGGCCTACTCGTCTTTGCCGACCTGAAGCTCAACGACATTCCTAACACCATGGCGAATGACGGCAGGCGCTTGCACCGACATAAGCCATACATCGTGACCGCGATGTGCAGTGCTGGGGTGGCTGGATTAAGTGCTCTGAAAAGAGAGCTGCCAGACACTGAAGTGTTGGGCGTAACCACCCTCACCAGCCTGAAGGAAGAAGACACACAGGCTATGTTTGGGTGCTCGATACAAACAAATACCTTACGAATGGCCTCACAAGCTGCCCTAGCGCACATCGACGGGCTGATATCCGCGCCAACTGATCTCGCTATGCTGAGAGAATCATTCGGTGAAGACCGCTTCTCGCTCAACACGCCAGGTGTCAGGCCGGCCTGGGCTCAAGTGCGAGGTGACGATCAGAACGCCAAGCGAACGATGACACCCGCCGAAGCCATCCGCGCAGGGGCTGACCGCATCGTTGTCGGCCGACCGATCACGCAGGCCGAAGACCGACACGAGGCTGTCCAGCGGCCCCTCGATGAGATTGCCGAGGCTGCTGCCTAGTCGCAGCTTTGGGTTTTCTCAAGGAGCAAACACTCGCCGCCTCGACACACTCGGGGCGGCGGTTTTCTTGCAATACAAAGCCTATGTGGGTATTATCGCCCAATCGCCAAGAAGTTGCACATAGTGTGCCACACAAGTGGAAGGATATAGTTCTAAAACAAAAATAGACTTGGCAAATAGCAACCGAAAGGAGGACCAACCGTGAGTCAAACAACCAATCCGACCTATCAGTGGGGTCACCATCTCGCCGAAGATTTTGCTGAGCGTGCAGATCTCGCAAAAGTGGGCGTCGTTATGGGTAGTCGGTCTGACTGGCCATTTATGCAACCCTGTACCGATATGCTGGAGGAACTTCAAATTTCGTTCGAGTTAGGGGTGGTTTCAGCACACCGTACCCCCGAACGAATGGTGCAGTATGCGCGTACCGCTGCCGCTCGTGGACTTGAGGTCGTCATCGCTTGTGCTGGTGGCTCCGCCCACTTGCCAGGCATGGTAGCTTCCGAAACCCTATTACCGACAATAGGTGTGGCACCAAGGAAGACCGACGAGCATGCGGTCGGTTCCATGATTGCAATGCCTGCCGGCAAACCGCTCGCCTATATGGGCGGCGGTAGCGGACCCGGCAAGAGCGCTGGGGCTGTGAACGCAGCCTTGATGGCTGCAAACATTCTGGCCTTACATGACGCTGATCTTCGTCAGCGTCTACAGACCTATCACGACAACCTCCGGGACTCCGTCCTGTTCACTTGCTACTGAAGGAGAATGGCATGTCTACCCAACCAACCAGCGCGGTTGTCCGTCATGGGTCAACCACTGTCGTTTCGGTCTACGGTGATGGCAAACTGCAATTCGCTCGGACCGGACATCTTTCTGCCTTTGATGCGGATCCGTGCCCACATGAGTTTGCTGAGATCGGGCGCTTGCGCACCGACTTTGCGGTGAAGTTCTTCCAGATGCTAGACGAACACGGCATCTTGAATCACTTCATCAAGCGTCACGACAGTAGCAACAATAGCTTCATCGGGCACGCTCTGCGCACCATGAAGCTGGATGGAGAAAAATACATCGAGGTTCCGACACCGGCAGGATCTTCTGTAGGGCGACTCATTCCGTTGGAGTGGATTGTTCGGCGCGAAGTGGCGACTCAAGGGTTCATCGACCGACTTGCTGATTCCGACGACCCACTCACTCTTGAGCGCCTACAATTGCCAGAAGACACCAAGCTCAAGGTCGGCGACAAGATTCCGCCATTCGTGGAGTGCACGACCAAGCTTGAACCGAAAGATCGGTACCTTTCGGACGAGGAAGCCCTTGCGATCAGCAACCTGACCAAGACGCAGTTCATGCAAGCGATTCAGTTGATGCGACATATCGCAGGCCTGTTGCTGACTCAGGCTGCCAAGAACGGCCTGCGGATCAAAGACTTCAAGCTCGAGCTTGGCCACTGTGATGACGGCCGTATCATGGTGGCAGACGGCTTGTCACCCGATGAGTTTCGCATGGTCGATGCTAACGAACGCTCGGTCGATAAGGACCTCTTTCGGAACTGGCTCAAGGAGCGCGGCTTCTACAAAGCCGTGAAGAATGCTCAGGAGACCGGTGCACCGATGCCAGAGTATCCGGTCATCTCTCCGCATATCTCACGGGATATCTCAAATGGCTATGCCGAGGCCGTACGCCGATTCTGGCAATGATAAATCTGTCCTTTCACACCTGAAGCCTGGCGGCGCGCTTTCGAGCGCGCCGCTTTTCTTTTTCTCCACATACTTTTTGCCTTTGTTCTCTTACTAACAAAAGTGATCAAGGATAGTCACTGTTGCTATTTCACAGTATATTTTGCATAGTAGCGAGTGGGCTGAGCCCAAATCTCGAGATCTTTACAGAAAGGAACAGTCCGTGACTGACAAAACAACTCGTTACGCTGATCTCGGCGTAGACGCAGGCAAGGAGAGTGTGCGCAGCACATTCACTCCATTGATAAACAACGACTTCCCTGGCGCATTCGTAAACATCGTTCGTGATGAATGTGAGCCTGGAACAGTCTTCACACAGCATGGAGATGGTGACGGCAGTAAAGGTATCAACCGCCTAGCGGCCTATCTTGAAACGGGTGACTCTGCATGGCTGACCGGAGCGGTTGACGATGCAGTCGCTATGAATATGGGAGACATTGCCGCCAGCGGGTTTCTTTGGAACACAATCACCTGGACAAACAACCTCAATGTTGGCCTGGCACCGACTGAGGGTTTCAAGCAGACACTCATGCAAGCCTTCGCAAGTAGGTTTGCTGAGCTGAAGCTGGTGTATGAAGAAGCAGGTTTCAAGATTAAGTTTCTCGGCGGAGAAACCGCTGACCTGCCAGACCAAGTATCAGGCTCAGTGTTTGATGTGACCGTGCACGCACGCGAACCGGAAGAAAACATCATTACTGGCAATATTCAGCCTGGCGATGTCATCTACGGCTTCGCCAGCGACGGCCAAGCAGCATGGGAAGCGGTGCACAACTCAGGAATTATGTCTAATGGCCTCACGCTGGCTGGGACATGTCTTGGTTGGAGTGGCTATTCGGAGCAGTATCCAAACTTGCGCTTGAAAAACCCCTTCCGGGGTCGGTACAAGGTGGGAGATACTGACCCACTTCTTCGCAACAGCACGGTGTTTGAAGCACTGCTGTCACCGACCCGCCAGTGGCCGCTCGTAATCAAGTGTCTGGTGTCTGAACTCGTGGAGCGCAACATCTTACACATGCTCCACGGAATCAGCATGAACACTGGTGGCGGAGCTACCAAGATTGGTCATGTTGGGAGCGGCATTCACTACGTAAAGGACATGCCACCACCACCTCCGATCTTCAAGCTCATTCAACGCGAAGGAGAGGTCTCTTGGCAGGAGATGTATCAAGCCTTCAACTGTGGAGTGGGGCTTGATGTGGTTGGTGCAGACCACAATGAGTTTGATGAAGCTGTGAGGGCTGTCGTGGAAACTACTCACGTGAAAGCCTATCCGCTTGGCATCGCACGAGAACGTAAAGACGAAGCGAACGTCGTTACGCTCAAAACACCGTTTGGCAGATTCACAGACTACTAAACCAAAGGGTGAACCCTACAAACCTGATCCTCGGCGCCCTGCGCCGAGGGTTTTCTTTTTTGCTAGACTTTTTACCAACTTTTCTATAGAGTGCTTTTGGACTTGAACCAGTCTGACGTAATGAATCGTTAGACCAAAATTGGAGATACAAGATGCAAGAAACAGCAATCTTGAAGCACTTTGAACGCTTGGGTGTCATTATGCACGGGCACTTTGTCTACACTTCGGGCAAGCATGGGCCCGTGTATCTGAACAAAGATGCCTTGTACCCAGACACAGAAACAACAAGTCGTCTGTGCCAAGCTATAGCGAGAAGATTCATCGAAAGCAAGGTGCAGGCTGTGGTGGGTCCAGCTCTTGGTGGCATCATTTTGTCACAATGGACTGCCTACCACCTGACACACATGAATGGCAAAGCGATTCCTGGTGTTTACGCCGAAAAATCTGTCGGCGGTTTTATTCTCACTCGCGGCTATGACAAATGGATTGCTGACCGCAGGGTTTTGATCGTTGAGGATATACTGAACACAGGTGGTTCGGTACGAAAAGTCGTTGACGCCGTGCGCGACGCAGGTGGTAACGTCATCGGTGTAGGGGCGCTTTGTAATCGTGGCAAAGTCACCGCTCATGATGTTGGTGATGTTCCCCAGCTTGAAGCGCTCGTCAACATAACACTGGAAGTGCACGATCCAGACAAATGCCCACTCTGCGCTGATGGCGTACCAATAAATACTGACGTTGGGAAAGGTCGTGAATTTCTAGCTGAGCAACAGGCATAGCTATCGGAATTACGACACCTTCCGCTGCCCCTAATTCTTGGGGCGGCGGCTTTGTTTTTTGTAGACCTTCGCTTGCCAAGTGCGCTTTGAGCGCGTATACATACACTATATGGAACCACTGGCA
>PWZA01000219.1 GCA_003567655.1 Dehalococcoidia bacterium
AACGTAGCGAGCAGCACACCGATTTCGAGCGGCCCCATGCCCAGCGGTTCCACATGTAGAGGCAGAAGGGTTACCACACCTCCGAAGGTGAAGTACTGGGCGAATATGGCAGCGTACGAAGGCATCAGGCTCCTCCTCGTAATCAGAGCCCTGACTGCACCCAGGGTGTTACCGTGCGCCCTGGCACTTGTCGCAGCAAAGACATGATGGGGCAACATGAAGCTCAGAAGCACAGCCAAAGCCACCACCGACGCCCCAAAGAAGAAGAGTGCACTGTAACCGAAACGGTTGGCGATCACCCCGCTCAGGGGATAGCCCACCAGCGAGGCACTTGCCACTGCCATGCCGTAGAAGGCCATGGATCGCCCCCTTCCTCGACTGGCTGCATGGTGCGCGACCAGCGACATCGTTGACGGCGCCACAAGCGCACCACTGAGTCCATGAAGTGCTCGCACAAGGGCAAGATGAAGAGGATTCCGTGCAAGAGCATACAGCGCCATGCTGATGACATTGCCAATCAGCCCTGCCCTCAGTGGAGCCCTGTGACCCACCTTATCGATCAACCGCCCAAAGATGATGTTGGCGGGAGTGTTGACTATAGAGTACAGCCCAACGATCAACCCTACCACTCCTATGCCGGCACCGAGGCCTGAGGCATAGAGGGCAATGACGGGTATCAGGAGATGAGTGTCAAGAAAACCCAGAAAGGTGATGGCAGATACCCCCGGGACAACCCGCCTGCCATGCTGCTCCTGTGCCCCCATGATCGCTTAGTATACAGGATACCACGGCTCCAAAGCTGGCAGTTGGGTACCAGGCAAGGTGTAACGTGGTGTCAGTATATCGAAATCGGGGGCTCTAGGTTGGTTAGCGCAGGCTCCTTGTGTAGCGCTGAGCGTGCTGCCCGACGGCACCACGGTCACTCGG
The DNA here is from genome assembly GCA_003567655.1 of Dehalococcoidia bacterium. Taxonomy (GTDB): domain Bacteria; phylum Chloroflexota; class Dehalococcoidia; order GIF9; family AB-539-J10; genus RBG-13-51-36. The sequence continues at coordinate 928 of PWZA01000219.1, forward strand.
CTGGTGGCTCAGTTACGGATCTCCTCCATCCTGCCCGTCACCAGATAGATAACTCTCTCACATATATTTGTCACTCTGTCCGCGCTTCGCTCCAGGTTATGTGCTACCCAGATGAGACGGGTTGCTCTGGTGATGGCCCTGTGATCCTCAATCATGAAGACGAGCAGTTCTCTGAACACCTGGTTGTACAGATTATCTACTTCATCGTCCTCGGTTGTGATCTGCAACGCTGCATCAGCATCGCGACTGATGAAGGCATCGAGACTGCGACGGAGCATATCGTTCGTCTTCTCCGCCATGCGGGGTATGTCGATCAACGGCTTCAGAGGAGGCTCGTCGCCTATCATGATAACTATCTTCGCTATCCCTTCGGCATGGTCGGCGATCCGCTCCACTTCGGTTATGATGTTCAGAACGCATACAATGGCCCGCAGGTCGGTAGCCATCGGTTGCTGAGTGGCGATAAGCTCGACACACTTCTCCTCTATTTCAAAGCGCTTGCGGTTGATCTTGATATCATCGGCCACTATCCTGTGGGCCATGTCCAGGTCTCGCGCCTTTAGAGCCTCGACGGAACTCGTGATGGCCCTCTCTGTCATGCTCCCCATAGCAAGAACATCGTCCTGGATTTCCCTCAGCTTCCTGTGAAAGGTTGTTCTCATCTCCATTTGTCAACGCCTCCTCATGGCAGCTAACCGAATCTGCCGGTGATGTAGTCTTCCGTCCGTTTGTCCTTCGGCCTGGTGAACAGCTCCGATGTTGGACCATGCTCAACAAGTACTCCGCAAGCGTCAGCCTCCATCAGCAGGAACGCCGATATATCTGAGGCCCGTGCCGCCTGCTGCATATTGTGGGTGACGATAATGATAGTGTATTGCTCCGCCAGCCGCCTCATCAGGTCCTCTATCTTGAGGGTGGCGACCGGGTCAAGTGCGCTGCATGGCTCATCCATCAGGATCACTTCGGGTTCGACCGCCAGAACACGGGCGATGCACAGTCGTTGCTGTTGCCCTCCAGACAGGTCGAAGGCAGACTGATCGAGTTTATCTTTGACCTCGTCCCACAGCGCTGCCTCGCGAAGACTCCTCTCCACAATCTCCTGCAGATCGCCCCGGTTCACTCTGCCATGACGTCTCGGCCCGAAGGCCACATTCTCAAAAACGGACATCGGAAAGGGGTTGGGCTTCTGGAACACCATCCCTATCCTCTTACGCAGTTCCACAACGTCGATGGATCTATGATAGATATCGATGCCGTCGAGCTCGACACTGCCCTCGACCTTAGCACCGGGAATAAGGTCATTCATACGATTGAAGATTCTCAGGAAGGATGACTTGCCGCAGCCCGAGGGGCCGATTATGGCCGTTATCGCACGTTCCGGTATGTCCAGCGTAATGTCTCTCAATGCCTGGCAATCCCGGTAGAACAGGTTGAGTTGCTTGGTACTCAGTTTTGTCCCTCTGTACTCAGAGGATCTGCTATTGGCTAACGTAGAATCGATCTTCATGACTTATCCCCTCTGCCTGCGTGATCGCAGTCTCACGACTGCCGCCAGTATGTTGAATGATAACACCACGGCGAGCAAGACTAAAGCAACCCCCCACTTAGTGCCCGCCGGCATTCCAGGCACCTGTGTCGCCACGGTGTAGAGATGATAGGGCAACGCCATGAACCTGTCGAATGGAGACTGCGGAAGCCCCGGGGCGAGAAAAGCTGCACCCACAACAAGTATAGGAGCACTCTCACCGGCTGCCCGGCTCATAGCGAGCACAGCCCCCGTGATTATCCCCGGTCGTGCCTGGGGCAAAATAACGTGTCTTATCGTCTGCCACTTAGTTGCTCCGACTGCCAGGCTACCCTGTCTGTACTCCGCCGGTACCGCCAACAGAGCCTCTCTCGACGTTGTGACAGTCATCGCCAGTGCCTGGCAGGCAAGGGTGAGGCTGGCCGCGAGCAGCGACATGCCGAGCTCCAGCATGAGAACAAAGACTCCCAGTCCGAAAAGACCGTATACTATGCTCGGTACTCCCGCAAGGTTTATGATAGCCAGGTTGATAACCTTGGTCAGCCAGTTCCTGGGTGCATATTCGGCGAGATAAATCCCGGCCAGTACACCTATCGGCAGCGCGATGATAAGGGTGCCCAGCATCAGATAGAACGTACCCACCAACGCCGGGAAGATGCCTCCCGCCTTGCCTGCCTGGGATGGAGGCTCAGTCAGGAATCCCCAGCTAATGGTTCCGGCGCCGTCAACAGCAATCCGGAGTATGATGTACAGGGTCACGGCGACAACTGCTACAGTACTGACAAGAAGCAGTGCGAAGGCAGTTCTTTGAGAAAACCTTCTGACCCGCTCCGATTTGACTCTCACCGTAAATTACCTCTCAAACTTTCGTTTCTGTCGCTCCAATACCCTGTCTGCGACGAGGTTCACCGCCAGCGTGATCAGAAAGAGCAGCAGTCCAACGGCGAACAGCGCCTGATACTGCAGACCGCCGCGAACGGCGTTGCCGATCCCGGAAGCGATTGCCGCAGTCATCGGCATCATGGGCTGAGTGGGAGAGACGGGCACTGCCAGAGCGCCTCCGGCAATCATGAGGACAGTCATAGTCTCACCGATGGCGCGTCCTACCCCCAGCATGATGGCAGCGGTGATACCGGAGAGCGCCGCGGGAATCGAGACGTGCCTTACTACCTCCCATTTGGTAGCGCCCAGGGCATACGCTGCCTGTCTGAACTCATCGGGAATGGCCCGCATCGCGTCCTCGGACACACTGACGATTATGGGCAAGCTCATAAATGAGAGCATGATCCCGGCCGCAAGCCCGCACAGCCCGGTGTTCAGATTAAACATGCTCTGCACCAGGGGTGAAAGAAGCAGCAGGCCTATGAAACCCATGACAACAGACGGGATACCGGACAAGAGCTCAATTATCGGTTTAAGCGTCTCTCGTACCGCTGTAGGAGCTACCTCAGCCAGATACGCCGCACAGGCAACACCTATGGGCACAGCCAAGGCAGTGGCTACTACGGTTACCCACAGAGTCGCCACGAAGAAAGTTGTAATGCCAAAGGTCGGCGGCTCAGAGACCGGGTACCATCTGGTACCGAAGAGGAACTCCCACGGAGGTGTATAAGAGAAGATGGGCAGACCGTGTCTCAGCAGGACAGCTACGATGCCTAGCAATACGACGATGGTTAGCAAGCTGGCCAGGAAGAGCCCGGCCTCGATAGCTTTCTCGCCAACACGCCACCGCCGCCGGAGGCCCTTTCTCAGGACGCCGTCGGCGGTAGTGATGGATGCCGTTTGCTGTCGCATATCCTGCTATATAACTACTCTACAGGTACGTAGCCCACTTCGAGGACCTTGGCCTGACCGGCCGCGGACAGGCAGTACTCGATGAAGGTCTGGATGATCCCAGTTGGTTCGCCGTCTGTGTAGTACAGGAGCGGCCGCACGACCTTGTAGGTTCCATCGGTCGCTGTCTCCACAGTGGGCTCAACGTAGGGGTCATCGCCCGTTCGGCTGACGGCGACAGACTGCACGGTATCGTCCACGTAGGCCAGTCCCGCGTAGAAGACGGCACCGGGATTACCTGCCACCTCGGTTATGCCTGCGCTTGTCGAGGGCAAAAACAGCACGCCGGAACCGTACTCGAGGCTGGTGTCTTCGCTTGGAAGGCCTCGCATCTGGACAACCGTCTCCTTGAAGAACACGTGGGT
>PWZA01000152.1 GCA_003567655.1 Dehalococcoidia bacterium
AATGATCTGCAGTTCAAGTGCCAAAGGGCTCTCCCCTTGCCAGTATGCGAGCTATGGTTGTAGGCTCCCCATCCCCCGCAGCAGTGCGACGATGTCACTATGACCACCCAGACCGCCCTAGTGCGGCCTTGTGGTCCTAAGGGTCAGTCGTCTGAAGGTGCCAGGGGCTCTGATTTCGGTCGCCGAAGAGCGGGCGAGATAGGTCGCATCCCCGCTCACTCCGATGAGGCTGCCACTACTGGTTGTGAAGAAGGCGGGCGAGAGCCCAGTCTACGTACTGGGCCCTACAGTTCGATGTTGGGGTGCGGTCCGTTGCTAATATCTAGTATACTGACTGGCCGGGCCGTGTCAAGGGGAGATTTGGGCTATTGCACCGAGCCAGGGGCCCACCTTGAGCCCATTTCGCGGACGGGCCCCTTCTCGCCACCGTGTCACAGCTGTGGTTCGGTCAATCTGGTTGCGGGCAACTTGACCGGTGGCACCCGCTGCGAAGGTGCAATAGCCCTATCGCACGGTGCTCACCAAACGGTTCTTGCGGTGTCAGACAGGTAGTCTTCCCCGTCCGGACACCTCGCGATCACTCGGGCGAAGTGCCCCAGCGCCGCTTCTCCGCATAATAGCCCACTCCCTGAAAGGGCAGGTGGAACCAATCCTTGCCTGTTTGAGTGAGCTGGTCGTGGGGGGGACGGATTGAAGAGCCTATGTCTGCCATCCTCACCCTTGTCTCAGCGGCACGCTCTAGCGACCGGACAGTCCTGAAGAGTGTAGGCAGTTCCATCAGGGGCTTTTCTGTCTCACCACTAGTGTGCCAAAAGAGCCGCAATCGAGACACGGGGGGAACTATGAGAAACAGCCTTCGAATGTACCGTCTCATTTTCCGTTCTGTCTGCAAAGTGTTGGAGAATGAAGTGACCAGACAACACAACCTCGCTCGAATGGTAACTGTTGTCCATCTTGGTCACCACGTTCGTCTCACCAAGATTGCGAATCATCTACTCGGTTCCTCGCAGTTGACCAGTGAAGTCAAGTACTTGCTACGATTCGTGGCCAGCAGAGCGGTTGACGTCAGAGCCAACTACGCACCCGACGCCAAGAGGCCATCGGGGCAGCAGGCTCATCGGAGCGCCTGAGAGTCTTGATCGACACAACCGAGTTGCCAGGCACCCGACAAGTCCTGATGGTTGCCATCGCGTACAGAAGACGATCCATTCCTCTGATCTGGGCGGTCACGAGGCGTACGGCCGTGACCGAGTCCGACACCCGGCGCAGTCTACTGGAGGCGCTAGCGGCCCGGCTACCTGACAACCTGGACACCGTCCTCATCGGCGATGGCGACTTCCACAGCATCGACTTGCTGGCTTGGCTCCAGGGGAAAGGTTGGCACTTCGGGCTGCGGCTGCACAAAGACACCTTCATCTGTCTACCGGACGGCACTTGGGTCCAACCCCAGGATACCCACATCCGACCAGGTGAAAGGCGATACCTTCAAAGACTCTATCTGACCCCGGGGAAGTACGGTCCCGTCAGCCTGGTTATCACCTGGGATCCCGATGAAGATGAACCGTGGAACACCTTCACCGATCAAGTAGCTGACTACTATACGCTGCTTGACTACAGCCGACGCCTGTGGATCAATGGGGCGTTCGGCGACTTCAAAGATCCTCGTTATCATCTTCAGAAGAGTCGTCTATGGCAACCCAAGCGGTTGTCGCGGCTGCTTTTTGCGCTCTGCATTTCCTACACTTGCCTGATCCATCTGGGCGCATATCTCATCAAGAGAGGCTAGCGCCATCTTGTCGACCGCACTGATCGCAGGGATCACAGCCTGCCGCATCTGGCCTCCGTGTGGCTGCAACGCTGTCTCAACACCGGTGAAAGAGTTCATGTCGGCTTGACACCTCGTTTCTGAAGGAAACTGTACGGTAGCCAGGCTTTCGAGTCAGGTCCATCCTCACCCCCACATCAATTACCGTGCCAGGTGCAGAGCTGTGTTTGTTGGCGAGGTCACCGTACGGTCAGTACTGGGGCCTCTGGTTTTCTGTTGACAAATCATAAGATGATGCTATACTCACATTGGTGCCTCGACTGGGAACGGTCTTCTAGTCCCTGTATTCGGCAATTCTTCAAACTTCGGAAGTCAGGACCAAAGCATCGACCTCGTAGCACAGAGAGCAGGGTTTGTCTCATTGGGCGAGCGAAGCTCGTCCAGCGGACGACGCTTTCAGTTGATTTTGATCATACCTTGAATCTCAGGGACGGTTGAAAATGCCACTTGACTTCTACGCGCGCAAGCTCCAAGTTGCCCTATTCTTGTCTACGCTAGATCTGTCCGACCGCCTTGATCTGGCTGTGGCAATTCGTGAATCGTCAGGAGGCGTGCTAAATGCAGAACCTCTGATGCTGCCTGTGCCCGACGACGCCCCCCCCATGATCCCACGCCTCCGAGTTAAAGACACTGAAGGCACACGGACGTGTCAAGTCACGCCAGGTAGGATTGACCTCTGGTTCGAGCCCGAAGAGGAGCATAGGCAGCAGGAGGACCTGGAGCACATTGTTAGGAGTCAATTTGAGCTGACCTCCCGTATCTGGAATCAGCTTCAAGAGCAGTTCAACGCCGGAGCTCATCGAGTAGGATTTGTCTCGCAACTTGTGGCGGATACCGAAGACGCCAATTCGCTTCTTCGCGATGCATTCTTGCGCACAAGCCATTTCAATGCTTCAGACAGGCTTGAGGTACACGTGCTGCATAAGATGGATATCGGAGAATACTCTGTCAATCGCTGGGTTCGCTTACGTGCATTTCCTAGCTCGTCGGGCGCGGATGAAAACGGAAGACTCGCGATGGAAGTCGACATCAACACATTGCCAGAGAATCCGCTTGATATCTCAAGAGACACCTTAAGTCGGTTTTCCGGGAGTGCGCTAGATCTCCTGCAGGAAACGAAGTCGACCTTCACACCCTCTACCCCGAAAGGATAGCAGACCAATGGCGCTTGGAGCTACTGCGGTTCGTTGGAGTGACGACGTGACTTACCCTGAGGAATCGAAGGATGAAGATGTAGTAACGGCCGAGGTTCCGCAATGGACAAGATTTCAGGGCGATATTGAAGGCCTCGTCGTCCTATCCTCTGCTTTTGAAGCGAGTCTCCAGCAAAAAGACGCTAGTGCGGCAACCTGGGAAAGTCTGGATCCAGAATATGGGGCCAGTGTTTCACGGTTTGGATCACTCGAAGCCGAATACTTCTCATGCAGGCCCTGTTTGTCAGAATGGACGGAGGTCATAAGGTCCCATATGAGCAACCCCCCCGAGTCTGTGCGCTCATATCTTGCGCGCTTGTACTTCTTGGCCGGCAGTGATCAAAGACTTCAGTTGGAACAGGAGCTGGTCCGACGATATGGGCAGTTTGAACAGGTGGACAAGATTCACCTGCACGAATCGCCTCAAGGAATAGGGGTATTTGTGTGGTTGGATCAGCCGAAGTACGATAGCGAGCTGATGCACCAGCTTCTAGACCAAGAATGGACTGTGGGCGAGCAGTTTGCTGATCAACCACTTGAGTTCTTCTACTTCCCTTTGCCTGCAGACGATACAGAACTGCCAGTCCCTGACACAGCGAAACTCATTTTCAGACACTCATCGAGAGGATGATGGCGGATCTGTGCGACCATCTGCGACAAGCCTGGCACAATGAGGAACTGGCTGAGAAGCTCGCGACGCCCAGTGGTCTGAAATACCGGGATTGGTTGATCACCATAGCGTTCTATGCTGCGGTGCACTACGTAGAAGCCTTGTTTTTCACTGTCGACGGAATCGTCCACACTGAGAGGGCTTGCCCAGATCATCGCAGCAAGCACACATTTCGCGAGGGCCGAGTGAAGGAGCAACTCGGGAAGAATCCGTGGGAGAGCTACCGCGAACTCAGCAACGCCAGCAAGATTGCGCGATATCTACCTTACGCGATGGGAAAGCCTGGCACAGGGCTTGATTACTACGAGGATGAGGATGCCAAGGAACTTTTTGAGCATCACTTGGGTACTGTGCGAGATGCGGTCGGTGAACACATCAACGTCTCGCCGAGTTGATGCACCACCGGATTCTCTTGTGACGACAGGATCCATCACATAGTGATTGTTCGTACGCGCTCTTAGTCCTCGGATTCACGCTCTTCGAGTTCACTTCTCCAGTAGTTACTATGGTTTATCCCTTACATCTTGCCCAGTGTCTCTGACCCGCCTCTGCTAGTTCTCTCTCAACCACACCGCCGTTCTGTGATCCCGAGCCTCCTCACTCACATTCAGGATCTCCTCAGATATCCACGCCGGTGCGCTTGCCATGATCGCCTGCAGACGCTGCCGATATCCTTTTGCGACGTTGGTCACGCCGATGGTCGCGGATGGAAATACCGGCTCGAGTATCAGTGAGCCCTTGGGCGCCGGCTACTCCAGGGTGCACCTCAAATAAGATGGCCGCTCAAGCCTCACGTGGGATCTGGCGGCTGCCGGAGTGGTAGATGACACGCACCTGATCCAGTTCGCTCCGGCGACGGCGGACCGGGGCACCATCGTGGGTGTGGCGATCTGCTCAGCGGCGATCCTGGGCGATCCCCTTTTCTACGACAACGATGCGGGCGACCAGCCCG
>PWZA01000123.1 GCA_003567655.1 Dehalococcoidia bacterium
ACCTCTTGATCGAAGGAAAGTAGTCTGGGTATACTTCATATAGTCATGGGCCGTTAGCTCAGCTGGTAGAGCACCTGACTTTTAATCAGGGTGTCACAGGTTCGAATCCTGTACGGCCTACTTGCCGCATGATCGGGGCTTCTGACTGGCGTCAAGCCCAGTTTTCTATGTCTACAGTGTGATATACTTCGACCAAGAGGTCAACGGAGTCACCGCGATGACGGTTGAGATGACTGCCTTGCTGGACAGGATCATCCAGGGAGATGCGTTGACCTGTCTGAGGTCTCTTCCCGACTGCTGCATCGACCTGGTCTTCACATCGCCCCCGTATGCCGATAACCGGAAGAACACGTACAAAGGGATACCCATAGCGGAGTACGTAGACTGGTTCCTGCCGCTGTCCCTCGAACTGAAGCGAGTGCTGAAGAACGACGGCACTTTTGTCCTGAACATAAAGGAGCGAACGGAAGACGGCGAACGCCAGACCTACGTCATTGAGTTGATACTTGAGATGAAGAAGCAGGGGTGGCTGTGGACGGAGGAGTTCATCTGGTGCAAGAAGAACTGCTACCCGGGTAAGTGGCCAAACCGTTTCAGAGATTCGTGGGAACGATGCCTGCAGTTTAACAAGCAGAAGAGCTTCAAGATGTACCAAGAAGCGGTCATGGTTCCGATAGGTGATTGGAGCAAGAGGCGACTATCGAAGCTGAGTGCAACAGACCTCAGGCGAGACGAATCCAGAGTGGGTAGTGGTTTCGGCAAGAACGTCTCGAACTGGCTCGGAAAGCAGTATGTCTACCCTACCAATGTGTTGCACCTCCCCACTGAGTGTGCCAATCGAGGTCACAGTGCATCGTTTCCTGTCTCCTTACCTGCCTGGTTCATCAAGCTTTTCACGCAGGAAGAGGATCTGGTACTTGACCCATTCATGGGTTCAGGAACAACCGCTATTGCTTGCCTTGACCTCGGCAGACACTACGTCGGCATAGAGGCGATGGAGAGCTACCAAAAACTGGCGCACGAATCAATCGAGAGATGGAGAGCCGCTAATCGCAGCAACTCACGGCAGATGGCCTTATGGAAGTGATCCGAACAAGCGAAGTCCGCCGATATGTAGAGCAGAATATCGGCATCTTCCACACGGGCAGGCTGGATAGTCTCAGGAAGCTCAAGCTAACCAGCATCCTCCGAAGGAAGAACCCGTATCTATTCAGGGCGCGCAACATCCTGCTCGCGCAAGACCTGGTGAGGATTCTCCTGGATGCTCATCTATCCTCTCAGGAAGAAACCATATTCGGTAACTTCCTCGAAGGACTGGCTGTCTTCGTCAACCGGAAGGCGTTTGACGGATGGAAGTCATCCACTCAAGGGATAGACCTTGAGTTCAACAGAGATGGTATACGCTACATTGTCGCGATAAAGTCCGGCCCGAACTGGGGAAATAGCAGCCAGATCAAAAAGATGCAGGAGGACTTCCGAAAGGCCAGGCAAGTGCTGCGCACCGGCAACTCCCATCTGCACGTCGTCGCCGTCAACGGTTGCTGCTATGGCAGGAACGTCAAAGCAGACAGAGGTGATTACTTCAAGTACTGCGGGCAGAGATTCTGGGAGTTCATATCCGGAAACCCTGATCTGTACCTGAAGATAATCAGGCCCCTTGGGCACTCAGCACGAGAGAGGAACGATGAATTCCAGGAGGAGTACGCCCAGATAGCCAACAGGTTTACCATCGAGTTCAGCGAGCGGTTCGTGACCGACGGCCAGATCAACTGGGATGCATTGGTCCGCTTCAACTCAGCCGAGGCCAGACCTCCTGTGTAGCCCTGAGTATCGGGAGTCTCCGGCATGGTCGTCTCACCCTGCTTCATGTTGATCAAGTGCTTCTTCTAGTAGACCGGACAAGGGCGGGAGATTCCTGCAAGTCCTTCTCTGATTTACCTCTTCAAGGGTAAGTCCGCTTGCGCCCTCCGCATACCAGAAACCACACTCAAAGCAGACATACTCGAGTTCGTAGCCCCACAAGTGCTTGCGACTGGGGACATCCCACTTTCGTGAGCGAAACCCCATGCTCTTCGCACAGTTACGACAGCGGGCAGCGGTGGGCACAAGGCTGAGATTGCCTTTGTGCTTTGCAGCCGCTTCTGGAGTCAACTGCCTCTCTTGGCTAAAATACTCATAACCGCATTCCATACACTCATGGTGCTCTTTTCTGTAGTGTGTCTTAGGGTCAGGTATTGAGAGCCAACCGCTTACGCCTCGGCCGCATCTAGGACAGATTCCGCTGACATGCATATCACGTGCAGGATGATAGGCCACTATCCTCTCCTGTTAATCCCGGTTCACTTCTAGTGAGACTAGACTTCAGCTCCGGTCAACGTACCCACTGTGGTCACGAGAGACAATCTCCTGATGATGCCTCCGCACATCGGCTCAGGCCTCTACTCGGCCTCTGGCGATGGTATTCAGATTCTCAATCGTGATTCTGCTGACTATCCCGGGGCATCTCAGTAAGTGTATTTCTCTCTCTTGCCCTGCTCTTCGGCAATCTCGTCTAGCTGGCTCCACCCTAGTGTGTATCCGAAACTACAACCTGCAGGTACCCAATGCAGATTGCCTTGGCTGATCTTCAGATCACCGAGTTTGCTCTCGTTTTCTCTCACTTGAAAAACCACATCATTGCCGCCGCCTCGGGCACTGTCAGGCATAGTCTGTTCTCAACCCTCGGTGACTTCTTTCCTCTCTTCATATATCCTCCTGCCTCCTCTCTAACCTGATACAGCCGGATAAGCCTGCCTCGCCTTGCCCACCTCGATCACGTACCCGCCTCTCATGAGGTTGTACTCCAACTCTTCGAGATTGTCTGTCCGGACGACAGCCTTTCTCTGCCATTCCGATTCTCGCTTCTCAGACTTCGCCGAGAAATAGAGAAATTGACCAGGAGATATGATGACAAAACAGAATACTTTGTGGATAACCTGGCACAGGGTGTCGCCAGGATCGCCGCTTCCCGTTACCCATACCCGGTAATCGTGCGGATGAGTGACTTCAAAACCAATGAATACGCCAATCTCATTGGAGGGAAACAGTTCGAGGCTGACGAGGAGAATCCCATGCTCGGCTTACGGGGCGCCTCGCGCTATTACAGCGACCGCTACCGTGAGGGGTTTGTCCTGGAATGCCGGGCACTAAGGCGGGTGCGCGATGTCATGGGACTGGATAATGTGATAGTGATGATCCCCTTCTGTCGTACTCCGGAGGAGGCAGAGAAGGTCTCAGAGGTCCTGGCGAAGAACGGGCTGGAGAGAGGTAAGAACGGACTTCAACTGTATGTGATGGCCGAGCTACCATCCAACATCATCCTGGCGGAGGATTTCTGCGAGCACTTCGACGGCTTCTCCATCGGCTCAAATGATCTTACTCAGCTTGTCCTGGGGGTAGACCGCGATTCCTCAGAACTGGCCTTCCTCTTTGCCGAGCAGCACAAGGCGATAAAGAATGCCATCGCCGATCTAATAACTTCGGCGCACAAGAAGAAACGTAAAGTGGGTCTGTGCGGGCAAGCGCCCAGCGACGATCCGGAGTTTGCTGCCTTCCTGGTAGCGGCCGGTATTGACTCCATCTCTGTGAACCCCGACAGCGTGCTTCCGCTCATCCAGGTCGTTGCCGCAGCCGAGCAGGAACAGACAAAACGATAACGGCACAGCCGTCAAGGAGCTGCACATGAAGCAATCTAGCCTGAAGGAGATTCAAGCCGTACTCTTCTACATTGATGGTCTGGTCACAGATACCGCTGAAATCCTCCCCTATTTTGATGGCAAGCTCTTATATTACCCGGTAAAGAGGAAGTAACAATGCTTGGCTGGTAACGTTTGGTATCTGATGGCTCCGTTAGTGGGTGTCGTCGGTATCTTCATATCGGGAAGCAACACTGTATCGAATATCATGTTCGGGGCTTTTTAGTTGAGCACTGCAGAGGAGGTCGGGCTGTTTCCAGCTTCCATTCTGGCCCTACAGGCAGTCGGCGGTGCAGCGGGGAATATGATAAGCATTCATAATGTAGTAGCCGTATTAACCACAGTAGTCTTCTCGGAAGGGAAGGCTCGGTGCTCCGGAAGAACCTGCCGGTAGCTTTGCTGTACGCACTTGCAGCAGGCATTCTCTCCTGGGTCGCGGCTCCACTTCTAAGAAACATGGTATCATGAATGTAGCGGAACTAGATTGGGGCGTTTATCGGAGACGGCCGGAGCCACTTCTGACACCACACGGTGGTGCAGGGCAACGGGATAGAGGTACGAGTCGCGACAGAGGGAAAGAACAGTGCAGAGATAGGAGTTAGACAGATGAAGACAAAGGAGTTGAACCTCGAGGGAATCGACGCCGTAATCCTTGATCTCGATGGTGTGATCACAGATACTGCCAGTATCCATGCTCAGGCCTGGAAGCAACTGTTTGACGAGTACCTGCAAGTACGCGCTGAGCGCAATAATGAAGAATTCAGGCCGTTTGACATCGAGTCCGACTACCTCCGCTATGTTGACGGCAAGCCGCGCTATGACGGTGTCAGGGATTTCCTCCAGTCGCGCGGTATCTCGCTTCCG
>PWZA01000182.1 GCA_003567655.1 Dehalococcoidia bacterium
AGATAGCGCGATGCTTCAGGGACGAGGACCTGCGTGCCGACCGCCAGCCTGAGCATACCCAGCTTGACCTGGAGATGAGCTTCGTCGAGATGAACGACATACTGCATCTCATGGAGGAACTCTTCGTCTCACTGGTCGAGGCCACCAGGCCTGAGATGCGCGTGCTGAAACCCTTTCCCCGTCTCACGTACGTGGAAGCGATGGACAGGTACGGCACGGACAAGCCCGACATCAGGTTCGGCATGGAGATCAGGGATGTATCGGACATCGCAGCCACCACCGACTTCCAGGTCTTCCGCTCCGTGCTTGACAGTGGTGGCAGGGTGAAAGGGATTTGTGTTCCGGGCTGTAGTGATTACACCCGCCATCAACTCGATGATCTGATCGGTCTGGCCAAGGGGTATGGAGCTAAAGGGCTCACGACCGTGGCCTTCACAGGAGATGACTTGAACCCGGAAGGGGTCAGGTCTGCGGCTGCTAAATACCTCGCTCCTCGCCATCTGGAGGAGATGGCCGCTAGATTTGAAGCAGAGCCGGGTGCTCTTCTGCTCCTGGTGGCAGACAGGCCGGATGTGGTGAACAGGACGCTCGACGAGCTACGTCGTGAGATGGCACGACGGCTCAACCTGGCCGATCCCGCACTGCTGGCCTTCTCATTCGTGATCGACTTCCCGCTGCTTGAGTGGAGCGAAACGGCCGGACAGTGGGACAGCATGCACCATCCGTTTACCGCGCCCCGGGAGGAAGATCTGCAGTTCTTGGAGACGGAGCCGGCACGGGTCTACGGCCAGCACTATGACGTCGTATGCAACGGCTGTGAATTGGGCAGCGGCAGCATCAGGGTTCACAATCGTGGGCTTCAGGAGAGGATATTCAGTCTCCTCGGTTACACCAAGGAAGAGACGGGGAGCCGCTTTTCGGGTCTTCTAGAGGCACTGGAATACGGGGCGCCGCCCCACGGCGGAATAGCCATAGGTCTGGACCGCCTGGTTATGCTTTTTGCCGGCGAGCAGAGCATCAGGGAGGTCATAGCATTTCCGAAGAACCAGAACGCCGTGGATGTCATGCTGGGCAGCCCTTCCTGTGTCGATACGAGTCAGCTCGATGAACTCAACCTCAGGCTGAAGCACGAGATCGTGAGGCAAGATGAGAAGGAGCACGGCGTATGAAGGTTAGCAGAGAGAATCTGGAGAGCTGCCGGGCAGTCCTCACTGTTGAGGCTGAGGAGGGGGAATTGGATGAGTCGATGGACGCGGCCTATCGTCACCTTGTGAAAGAGGTTTCGGTACCCGGCTTCCGTAAGGGAAAAGCACCGAAAGCCATTTTGATGCAACACGTTGGAAGACAGGGTCTGCTTGAAGAGGCGTACGAGCATCTGATACCGCAACTCTATAGTCAGGCGATCGAGTCTGAGGGGCTGGAACCTATCGCCAGGCCGGAAGTAGAGATCACCCAAACCGAGCCGCTCGTTTTCAAAGCAACGGTGTCTCTCAGGCCTGAGATCAAGCTCGGTGACTACCATAGCATCAGTCTGGAGCCCGCGCCGGCAGTTGAGATCAAGCAGCAGGATGTTACCGCTGCTCTCGAGAGATTCCGGGAAAGACAGGGAACATGGGTCCCTGTGGATCGACCTGCGGAAGAGGGTGATCTGGTTACGATAGATGTTGAGGCGAGTGCCGACGGTGAACCCTGGCTTAGTCATAAGGCCATACAGTATGAGGTGGACAAGGACTCACTGGCGCCCGTGCCCGGCTTTGCCTCCCGGTTGCAGGGGGCTGAGAAGAACAAGGAGATAGCCTTCAGTCTGGCTATTCCTGATGACTATCCTGTAGAAGAGGTTCGCGGCAAAGATGGCTCATTCAGTGTTACCGTCACCGAGGTCAAGGAAAAGCATCTGCCGGACTTAAGCGATGATCTGGCGCGGAGTGCCGGCTATGATGACCTCGCTGCTATGAAGAAGAAGGTTGCTGCTGATCTACAGGACGAGGCTGAGGCCCGAAATCGTTCCGAGTTGAAGCAGAAGGCGCTTGATGCTCTGGTTGAGATGAGTGAGGTGGACTATCCGCCCGTGCTTGTTGAGGAGGAGATTAACGGACTCCTCAGAGATGAGGCGCAACGCATGGGTTTCAGGGAGGTAGCGGATTACCTTAGTACGAGCAACAAGTCTGAGGAGCAGATCAGGGAAGAGCTGCGTCCTATAGCTAATAGGCGGTTGATTCAGGGGCTTGTCCTGGAGCAGCTGGCACAGGACGAGAAGATTGAAATCGAGTCCTCAGAGGTGGATAATAAGGTGAGTGAGATTTCCGGCGGTGCTGAAGATAAGGAGAAGGCAGCGCAGTTCTTCTCGCATCCCCAGATCAGGCAATCGCTTGAACAGTCGTTGCGTACGCAGAAGACGATAGACCGATTACTGGAAATAGCCCTCGGCGGTGTCGAGGTTAAGACAAAGGAGGAATGATGGAAACGAGATCTCAGGTGATAATCCCTACCGTGACCGAGACTGGTGCTCGGGGTGAGCGTATCTTCGATATATACTCGCTTCTGCTCAGGGAGAGGATCGTGTTTCTGGGCACTCCCATTAATGACCAGGTATCCAATCTGATAATCGCTCAACTCCTTTACCTGGAGAGAGAGGATCCGGACAAGGACATAAACCTCTATGTCCACTGTCCGGGAGGCATCATCAGCGCGGGTCTGGCCATATACGATACCATGCAGATTCTCCGTTGCCCGGTCTCCACCATATGTGTAGGTTTGGCCGCCAGCATGGGCACTCTTCTGTTGTGTGCCGGAACCAAAGGTAAGAGGTATGCTCTACCGAATTCCACTATACATCTCCACCAGGCAGTTGGCGGTGCTCAGGGGCAGGCTGCCGATATTGAGATCGCTGCTCGGGAGATCATGCGTATGCAGGACTTAATACGCAAGATCATAGTGGAGCATACTGGTCAGCCGCTGGATAAGGTTGCACACGATACAGACAGGGATTTCTACCTTAGTGCTGAACAGGCCGTAGAGTATGGCATAATCGACGAGATCCTGAGCAAGCCGGCCAAAAAGGAAGGCGGCAGTTGAGGCCTGCTTTGGTGCGGCTGATGATGTCTGCGGTTCGATCCCGGCATCGCGTTTCGATGGCCAGGGGGTCGGGTGCTGAGGCTTTCTCTGGCCTCTTGCGGTAGGATGATAGCTGGATTGCTGGGTAGGACAGCGGCAGATGCGGCAGTCTATGCCGCCGGTGAACGCCTCGCTGGTCTGGGCAAAGCGGGATTGATCGCTGTCATCGTCGTCTCGGTTATCGCTATCGTCACCTTCGCCTGGATCTTCCGTGAGACCGGTAGGCGGGAGTAGCGCCCTGCTCAGGGCTGATTCCGCGCAGTATCACCGAATACAGTCTTTCTGATCCTGGCCCAGGTGCTGAAGAAGTGCACCGTGTAACCCGATTTCTGCCCGTGTATACATCCCCGGGCCAGCGCATTCAGGAAGTCGGCAGGGCCTTCGAACTCGGGCATCTCCACGTATGCCCGGCCGATTTCGTCTGCCGTGTGTGCGTCGCTGCCGGCACTGGCGGCCTTTCCTTGTTCGACCGCTAGTCGTTGTGCTGAGATATTGTTGCGTGATAACGGAGTGCGCGAATTGTATGCTTCTATGATGTCGACCTGTGACAGGACCTCGGCTGAGGTCAGGTTGTTGGAGTTCGGAGACAGCGTCCTGCCGAACGGATGCGGAATGCCGACAAGGCCGCCCTGGCTCCTGATCCGTGTTATCGTCTCCTGAGGAGACAGCCCAGGCGGCACTCTCTCGCTGAGAAAAAGCCCCATTATCTCGCCTTCGGGCGTCTGCACTTCCTCAGCGACGATTACCTTGAACGGCGCCAGTGCCCTCAGCTTCAGAGCTCCCTCAATCGTATTGTGGTCAGCCACCGCGACACAGCCTATCCCAACCAGCAGACAGCGCTCGACTATCGCATCCAGAGACGTGAAACAGTCGATAGAGTAGCAGGTGTGGATGTGAAGGTCGGCCTTTATCAACCGGTTATCTCTGCCTCCGTGAACCACGCCTGATTATAGCAGATCGAAAGCGAACCGCGTTCAACTCGGGCATCGGCTGGTGCCGATGGGCGCTGCTTCAGGAGCCGGGGTACTGCTGAGGAAGCGACTTTCTGTCGCTGTTAGCCCGCCTTTTCCTGGTATTCTCCGCTGCGGGTGTTTACTCTGATGACGTCGCCCGTGTTGATAAAGAGCGGAACCTGGACGGTTGCCCCGGTTTCCAGCCTGGCTGCCTTGGTGCCGGCTGTAGCCCTGTCTCCCTTGAAGCCGGGGTCTGTCTCAGTAACCTGAAGCTCAACGGAGATAGGCATCTCCACAGCCACTGTCTCTCCTTTAGCGGTCAGAAGCTCCAGTACCATGCCCTCCTTGAGATAAGCTATGCCCTCCCCGATCTGAGAAGCGGTCAGCATGATCTGGTCGTAGCTCTCATTGTCCATGAAATGGTAGAGGTCGCCGTCATTGTACATGTACTGGACGGGGCGGTGCTCCAGGAACACGGGGGTAACCTTGTCCCCGGACTGAAGATTGCGCTCGGCGACGTTCCCTGTGCGGGCATCGCGGAGCTTGAGTTTTATCACAGGTTGCCTCTGCTGCATCTTCACGTGCTGGTATTCGATGACTGTGTATATCCCGCCATCCAGCTCTATGGCGGCTCCCTTTCTCAGTTCTCCGGCATCAATCATGTGATATCATTCCTCTCCGTTATATAGTTGAAATCGACGATTCCTTGCTTGCCGTGGTCAGTATTCTCGCCCTGTCATTCTCCAGGACTACGATGTCCTCGATTCTGACACCACCCTGTCCGGGCAGGTAGATTCCCGGCTCTATGGTGAAAACCATGCCGTCTGAGAGCGCTCCGGTAGAACCCGGACCCACCGTCGGCAGTTCGTGCACTGCCAGTCCGACACCATGTCCCAGGCCGTGTCCGAAGTTGTCTCCGTAGCCGGCCTGTGCAATTATACTTCTTGCCAGATCGTCCGCCTGCGCAGCTTCCATGCCTGACCGTACCCCCTCAATGGCAGCGATCTGTGCCTTGAGAACTATGTCATAGACCTTCTGCATGGCATCGTCCGGTCCACCCAGGAACACGGTGCGCGTCAGATCGCTGCAATAGCCGCCGATCCTCGCTCCCATATCAATGACCACTGGCTCGCCCGAGTCTATCTTCCTCTCTGTTGGATGGGCGTGAGGAAGCGCTGCATTGGGGCCGGAAGCGACTATGATCTCGAAAGCGACGCCTTCACTACCTGCTTCGCGATAGCATTTCTCGATCTCCCAGGCCGCCTGCTTCTCCGTCATGCCGGGGCGGATGATCGTCTGCGCTTGCTGAAATACGGCATCAGCCAGTTCCACCGCCTTTGTGATGAGCGTCAGTTCCTCGGGCTCTTTGATGGAGCGCAGATGCTCTATAACGCCGGTGGTAGGAACAAACTCGAGATGCTTATCCGCGCTGCCTAACGCCTCGCTGAGCTTGCTGTGACTATCATAGGTCACAAAACCTGCCTCGAAGCCCAGCTTGCGTATTCCCATTTCAGATACAAGACCGGGGAACCAATCGCGTAACTCTCGTTTGGTCTGGATGACGGAGAAGTCGGGTGACTCGGCCCTGGCTTGCTCCACATATCGGAAGTCGGTGGCGAGGACGGCCTCCTTCTCTGAGACGACCAGCCACGCTGCGGAGCCGGTGAATCCTGAAAGGTAGCGCACATTGTCCAGGTGTGAGATCAGAATACCGTCCAGACCCTTTTCAGCGATGGAACCTCGCAGCTTCCGTAGCCGCCTCGTCGCTCTTGTTTTCTCCGGCTTGTCAGCGCTCTTGTCAGTCATCTTAAGTCTCCTTCTGCCATTGCGGCAAGCGTTGCCACTCGGAGAATGCCAGACCTGTCAATGTGCAGCAGGCATCTCCGATGTCCCTCATTAACCCCTGGTCGGTCAGCATCTCTAACATCACCTATGCCAAGAGTCGTATAATCGTGTGTGCAATCCCGAAGTAAACTAGCACTCCGAATATATCCATCACTGTTGTTATGAAAGGAGCGGATACGAGGGCCGGGTCGGTCCTGAGTCGGCGGAATAGAAATGGCAGAGATCCTCCTATAAGTGTTGCCATCACTGAGATAGCAAGCAGGGTAGTGCTTACAATAACTGCTACACGCAAGTCGCTGCTGAGCATCAGAGACCAGCCCAGGGCGATCGCCCCCAAAATGATACCTAGAAGAACTCCTATCCCGACCTCACGTACGACCACGTACAGAGCCCGGCGCGGGTTCACCTCCCCGGTAGCAAGTCCGCGAATGACGACGGTAGCCGATTGTGCCCCCACGTTACCGCCGGTACCGATTAGCAGGGGGATGAAGGCGGCCAGTATCAGAAGATCCCCGAGCAAGGCTTCCTCGCCAGCGATGATACTACCGGTAATCGTATTGACTAGGATAAGAAGGAACAGCCAAACGACACGCCTCCGTACGACGCCGAGAATGCGGCTGGCGAAGTAACCTCGCTCGGTACCGGGCACGGCACCGAAGCGGTATATATCTTCCGTGGCCTCCTGCTCGACGATGTCGACCACGTCGTCATAGGTGATGATACCGACGAGGCGCTGTTCGGCATCCACCACGGGGATAGCCAGCAGGTCGTGTTCACGGAGTTCCCTGGCTGCTTCTTCACGATCGGCGTAGGTATATACGAAGGTAGGTTCCGGCTTCATTATGTCGGACACACTGGCATCGGGATTGGCTATGACCATGTCCTTGAGAGAGACAGTGCCTATGAGGTGACGTCGGCGGTCCATTACGTAGCACTCGTATACGGTCTCACGGTTGATGGCCAGCCTTCTTACTCTCTCCAGTGCCTGAGCGACGGTCATGTCGCCGTGCAGGTCGACAAAGAGAGGAGTCATCTCACGCCCGGCGGTTCCTTCCTCGTAGCCCAGCAACTGCATGGTAACGCGTCTCTGGTCCGGGGAGAGTATCTGCATGAGTCTTCGTGCTACCTTGGCGGGGACCTCGTCCAGGAGTTCGGCCCGGTCGTCCGGGGGCATTGCCTCGAGAAGGGTCCTTGCTGCTTGGTCGCTGAAGGCCTCAAGGAGGCGGTTCTGAAGGGCGCCATCCATCTCGTCAAAGACATCAACAGCCAGGTCCTTTGGGAGGAGGCGGAAAGCTATCACGGCTCTGTCTCCCTCCACTGTGGTGAGCAGGTAGGCGATGTCGGAGGGCTCGACATTCAGGAGTCTCCGGTGCAGCGTCCTATACCGCTTTTCCTCCAGCAGTTCTCTGAATGTGTCCTCATCCAGAGTCTCCGTAGCCCGCTTCTGGTGAATATCTTCGCTCATGTTCCTAACACATAAAAAGCCCCACGTCCGGTGCGACGTGGGGCGCATACGCCTCAATCAGAGGCCTGTACTAGGGCAAGCCCCACCACCATCGGACGACAATGGGAATTTGTCGCCGCTGTCTATGGTCTGGATCAGGTGATGGTCGTGTATCCATGTCTTATATTGCTTTCAAAACAGGATTATAGACCCCCGTATACAATCATGTCAATCGAAAGATACTCGGCAGGCAGCCATTGATATGCCGACAGGTAACCACCCTGGGTTGGGTATAGTAAACCTCCTATGATTAACAATTTGTTAACATTTCTGTTATAACATGAGAGGAGCATCGGGAGACTGAAGGTGGTAGAGAAGAGGGTTCTCGTAGTCGATGACGATGTCAAGACTGTTGAACTGGTCAAGGTCTACTTGAGCAGAGACGGCTACACTGTTCTTACTGCGTATGACGGTGTGGAGGCACTGCGAGTAGCTCGGGAGAGCGACCCCGATCTCATCGTTCTCGACCTGATGTTGCCTGACCTTAACGGGCTCGAAGTGTGCCGCACTCTCAGGCATGAGTCCGATGTGCCTATTATCATGCTTACCGCAAAGACCACTGATCATGACAAACTGATAGGGCTGGACTCGGGGGCAGATGATTATGTGACAAAGCCTTTCAGCCCCGGGGAACTGGCGGCCAGAGTACGAGCAGTGCTCAGGCGTCTTCCCGGAGAGCGCGGTCCTGTAGAGATAAAGCTTGGTCAACTGACTATGAATTTCGCGAAGCGTGAGGCGCGGCTTGCTGACACACCGCTGGCTCTCACCGATATCGAGTTCAAGCTTCTCGGGGTTCTCGCCAGAGAGCCGGATAGGGTCTTCAGCCGGGGGGATCTTATTGAGAAGGCCTTGGGTTACGATTTCGTCGGTTTCGATCGCACTATTGACGTTCACATACTTAACCTGCGACGCAAGATTGAACCGACCCCTAATCATCCCAAATACATAAAGACGGTATATGGAGCTGGCTACAAGTTTGTGGGGGGAGAGCAGTGATATACAGTTTGTGGTTTCGACTCCTCATATCCTTCGCGCTGGTTATTGCGGTTACCATCGGCACTATCTACCTCTTTGTCAGCCGGAGCATCGCCGGGGAGATCGAACGCTATGAAGAGCTACGAGAGCAGATTCACATTATTGAGACGCAAGACCGGTTAGCGGACCACTACCATAGTCAAGGCAGCTGGGAGGGTGTTCAGGCCGTGGCTGGCAACATATCCGCTGAATCTGGAAAACGAATCATATTGACCAACCTGGCCGGTACAGTGATAGCTGACTCGAAGAAAGAGGTGCCCGTAGGGCAGCAGTATCGGCCGGAGCCAGCAGACAAGATTGCGGGCAATTACTTCGTAGTGTTCTCCGAAGATGGTGAGGAGGCGATCACCGTAACACTCTACCTGGGATCTGAACCTTTGGCCGGAGATGATGCCGCTTCACCCCGAACTCTCGGTGAAGCGATGAGCCGCTTTCTGATCTGGGGTGGCTTGCTGGCGGCCGGCATCGCCCTGGTGTTGACCTTCGTTTTGTCGCGGAGGATGTCCTCGCCCATTGGAGCCCTGGCGGCAACTGCGCGGCGATTCGGCAGCGGCGACCTGTCTCAGCGGGTGCAGCTCGAAGAGAGGGGCGAAGTGCGGGTACTGGCGCAGGCGTTCAATGCCATGGCCGGTGACCTTGAGCATGCTGAGCGGCTGCGGCGCAATCTGGTGGCCGATGTTGCCCACGAGCTAAGAACCCCCCTTTCCAATATCCAGGGATATCTTGAGGCAATTCACGACGGAGTTATGGAGCCGGATGCCGCTGTCATTCGCTCGCTCAATGAAGAAGCGACACTTCTTTCACGACTGGTTGATGAGCTTCAAGATTTGAGCCTCGCCGAGGCCGGTGAACTGAAGCTCGTTTACCAGAAGGAGGATGTGGGTGATTTGATAAGGCAGGCGGGGGCCTCCTTGCAGCCCCAGGCGACAGCAAAGGGTGTCT
The DNA here is from genome assembly GCA_003567655.1 of Dehalococcoidia bacterium. Lineage (GTDB taxonomy): Bacteria > Chloroflexota > Dehalococcoidia > GIF9 > AB-539-J10 > RBG-13-51-36. The sequence goes on from PWZA01000182.1 coordinate 9,394, forward strand.
CTCTGTCCCTTGAGATGCCCGAAGCGCTACCTGCTGTCGAGGTCGACTGGCAAAGAATCAGCCAGGTGATGCATAATCTTCTTGAAAATGCTGTGGCTCATACCGGTAAGGGAGGCGCTGTAGCCGTTGCCGCTTCCGGCCTGGGTGATTGGGTGGAGATCAGCGTATCGGATACCGGAGAAGGTATTCCTGCTCAGGACATACCCAATATCTTTGAGCGATTCTATAGAGTGGATAGGTCACGCGCAAGGGCTACCGGAGGCAGCGGACTTGGGCTCACCATCGCCAAGCGTCTGGTGGAGGCCCACGGCGGGCATATCGTGGCACGGAGCGAGCTTGGAAAGGGCAGTCGGTTTTCGTTCACAGTCCCCGTTTCGCGATGATCCATGCTTGGCCGTGACACCCGAGTTCTGGCCGCTCTGTGCTGCAGGGCTTGCCTGTGCTGTGGCGTTGGCATAAGAATGCGCATTATGAGTAGGAAACTGCTGATTGGTCTCCTAGCTTTGGGTGTCACGATGATTGCCGTGGGCCTGGTCATAGTGTTTGCAGGCTTGCCTTGTCAGGGTTAGTTACGGCCTTGCTCGGAATCGCAAGTTAGTGTAGCGCGCTGGAGGCGGATCCCTGTCAGGTTCCTGCCGGGTTGTGCGGAGAACTGCAGCCAGCGACAAGCAGGGAAGCCAGTTCACCTCGATAATGTGTCCCTGGCTCAGCCGGAGGTCGGCTGTGGCGTCAGGCCTTCGAATATTCTGTTTAGCTGATCCTCATCCAGCGTCTCATGGGTCATAAGCTCTTCCGATAATTGTTTCAGCTTAGCTTTATTGGCAGTCAGAGTCTTCTTGGTCGTATTATATGCCCGCTGGATAAGGTTGTGTACCTCTTCATCGATTGCATCTGCTATCTTATCGCCGTAGTCTTTGTGCTCGCTGATCTCGCGGCCGAGGAATACGAGTTCCTGCTTCTGCCCGAATGTGCGTGGTCCCAGCTTCTCGCTCATGCCGTACTCGACTACCATCTTTCTCGCCAGCTTCGTTGCCTGCTCCAGATCGTTTTGCCCACCCGTACTCATCTCCCCGAAGATAATCTCCTCGGCAACCCGTCCACCGAGGCTGACGGCCAGTCTGTCGTTAAACTGTGACTTGGTCCATAGATAACGGTCTTCGGTCGGCAGGAAGCGTGTCCAGCCGCCAGCCATACCCCGCGCGACAACCGAAATCTTGTGTACCGGGTCGGCATTCGGCAGCATCCTGGCGGTCAGTGCATGCCCGCTTTCGTGATAGGCGATTATCTCCTTCTCTCTGGGGCTGATTACGCGGCTCTTTCGTTCGGGCCCGGCCATCGTACGATCGGCAGCATCCTCCAGTTCCTTCAGTGTTATGTCCTTGCGATTGCGCCGGGCGGCCAGGATCGCTGCCTCGTTGATAAGATTGGCCAGGTCAGCCCCGCTGAATCCGGGCGTTCCCTTAGCGACGGTTTCCAGGTTTGCTTCTTTGGCCAGTGGCTTGCCTTTGCCATGTACTTCCAGAATAGCTTTGCGCCCTCTTATGTCGGGCAGGTCGATGACTATGTGGCGGTCGAACCGACCGGGACGCAGCAACGCCGGATCGAGTATGTCCGGGCGGTTGGTTGCGGCCATGACGATGATGTTTACGCTGGTGTCGAATCCATCCATCTCGGCCAGGATCTGATTCAGCGTCTGCTCCCTCTCGTCGTGCCCTCCTCCTAAGCCTGCACCGCGATGCCGACCTACGGCGTCGATCTCATCGATGAATATAAGGCATGGTGAGTTACGCTTGGCCTGCTCAAACAGATCCCTGACCCTGGCGGCCCCCACGCCGACAAACATCTCCACAAACTCGCTCCCGCTAATGGAGTAAAAGGGAACCTTTGCTTCTCCGGCTATGGCTTTCGCCAGCAGGGTCTTACCTGTTCCCGGCGGCCCGACCAGCAGTATCCCTCGAGGTATGCGTCCGCCCAGTGCCTGAAACTTCTGAGGTGCCTTGAGGAATTCCACTATCTCCTGCACCTCCTCTTTGGCCTCTTCCGCTCCGGCTACGTCGGCGAAGGTCACAGTCGAGCGATTCTCCAGGGCCAATCTTGCGCGGCTCTTGCTGAAGTTGAAAGCCTGTGTGCCGGCGCCACGGGCAGCCCGAAAGAACAGGAAGTAGAACAACGCTCCCAGAAGGACGATGGGCACGATGACCTGTAAGGCGATAATGCCCCAATCAACGCCTCCCTCTTCAACGTCAATGTCTATTCCTCCCGGCCCCACGACCACCCCTTCCTTTTCCAGGTAATCGCGCAGTTCTGTGGTACTGCCCACAAACGCTGCTTTGAACTTGGGCTCTTTGTCCTTCAGGCCTATGAGAGTGTCTCCATCTTGCCTGATAGTGTCCATCTGCAGCACCACCTCTCCGTTTACCGGTGTGGGCTTGGCTTTCTCGACAAACTCACCCAGCGATAACTCCTCCGGCCTTTCCCTGGGCACGAAAGCAAATACGAGGGCTACTATTGCTACCAGAAGCAGCATATAGAAGAAGCCGCTACGCCACCATCTCGCCTGCATATATCTATTACCTCAGTGCTCATTATAGCACTTGTGCTTCAGATTGAAAAACGATGGTTCAACGTAACCTGTGGGGCGACCTGAGAGCGGGGTTGTAGTTAGCTGCAAAGCGCCCTGCGTAGAGAGTCCATAGTCCTATGGGCCCATGGCCGGTTTCTGCCGTAGATGATATAATACAAGAGGAGGTTATCGGCTTTCTGGAAGCAGAGGAAATAGCGCGTCTGGCTACCGAGCTTGCATCTGAGCAGCAAGCGAGGGATATTGTCCTGCTGGATATTAGAGCCTTGTGCTCTTTTGCCGACTACTTCGTGATCTGCACCGGAGATAACAAAAGGCACATTGAAGCTATCTGGCGGGATATTGCTGAAATACTGAAGAAAAAGGGTGTCTTACCCCATCATAACGAAGGTGAACCCGACTCGGGTTGGATGCTAATTGACTTCGGTTCGGTCATTGTGCATATATTCGCCCCCCCGGAGAGGGAGTACTATGAACTGGACAGATTGTGGGGCAAGGCGATTCCGGTGGTTAGAATTCAGTAGACCCATCTGTCGAGGTCTCGCTTGTAGGCGAGGATCTCTTCCCTTGAGAAGAACAAATCTACTTCGTTTGAGGCATTGTCCAGCGAATCCGAGCCATGCACAAGGTTGTGCCCGATATCAACACCGAAGTCACCCCTGATGGTTCCGGCGTCGGCTTTTGCAGGGTCGGTTGCGCCCACTATCTGCCGTACTATCTCCACGGCGTTCTTGCCCTGGAAGACGATAGCCACTATCGGACCGGATATGATGAAACTTACCAGGTCGTCGAAAAATGCCTTCCCTTCATGGATTGCGTAGTGCCGCCGGGCCAGAGCTTCATCCATTTGCAGCATCTTCATACCCACGATCTTAAGCCCCTTCCGTTCCATTCGGGAGATGATCTCCCCGGTCAACCCCCTTTGTACGCCATCAGGTTTGACGAGTACCAGGCTATTCTCCATTTTGTATAAACACTCCTTTCTAAACCCTTATCAGCAGTGTGATCAAGTCCACGTCTGCCAGTCTGCCCACCACTTTGTCAGCTTCCTCAAGCTCCTGTCGCTCATGTGTGCTTGCTACGGCAAGGCATCTCATGCCTGCGCTCTTGGCGGCTTTGATCCCCAGGGGAGAGTCTTCGATTACCAGGCAATCGCTCGGTGACACTCCCAGCCTCTCGGCGGCTAGAAGACAGATCTGGGGGCTGGGTTTGCTTTCCGCTACCTCTTGACCGAAGACGATGCAGTCAAAAAGCCCTTCTAGACCCAGTTCGTCAATGATCAGGTCTATGTTCTCCTTAGGCGTTGAGGAGACAAGACCCAGCTTGAAATTCCCCTGTTTAATGATCTTCAGTAACCGTATTGCCCCGGCAAACGACTTGATGTTCCCGCTAGCCTTACATCGGAAAATCTCTTCCTTCTGTTGTGCCAGTGTTTCTATATCCTCTGCGCTGAGGTCCGTACCCATGACGGTGCTGATTATCAAGTCGTTTCGCGCGCCGAATAGTCCGGTAAAATCCTCCCTGGTGAAGGTTATCCCCCGTCTGGCAAAAGTCTCTTGCCAGGCGGCATAGTGAAGGTCGCCGGAATCAAAGATTACGCCGTCCATGTCCCAAAGGACTGCGCTGTTTGACCATCTCCAGACGTAGTAGAGAAAATCGCCTTCGGCGATCACTGTATCATCCTCTAGAGTGAGCACAGACCTGGCCTCGACCAGCCTGCTTGTCACCTTTGTTACCCGGCTGGAGGCCCTAATGGGTTGGCCGGTGGGCGCCATCTGTTTGAACTTAATCTCGCTCTTGCCGGTGACACTGAATTCAACCCCGCGGCACAGCATGGCGTAGAAAGCTAGTTCGTCGAGTAGAGTGTAAAGGATGCCGCCGTGGGTAGCCTCGTTCCAGCCCTGATGAAACTGCCCCGGAGTGAACTCAGCGGTGGCGCTTTCTCCGTCAAACACAGGTCTCAGCTTCAGGCCGATCGGATTGTCCTTGCCACAGGCAAAACAGAACCTTATTGTGTACTCGATGTTTGATCTGGCCGGTTTCATGTCCTGGTCTCCCTTGTTTCAGTTGTGGTGATGAACGGCGGTACCTTAGTTTTGGGCTTGGTTATGTGAGGCGGGCGGAGGTATAAAGGCTGGAGAGTAATCGGGTCATCTCGTTCTCCATCGCTAAGCTTTCGCCAACCCAACAAAGCCAGGGTGCGGGCGCGGAACGAAGTGTTGCTCCCGGAGATTATGGCTTTCTTGCCGAGCTGTTGTCTGATGGCGTCTATGATGTCGGTGGGTATGTCGCCGCAGAACAGAGTCTTGTGCCCTGTGCGGCGACACATGCTCTCCACTGTGGTCAGATTTGTCGCCTCCAGACATTGCCAGCTATCACCCTCCTGGCGGTAGAGGGCAGTAGCTATCTCGTCACGGCCGGCCCTCTGAATGGGTCGCAGAGGGAGTTTGGTGAAAGCAAACGGATAGGCTTCAGCCTCCAGGGCATTTACCCCGAGCAGGGGAACAGTCAAGACGATAGCTAACCCCTTGGCTGTGCTGATTCCCACTCGAAGTCCATTGAAGCTCCCCGGCCCCCTCGCTACGATGATTGCCTCCAAAGAACTTATTTCGGCACCGGCCCGCCGCAAAAGGAAGGTTAGATTCGGGAGCAGTTCTGTTGTGTGGTTTTGCGCTGTCTGCCAGGTTAGAGAGGTCGATATCTCACCCTTGCGCGATAGTGTGACACTAGCTGTATTGGATGAGGTATCTATAGCTAGTTCCATCTTAGTGTCCGGTCTCCAAATGTGGCATGTAGGATGCCGGCGCGCAGTAGGCGCACACGCAGGCTGAAACCCCGGGTGCAGGAGCCGACGAACCCGACATATGCATATCTTATCAGAGCCCCTCTTTCCCTTTCAGTTCTCCGATCAACTGAAGGTAGCGTGCCCCCTGTGCCCTGATCGAGATCGATCGGGCGGACTCGCAGTCCGGGCTGTAGTGCAGAGAGAGAAGCAGGCTATCCGGGGGCACTATCTGCAGCCCTTTCTCAGCCCATTCCACGACACAGACACCCTCGCCGTAGAGATACTCTTCGAGTCCCAGCCCTGCTATTTCATGGATCTGATCGAGACGGTATAGATCAACGTGGTATAGAGGAAGCCTGCCATTATACTCTCTAACGATGACGAATGAGGGGCTGAAGGCATATTCCTCTATAGCAAGGCCGTGGGCTATGCCCTGGACCAGGCAAGTCTTACCTGTTCCCAACTCACCTGTGAGAAGAAAGACGTCAGCAGGTCGCGCCATCTCTCCCAGATACTTTCCCAGAAGCTGAGTCTGTTCAGGGCTGTGTGAAGCCAGTGTTAGCGAATTCATTTCTGAAGTGTTCCCATCCACCCTTGCTACAGGTTATGAGTTCTCCCTGTGTGTTCACTACGGTCACTCGGGTTGCCGGTTTCTCTTCGGTAATTTTGCCGATTACAGTCACCGGGCAAGCAAGGGCCAGCTTGACCCGGGCTGTTGTGGCCTCATCCGCGGTGAAGAGGAGCTCGTAATCCTCCCCGCCGCACAGAGCCAGGTCTAGATGGTTAGGGAAGAGGACTGCGACCGCACTGTGCACCGGCAACAGTTCTGCCTCTATGCGAGCGTTCACTCTGCTCGACTGACACACATGGTCCAGGTCGTTAACAAGCCCGTCGCTTATGTCTATGGCGGTTTTCACCCCTTGTTCGACCAGGATCTGCCCTTCCGCTATCCTCGGCGTGGGCTTCACATGGGATTGCCTCAATACAGTGGCCGTTTCACGGTCCGGAACGGCTTTGCTGCTCAGCATCTCCAATCCGGCCGCCGATGTCCCCAGGCAACCGGTGACGGCTATCAGTTCACCTGGTGAAGCTGTGGATCGCCTCAGCATCCTGCCGTCTTCGCAGCAGCCTATAAGCGTCAGGGTTATGACCACGTTCGGCGAGGCCGAGACATTGCCGCCGATCATGGCCACTCCGAACTGCTTGGCCAGACCGACCATGCCGTCACAGAACTGAGAGATGGCTTCTACATCGAGATCTCCGGGCAGTGAGAGTGAAAGCAGCGCGTATTTGGGGATGCCGCCCATAGCGGCTATATCGCTCAGGTTCACCGCCAGTGCTTTCCATCCCAGTTCCTCCCAACTGATGATGTCCGGGTTGAAGTGTATATCCTGAACCATTGTGTCTGTAGTAGCTAACTGGGTCTCGTCAGCGCTCTGCCAGGCAGCGGCATCATCGCCGATACCGACTATAACCTCCTGCCAAGCGGTGCTTCTCATGTCACAGCGTCTGGCGATACTGGTGTGTATTAGCTCGATGAGGCCGAACTCTCCCAATTCGGATACCTTCATTGGTGGCATTATAGCACCGGCCCCATTCACATTCTAGCTTGCGGACGTTGCAGCGGTCGGTGCACAGATAACGCGGAACCGTGCTGGTTCGAGCAGAGGAACACTCTTCTTGTTGTCATTTTGCCCCCTATGATATAATGACTGGGTTATGCGCGATTATGAGTTGGTAGCTATAATCAACCCTGAGTTGGGTGAAGAGGGCTTATCGGGAATCATAGAGAAGGTGACTCAGTCCATTAGCGGTCGTGGCGGAGAGGTAGAAGAGATAAAGAACTGGGGCAGGAGAAAGCTCGCCTATCCCGTAAACAAGTTTATGGAGGCGGATTATGTTCTGGCCCGCTTCAAGCTGGATCCGAAACCGGTGAAGGAACTGGAGGCGGAGATGAGTGCTTCGGGGGATGTTCTGCGGTATCTTGTGGTAAAGCTGGGTGATTGACATGGCGAGCTTGAATAAGATAATGCTTATTGGGAACGTGGGGAGTGACCCGGAGATGAGGTACACGCCCAACGGCAAAGCCGTTACCTCCTTTCGTATGGCTACAAACTATCGGTATCTTGCCTCTGATGGCGAGAGAAGAGAAGAGACTGAGTGGTTCAGGGTTAGCGTATGGGGCAGGCAAGCCGAAAGCTGCAACCAATACCTGTCCAAGGGTAAGCGGGTCTATGTTGAAGGACGGTTGCACTCCCGTAGTTGGGAGGGGCAGGATGGCCAGATGCGGACTAACCTTGAAGTATCGGCGAATCGGGTGATCTTCCTTGACAGAGCGGGTGCGGCTGCCGTTTCAGAGGAGGGGGAGCTGGAACCCGAGGACTTGCCGTTCGACTAGAGTGAAGGAGAGGGAAATTTGGCTGAAACCAGAAGAGTAAGAAGGACGAGGGGGTACTCGCGCAGGCCGGCGTTCTGTCCGTTCTGCAAGGGGAACGTGAAGATCGATTACAAGGATGTTTCTGTCCTGTCTCGCTATATATCAAGTCAGGGTAAGATTGTGTCGCGTCGGAGAAGCAAGAGCTGTGCAAAACATCAGAGGAGACTGGCACATTCGATAAAGAGAGCCCGTTATCTGGCTATGCTGCCGTATGCACCGACGCATATTTGGAAGACAGGAGGCGTGGGCCTGTCCCGGCCGGCGGTTTAGAGGATGCCAAAGCGTACTTATCAGCCGAAGAGAATTCCCCGGAAGCGCAGCCTGGGTTTCCGGGCTCGAATGGCCACCAAGGGTGGTAGAAGAGTGCTCAGGGCAAGGCGTCTTAAGGGAAGGTACAAGCTGACTCCGGTTTGACCCCATCCTATGAGGGAGCCTCGAGCTTTAACCAAGAGAGCACAATACACACTGGTCTACCGACAAGGCAGAGTATGGGCAAACAGCTTGCTTGTGATGAAGGCGATGCCCAACGGCCTGGCTATAAGCCGGTACGGGTTTTCTGTGACCAGGAAGGTGGGTGGGGCGGTTCGGCGCAATCGCTTGAAGAGGTTGTTGAGGGAGATAATGAGGACGCAATCCCTGAAGCCGGGTTGGGATATCGTGTTCATCGTGCGTTCTGTAGCAGTCAAGGCCGATTTTCGCCGCTTGGAGAGGGCAGTAACTGATCTTCTAGCGCTGGCGCAACTGCTGGAGAGTAGATGATGAAGCGGTTAGCTCTCGGTCTGATAAAGCTGTACCAGAATACGTTATCTAGGGTTCTCCCTAGTGTTTGTCGTTTTAAGCCTACATGCTCTCAGTATGCCTTCGAGGCGATAGGGAGATACGGGTTTCTCCGGGGAACATGGCTTGCAGTCAGGAGGGTGGTTCGGTGTAACCCCTTTTGCGAAGGGGGATATGATCCCGTACCTTAGGTTCCGGTGAAGATGAAAAAGACGAAGATAGCAGTGCTCGTCGTAATTGTGGTTCTTAGCTCGACCCTCGTTTCGTGTTACCCGGGTCAGGGTCAGGCAGCCGGTGGATGGTCTGGAACTGCATGCCATGAAGGCATTGTGTATTCTGGCACTACCGACGGTAGGGTGGTGGCGGTAAACGCAACGAACCGCGACCTGCTGTGGTCTCGGCTTCTTGTTACCGAGGGTGCAGGCGGCCTGGGATGTGGACCGGCGGTCGTTGCCGCTGCCATGTATACAACACCT
>PWZA01000051.1 GCA_003567655.1 Dehalococcoidia bacterium
CGAAGATGCCCGAGCTGGCAGAATGGATTATCGAGTCTGACAGAGTCATTTCATTCTAGTAGATAGCATCGATTACTCGACATAACTTGCCGGGATGTCATACCGGGTTCTTGAGAACTGTGCAGGCGAATATGACGCCTGGCACGACAACGAGGCAGGCAAAGCTATTCCTGCTATGGATGTGAAATGTGTACGGCCTCTTCAATGTGCTTGCCCCCGACCTTATCTGGAGGTAGGCGCAGGCTCAGGGCGGTTCGCACAGTCACCGGGAACAGGTATGGCGTCCCCCGATTCCCGCAGAGACCAAAACTAAAGACCTGACCCCTGCACCTACGCCGGTATTTGTAGATGGGAGCCCTCCACAACTGCAATCTCCTCTGGGGTCAATTCGTAGAGTTCATAGACCATCTCGTCAAGCTGGCGCTCCAGGTCCTTGACATCAGCCTGCTTGACGGGATCGGAAAGATAATCCTTATCTTTGGTGATGGCTAGCATCGCGTCAACAGTGGCCACGAATCGCAGCTGTTCTGATGTATTGTCGATAATCCTCTTCGGAATGGGCAATTGCTGGATATAGAAGTTGTAGAAATGCATCGTTCTGATAGCCCGTGAGTAAATGTAGTTGTAGGCATACCAGCCTACGAATGAGGAATTCAGATAGGCTAGCCAGAATTTGGGGTTGATGCGCCTGTCAATGCGGAACGCGGTTAGCGTATTTGTTATGATGATTCCCTCATCATCGAGACAGGCTGTGATCTTAATGTGCGGATGGGGATTCTCTATGTGAGCTAACAATACCTGTGCAATCACCTTAGGAGCGAGAAACTTTGTGGCGTCGTTCCAGTTCAGCTTATGTGCATTTGCGAGGTATCTATGCCGTCTGATTCTCCAGCGTTGGACGTCAATGCCTTTCAGGAGCTTGTAGCCTGTCTCGATGTCAGAGAAGAAATCAGTTCCTATGGCTAAGCCAAGCTCACCTGCTACTAGCTTCTCATCCGTGCTCCGGCATATGATCTTCGTAAACAGGCTTCCGGGGTACAGAGCCTTGTACATTTGTACAGTGTTGTTGGGCATGAATACCGTCTCTTTCGGTGCGCTGGTAAACTCACAGATTGTGTTCGACTTTGCTAGATAGCATAGTTTGAGCATTGTATCTTGCCTCGCTTTCACCAGGCCAAAAGCGCTTTCTTCAAACAGAACTCCCTCAAATGCCTTGCTCACATCCAATAAGAAGGTCAACTTGTACTTGCCCCAGAGGTCTCTTCTGAAGCCGCTCCATGCATCGCCGTACAGGGACTTCTTAGGAATCAAGAAGGTTAGAATTCCATTCATCCTCACCAGCCCATTGAAGCTCTTCTTTGAGAATAACTCCGCACTATCACCGCTCGAAAAGGCTATGTTCTCCACACGTCTGAAATAGTCCTTTTCCTTAGCTGTCAGGACGTTTCTAAAACCGTACGGCGGGTTGGCGATTACGATATCAAACCCGCCCTTCTCCTGAAACACCTCGGCAAAGTAGAGATTCCAGGCAAAGAACGGTCTTACCTTTAGCCCGCTGGTGAACTCTTTCAACTGTCTTTCTGCTTGGGCAAGGTCGAATCCATAGTTGCGATTCAGAGTAGCGGTGTCCTTCCTCACTGCCTCATCTCTCTGCCTAGTGTCCGGCAAGTCGGCATATCTGTGCTCTATGTTTCTCAGTTTGGCCAAATACTCAGCTTTCTGGCTCTGCAGTTTGCTCTCAAATATCCGGACGATGAGTTTGTCAATATCCTGCTTTAGCACTTCTCTTCTGACTCTATCAGGCTCATACTGATAGTCGGTCTTCTTGTTCTTGTACTCCGAAATAAGCTCCTCGGTCTCATCCTTTATCAGTTTGCCGTAGGCCCCCGCGTCGTCGCTGTCCAGATTGATGCCCATGAACTCTGAGATCAGGCTGTTTCCCTGCATCAGCTTGAAATCAAGGTTGGGGAGGGGCTCAATACCCCAGTTAGGCTTTGACCTGTCGATTCTCTCATCAACTAGCAGGGCAATGAAGAAACGCAGCTTCGCTATCTCTATGGCAATCTGCTGGATATCAACGCCGTATATGCACTTCTGAATAAGATAGAGCTTCCTTCCATAGTTGGAGCTTCTTTCCGAAAACTGCTCGTTGATCTGTTCGATCAGCTTCTGCCTCAGTAGACGGTCGGGCATTCCTTCCACTACCCTCAACTGTGCGTCTTGCCATAGCCTATTGTCCGGATCAACCCTGGCCAGAACGGCCACCAGCTTGTTCAGTATGCCCATCGGAAAGGCACCTGACCCAACCGCAGGGTCTACTATCCGTAGCTCTTCGGTTAAGCTGACGATTCGTCTCGAGCCGTCCTGGTCAAATGGATTTGCTGGTTCATCGGCAGTAACAGGAGACAGCAACTCCTCCAGCTTATCATCGATATCAGCTACATCTTGGAGATGGTTTCTGTAGTATTGCCTCAGGGACTGTGTCACCATGTAGTCCACGATTTCGCGCGGTGTATAGTAACTGCCGGTGGACTTGCGGGCGGTGGTGGCTGTTTCTGGGTTAAAGCTCGCCAGCAGGTTTTCGAACACCTTGCCCAGTAGTTCGGGGTCCAATGCCACTTCCTGGTCGATCGGGTCATTCTCGTCGATTGTGAAGTTGTAGGCCGATAGGACATTCAGCAAACCCTGGACGCGATATCTCTTGTTTTTTGTTCCGTACTCAGCATTCAGATCCGCCTCCGTCTCACCAGAGAAGAACAGGTAATTGGGTACGGACAAACCAAGGTCCTTATCTGAGAACCCGTCAAAACGTACCTCTCTAGGCGTTCCGCTCTCCCTGGCAGACCAATCGAGGCAATCGAAGAGCCCCCCATTTAGAAATGGAATGTCCATGAAGAGCGTTAACATGTCTTTCCGGTTTTTGAAGTAGTCCTCGTAGCGATAGATACCGTGGTTCATGTAGTCGGTGTTCCTACCGTGGTAGGAGCGAGTGAAACGGAACTCCCTCTCATCGATCCTCGTGTTCAGCGTCGCGAAGAACAGGTTCTGCAGAATAGCCTTGTAGTATGTGGTGTCTTGTGGATGCAGACTCACCAGTAGACCACTTACCGTCTCTTTATCAAACAGGTCTGACGAGACCAATTTCCTTTGCTTCATGAACCATATGAAGATGAGACGCGTGATAAGCCGGATGACAGCTATGTTTCTGCCATTCTCTTCAGCCTCAGCGTCTTTGGGAAACGTAACACTCTGTATTGCCCAAAAATACCAGTCTGCGATTTGCCTGTAGAAGTCCTTCGTAACCTTCTCGACTGAGAAGGCGTCTCTTATGACGTTCAGGCTGGAGAAAGTACAGCCCCCAACTCTGCCCCGGAATGTCCAGTTCGTCTGATCTCTGCTGACATAATAGGTGAAGCGGCGGAAGTTACTCCAGGACCTCTTCGTACCTTCAGCCTGGCCATACACCAGGCTAAACCGGAAACTGCCCGCATCATCAAAGAAGACGAAGAATCCGGCGTCATAAATCGTCAATTCTCTAAGGACCTTCTTGGCCTTTTCGTACTGGGCCTTCTTACCTGAACGTTCACTGAGGTCGCCACTTACTCGTGAAGTGGCTACTACCAGTCTTTGGCCATCGCCAAACCGGATTTCGCCCGCCTTCTGAAAATCGCTGAACTTCTCGTCATCATACTGGCTCAGATCTTCCTGAGTCTCGGCGTAATCCTCACACCGATCTCGGAAGAACAGGTTGACATTCTTGTGGCTGAAGTCTTCAATCAGTTTGTCCAATCGCTCTTCGCTCATATCTACTCCGTGATGTTTTCAACGGCTATTATGACCTCCGTCTCCAACTGCCCCAGCCTGGCCTTCACTTTATCCAGGTAATCAGTCCCGAGCTCGTCGCGGATCTTCCGCATCTCATCCATGGTCTTCTGTATCTTCGTTTTCTGTGTGCTCATTGAGTTCAGATTGGCTATTCTGCGTAACGTATAGTCCGACAGAGTCTTGTATTCCAGAATGTCTTCCCGGAGTTCCCTCAAGAACGGGTAGTAGGCTTCCAGTTCTGGCGTTCTTGCCTGCAACAGTGTGTTGAGATTGTTCAGGGCTTTTCTCTCAATGCTCATCTCGCTAGCAGCAACACCAGGCCCCTCGCGCAGTTCCTTGACGCTGTAATAGCTGTTCCAGAATAGGTCGCTGAAAGGCACCGCCTCTGCCTCCTTTGTGCACTCGATAAGCGGCAGTGTGCTCTCGAAGATGAGGTCTTCAGGTTTGTTGCCGTCGCCGATAATGCCTCTGGTGAAGAGCCCCAACCCCTTCTTGATGAAAACAAGCAGGTTGTTTTCGTGAAACCTCTTCGCGACCTTTATCCTAGGCGGCAGTTCGCTGATTCTTGCGATGACCTCCGGTGAAGAGGCCGTGATCTCAGCATATAGCTGTCTCATCTTTGTCTGGAAGCTTTCTTCCTCCATGCTATCTGGGTTCTCCATGATGCGCTTGAAGAGTTGTGAGGGAGA
>PWZA01000045.1 GCA_003567655.1 Dehalococcoidia bacterium
CGGACGATTGAGGATTTCCAGGCGCAACTGGACCTGTATGGCATCTCCTACGATGAATACCTCGAAGACTATCGTGAACATGCATCGATTGAGAAGTACCTGACTGCGGCAGTGCCGGTCGATGAGGTCACGGAGGAAGAAGCAAGGGACTTTTACGAGGATTACGTGCGGCGGTATCCCGACGAGGAATTGCCGGCCTTTGAGGACATGAAGGCGTACATAATCGAGATACTGGAACAGGATAGACGAGAGCAAGCGCAGCAAGCCATGCAGCTTCTGATCCGAGATCTCAGAGAAGAAGCCGATATACGCATTGAGTCGTAACTGGAACAGTGGCTGACATAGCGACGTTCGTGACGCCGCTCGAGGCAATCACCGCTACGGCATCGGTCGCACCCTTTCGTGGGTTGGTTTTCCACGGAGTCCGGCTCAGGATGATAGTATACCTTCCTCTTTTGAACGGGACCCGAGGAAGCTCAGTACCATGTCGTTGAACAGTTCGGGTTGCTCTTCCATCGGCAGGTGTCCGGCACCGGGGATTACCTGAAACTCGGATAGCGGCATTCTGCCCTTCCACCGGGCTATGGCGTCCATTGTAATCCAGCTATCGTTTTCACCCCACAGAATCATGGTGGGAAGGGCGATGTCTTCCAGAGGGAATGCAATGGTGTTCTTATGCATGTCCCTCGTCATTGCCAGTAGAGATCGCTGCCATTGACCGCTAACTATGCGATTGTAGTAGCCATCGAGAGTATCAGATGCGACAGTGTCTTTCTGGTGGGCACTGGCGAGAATAGCGTTTATACGCTCCTTTGTCATGTAATGCGTGAGGAAGACCTCACCCGTCCTGCGGAACGGGCCAATGTGCAGTAGTACGTGCGGAAAGGATGAGCGCTCGTGAAGAGTGACTGCACCTGCCACGCTTATCAACCCGATTACCCTATCGGGATAGAGATGGGCGAAGTGCAGCATGACGCTGGTGCCCATGCTGTGACCCACGAAATATGCCCGCTCAACATCTAGCTCCGATAGCACCTCAGCCACGATAATGGCCTGTGCAGGGTGTGAATAGTCCGATTCGAAGTCCTTATAGGAGAGGCCGAATCCCTTCATATCGAGGCTGATAATCCTGTAGCCATGGCTGGCAAAGAAAGGGACGTTGTGCCGCCAGGAGAAGGTCGAACCTCCAAATCCGTGTAGAAACACTATTGTGTCTCGCGGCAGAGGAGGAGTGGCCTCTTCGATGTATATCGATACGCCGTTGATGTCGAGAAAGCGGCCGTTCTCACTGGTCAGGGCCTCGACCGGCATCTCGGCATGATCTTGGCGCAGCGGTATGAGATAGGGGACGACTAGAATGAGCAGGGCAAGAACCAGGGTTACGTAGAATACTAGCGCTCGCCCACGGTGTCTGTGCCACAGTCTCTTCATGAGCACATTATACTATGTGTGGGAGTGCCTGTAGTGGCTAACCAATTCACCCTTCGCTTAACGTTCGCTTACGTTGAGGGTGAGGCCTGTTTCCGTCTGCAGTCTGATAAACCGACTCCACTCAGAGACTCATGTGTGATAACATGATGTCTCACGGTGCAGATGCCTGTCCTGGGACGTGCATTCGTCATTATTGGCCATGACGCGGTCTGCCGGCAGGAAGAGAGGATTGCATATCAATGGCAAGAAGATGGGTTTTCTCTCTTACGACAGCCATAATAGTAGCTGCCTTACTCGGGGTCACCTCTCAGAGTCTGGCGGACAGCCCTGATGAGACTGGAGAGCTACATTTCTCCATACTCCATACCAATGACTTGCATTCCGCACTAATACCTCATTCCCCAGCCGTAGATTATCATCCCCAAAGAGAGAATCCTGCCATCGGAGGCTTCGCCCGTCTGGCCACCGCTGTGAGAGAAGTCCGGGAGGACAAGATGGAGCGCGGTGAGCCGGTTATCCTCCTCGACGCCGGCGACTTCCTCGGGGGGTCTGCTTTTGGCTGGCTCACCCTTCGTGGTCATGCTGCGGAGCTGACCGTGATGCAGAGGATTGGATACGATGCCGTCGTCATAGGCAACCATGAATACGATTTTGGGCCAGACGTCCTGGGGGAGTATCTGATGACGGCTGGCTACCCGGATGCACACCGGAAGACGCTGGTGCTGGCCTCAAACACTAGAGCGCCGGACGATCATCCACTGGCTGCCCGGAACTTGTATCTGAATACGGGTGTGCTTCAGTTGGAGAATGGACTGACAGTAGGGGTCTTCGGACTCATAGGTGAGGGAGCCGTCATGGTGATCGGAGAACCCGGAGATGTGGAGTTTCCGGATCAGCACGATGCCTCACGGCAGGCAGTAGATGAACTGAAACAGGGGGGAGCGGATGTGATTGTGGCTATATCGCACTCCGGCGTGGATGAAGACAGGGAGCTTGCGAGAGAGGTGCAGGGCATAGATGTGATCGTAGGCGGTCACTGCCATACTGCGCTGTACAAGCCGGTTTTCGAAGGATCGACCGTCATAGTTCAAGCCGGTCATCTGGGAAACTACCTGGGGCAGCTGGAACTGGCTTATGATCCCCTTGCGGGTAGGATAAGGGTACGCAACGAAGAGAACGATCGCCCGTTTCTGATTCCTATCGATGATAGTTTTGCCCCTGATCCCGAGATCGATTCCATGGTCAGCGAGTATCTCCATATCTTGAATGAGCAGGTGGGTGATATGACAGAAGGAAGATGGGATGATGTTATGGTCACGATAGCCACGTCCGACTTCGTCTTTTCCAAGCGTCCGCCGCTTGCGGAGACCCCTGTTGGCAACTTCGTAACCGATGCCATGCGCTTAATAGCTCAGAATCTTACCGGCAAGAGAGTAGACATAGCGGTGCAGGCCAACGGCGCCATCAGGAAGAGCATCTATCCCGGGACTATGGATCATTCTAAAGGGCACATTTCGTTCTACGAGCTTGTCGAAGCGATCGGAATGGGATCCGGGCCAGATGGCTTTCCGGGTTGCCCCCTCGTATCTGTCTATATCACAGGGGAGGAAGTGCGCCGACTGCTGGAGATAACAATACTGCTGCAAGAATTGGCGGGGGATGCTTTCTTCCTGCAGGTCTCGGGCCTGCGCTACAGCTATAACCGTGCCAATGCAGTACTTCTGACAGTGCCCTTCCTGGATATACCCGTTCCCACGACGCGCGCGGTTACAAGAGCGGAGATCTACACCGGCGAAGGTATTCAGCCGGTCGACGGTGAAGGGTACATCTCCCTGAGCCGCGGAGATGAGGATATGTACCACTTGGTTACCGATGCCTATATCCTCCGCTTTCTGCCGATGGTGACCGCCCTGTTGCCGCAACTGGAGATCGTGGCCAAGAACGCCGCCGGAGAGCCGGTACTTCTGGATAGGATTGACGAACTGATGATACGCCACGCCGACGGAAGGGAGGTTAAGGTATGGGAGGCTGTGGTCGGTTACGCGGCTGCGCAGCCGATGGGTACAGATGGCATACCCCGCGTCCCTGATTACTATGAACGCGTTGCAGGACGTATAAACGAAACATGGGCGTTTCCCTTCGCAGGGTGGATTATCATGATTCTGATATTCATGACTGCCGGAATTCTGTTCGCCTTCCGCAGAATGAGGCGCAAGAGGTTGTGACATGCTCGTTCATGCAGCATAGCAGGATAGGTGAGAAGTATAGGACTTGCGATATCGTGGCGGAACAAGAACTCACAAGAGTAATCGCCCTGGTTCAGCCCAATGCTCACAGAAACGAGATAGCAGGGTTCAGAGAGGGAGTCCTGCAGCTAAAGATTGCCGCGCCACCCGTGAAGGGCAAAGCCAATCAGGAGTTGATCAGATTCATGAGTGATGTCCTGGGGATCAGCAAGGCCAGCGTGACCATAGAGAAGGGCATCACCAGCAGGAAGAAGACAATAGTCATTACGGGATTGAGGCAAGATGAGGTGAGCAGATTGCTGGAACTACACTAGACTGCACTCGATCACGCAGTCCGGTCGCCTGCCATTTCGATCGCTATGAGCCGATCAAGGCAAGGGACGCCTCAGTTCAAAAACCACCGGATTCTCGGCATCGGGGCAGGCAACAACAGCTTTGTTCCGGTCTTGCTCCCACGGGAACGAGCCTCCGAATTGCAGTACCTGGGCGAAGGGAAACAGGCAGTAGAAAGCCCATGAACAGAGGTTGGCGGGAGTGTGTTGTCCGATAACAAACTCATCACCGACCTTGTGTTGTGCCGTGCATGTACCCTTCTGTGATATGACTCGGGCTATTATGTCGGACACGTTAACCTCCTCCGTCGCCTTGTCCGGTCTGACGCTGCCTGTCCGAATAACCGCCGGCGTCGACGCTGGCGGCCTGTATAGTATATATGCGCGGCCTGGTATTAGCCAGTTGCTGCGGGGTGTGTTTTTGTGCATGTTTCCCCCTGTTCGGCGGTCTCACCCGCAG
>PWZA01000213.1 GCA_003567655.1 Dehalococcoidia bacterium
CGCCTGCGTACGAGCCAGAAGGCGGTGCCCAGCGCTGCCGACCCGGCAGCTACCCCCGGCAGCCGAGAGTACGGTGGTACGGTCTCGTCAACATGCTGTTGGTCGCCCGGATGGGCACCGGTATAGTCTGTCTCGCCAGGAAACGTCCGGTCATCCATTCCTGGGGGAGGGTAAACGTCGACTCCCGCCTCCATATCTTGGGTTGGTACGGGAGTTGGATCGCCCCGAGCAACTACAGGATTACCGGGAGTGGGCTCGAAGGGTATCCAGCCATATCCTGGGAAGAACACTTCGCACCAGGCGTGGCTGTCACGTACTGTAAGCATAGGTGTCAGGTATTGCCATTCGGGAGACCGGTATCTGGCCGAACCGTCGTCCGGGAGGTATGGGTGAGCGATGTCAGGAGGCCAGTATCTGTCCACCATGTCGCCTGGCCCGTATCCCACTACCAGACGAGAGGGAACTCCCGAACTGCGTAAGAGCACGGCCATGGCAGAAGCGAAGTACTGGCAGTATCCCTTCTCTAGCTCAAATAAGAAATGATCGACACCGTCGGCACCTTCGGGCAGTGCCTCAATGTCCAGGGCGTAGTCGAGAGTACGCAGATAGTCGCGAACAGCGACAGACATCTCATACGGGGTCTCGGCGTCGGCTGTTAGTTCCTGTGCAAGATCGGCGACACGAGACGGCATTTCGTCAGGAAGCTGGAGATATCGGTCCAAGACCCAGCCGGGGTAGTGAGTGCCTGCTGCGATCAAGTCGCTCTCGGTCGCGGTAGACACAAGCATCGTAGCCTGGTAGGAGTCTCCCGCAGCAATTGAGCGAGCAGCGCGCACAGAGACGATATCGTGCGGGACCGACACATGTCGTTGCAACACAACCTCCGTGGTGTGCTCGCCTATATGCTCCCAGGGCATTAGCTGGATGTCATCGGGCAGAACAGCTCGAATGTCTGCCACGGCCAAAGGTGTGTTGGGAGCAGTTCCCATTTCACGTAATGACTGCACCGCTTGCTCCAGGTCGACCGGGATGGATTTTGTTTCCTCAGATGGCGATACTCCACTTTCAGTGACCGCTATTCGGTAACTAGTAGGCTGCAGCACTTCCAGTCGGTGGTCAACAGACATATCGAGAGGATAGCTACCAACCGGCACTGGTTGCCCTTGCCTGACAGACGACAGGATTGTCACGCTCAACCGGATTTCCTGAGCTTTGAGAACGTGCGTTTCTGCCGGGTGCTCGGACGCTTGCTCAGAGAATACCAGTTGGGTATCGCTGGTCTTCCACCCCCGGGGAGTATACACATCGTAGCTTCTGGCAGACAAGTATACAGCGAATGGCGCCTCAATAGTCAGAACCAGATCCTCACTTAGGGTTCTTCTGCCTCCGAAGGCCTGGGTAGGACCGAAAAAGTGAGTTGTGTAGGTCTCTTGGCCGGGCCCACCGGAGAGTATCCTGGAGAACTCGTCTTCTAAGACTCTAGTCGATGAGGTGAGCCTATCCCATGCGGCAGCGATGGGCTCAACCCTCGCTGGCTGGATGGGGAGCAGGGAGGTCACCAGCACAGCCGTTGTTGCTAGCCACAAAGCGTTATGGAGCCGTAGCTTCGAGTACCGCGGGTAGCGCTGGATACCCCTTACGTCCCACTCATGCTGACGCTCGGAGTTGAACACCTGCGCAGTCAGAAGTAAGGCCAGAGTTAGGTATAAGTAGAGACGTAACAAGCTCTCTCCGCGTAGAAGTGTTGAGTAGGCTGAGACAATGGCTATCGCACTAGGAAGCAATGCTCCCCAGATGCTGTGTACTCGGAACAGGAACCAGGCACTGACGAACCCCGCCAGCCAGGCTGAAGAGAGCAGGATGAAGGCGAATGGTAGAGTATCAGTGATGACTTCCCTACCCAGCAGTGCTTGCCACGCCGAGAACAGGCGGTTGCCCACCTCTGCGTATCTACCGATAGTGGCTGTGCTCTCAGCCAGACGCGTGAGTTGACAGAAGACGAGAGTCAGACCTACGACAACGCCGACCGCTAGCATCACCGACCAACTAAGACGCGCCTTTACGAGTATCAGCGCCAGAAACGCGGCAGAGACCAGCAGTCCATAGAATTCGGGTGGTGCCCCCAGCGCGCTTCCCACCGACCAGGCTGCCACCAGCAGTAACAACAGCAGGAGAACGACGGTCATCCAACCTTCCGAGGGGCCTTTGATTGTCTGAGAGATGAGAACCTTTACACGCTCTATCAGCAATTGTACACGACTCTTGAGCAATCGGATTGCCAGTGATACGGGCTTGCCTGCTAATCGCATCTTTCGTTTCATGTCATGATCTAATGTGGCTTGGCGGCAGTCACCGGACCAGATGTACCGGGCCGGCCAAGGATAGGCAAATCGTTCAAGGTTACCGCTCGGGAGAGTGCAAGGGGAATGGCATCGCCCCTTCTCACAATGTATGCAGGGATTGACGCTGCTAGAAGGCTCGTCAGTACTTCATCACACAACTGCTCTGCTTCGAAGCTGGTTGGGTCAACAAACACTGCAGCACCAGTGAGTCCGCGGCACAGAAGGTCATGGAGTTCCACCACCCAGTCTATAGCCATGGAGGATGTGACGACTATCAACGACGAGAACATGTCGAGTCTCACATTGATCCGCGACAGCACATTCGCTAATGGTGTATTACCGTCAGTCTTGGACCATGCGAGCGTTTCCAGAATCCTGGACATCTGTCTCGGGCCACTCCCAAGCGGCACTACGAAGTCCCGGTCACCGTATGCTATCAGGCCTACCGAGCGCCCCTGTGAAAGAGCAAGACGTGCGAGAGAGGCCGTAATACTAACAGCCCACTCGTCTGTCTTCTCGAGACCGACACTTCTGTGAACTTCCTGCTCGAGGTCGAGGACAAACCAGATATCGCTGCCAACAGGAGAGTCAAACTCCTTGGACATGAGCTGCCCGTACCTTGCGGTGGATGGCCAGTGGATCCGGTTAAGGTTTTCGCCATGTTGGTATTCGTGTACAGTGCTTGCCTGAGAGCTTCGGGTCCGCAGGTGGTAAAGTGTTCTCTCTTCTCCCGAGAGATCAGTGGTGGGAAGATCGAAGTGCGGCAACTCCAAGGCGAGCGGATAGACCACCACCTCAGTTGGATCTCCCCGGCTGACCTGCAACCTGAAGAGGCCCAGTGCGTCGCCACCGCTGGCTACCAATGGGCCTATTCTATAGACACCACGGGCATGGCATATCCCCTGTGTACCCCACTCTGCCCATCCTCTTGCCTGGAGTTGAGTGGCTTCACCGAACACATATCCCGGCATGTCACTCATCTGGACGATTTCGAGCCAGCCTGTTGGTAGGAGCGAGTCATTCCGCACATATATAGATCCGGCGAGCACACCTCCAACTTGGGCAACAGAGGATCTCATGTCTACCCACATGTCCAGACGCCACAAGCTGAGCCGGGTCCAGGCATAGGTGACAGCGATAACCAGTCCCAGGAAATGGCTCATACGATACAGGACGCTCTCACCTGTGGCAAGAGCAAGGAGTAATACGACGGCTAGCAGAACAAGCATTCCCCTGCCCCGCGGCGTCGTTTGGGCATGAAGCCGGGATACGAACGACCTTATCATGGTCATATAAGTTTAGTCTGTCAGTAATCCTCGGTCAAACTGACCACCTCTCTATACTATAACGTCAGGGGGAACGAAAGGTTGCGTTGTTGCTTCTATTCCTCATTCCTTCTCTTCAGTCTCCGTGTGGTGCTGGTCCGCTGTGCCTCTGCTTCACTGTGCAGGAGGCATTCTTAGATCTCCGCAGCCGTATTGTGCTGGTCGGGCTGAGTTAAGACGAGTTGTAAATCATACGCAATGCTAGCCAGCAATCTCGATGACACAGGATGTCCTCAACTGTTTTCAGGCTGGCCCTGTGGAAGCAGGATAGGCGACGGTTCTAGCGATGATATTGAGATGGGTCAGATAGAGGGTTGACGCCGGTGTAAGTGGATAGGTTCTGTGCCGCCTATCTAGCCCCTTGCCTAATGGAGATGATCCCCTCTCATAAACGGGGCTGCGGATACAGTCCGCTTGACCTCAAAGTATCGGCTGCCTACGTAGGGACTAAGTCCTCTTCTCTTTCCTCTGCCCCTGCCAGTGCAACAAGTGTATGACGTTCACACGCCTCTATGCACTTGTTACACTGGGTGCATTTCTCATGGATGATCTCAACTGCACCCTTTTCCTTGTTCCACTCCATGGCTTCATGCTCGCAAGCCCTCACGCACTTCCGGCAACGGATACAGCCGAAATCACACTTCTCTCTACCCGGAATGTCTCGCAGTGGCTGGTAATTACATAAGAGAACAGTCTTGGTTTCTGCCGGGACGAGTTCAATCAGGTTGTGGGGACACTCAGCAACACACAGCCCGCACCCGGTACACTTGCTCTGATCTATCACAGCCACATTCTTCTCAGCGTCTATTGACACCGCTCCTTGGGGGCATACGGCAGTACAGTCGCCGAGACCCAGGCAGGCATAGGGGCACCGCTTGTATCCGCCGAGCAACTGGGCCGCCCCTTTGCATGTCATGGCACCGCAGTAATCACATATGACCTCTGAGTTGCCGGTGCAGTGTATGACTGCCTTCTTGCTCAATGCAGAGGGATCCAGTGTTACGTCGAGGACCTTCTCCAGTTGTGACACTCTCTCAGGGTCGTTCAGCGTCATCGAACACGGCGACTTGGTGACTAGGTCGGGTTGTTGTGATAGCGCCTGGGCATAGGCGAAACAGCCTGGCTGGCCGCAGGCACCGCAGTTCGCCCCTGGCAGAATTGAGTTAATCTGCTCTGTCTTCTCCAGTCCCTTGACCTTCTGGGGAACCTTGACGAAGACAAGGTATATGATAATGCCGCAGGCGAGCGCTATGCCGATCAGGGCAGGGATGTGAGCCATGCTATTCTGAGTCCTCCGATTCGATATTGTACATCATACTATGCCCGAAAACCCAAAGAAGGCCAGGCCTAGGAGCGTTGCCGTGATCAGGGCTACAGGCGCTCCCTTCATCGACCTGGGGGCGTCAGCCAGTTCGAGCTTCTCCCGTATCCCGGCCATCATAGCCATGACCAGGGTGAAGCCCAGGCCGGAGCCCAGTGCCGAGACCAGGCTCCCCAGGAGAGTATAGTTTTCCATCATGTTTATGATAGTTACGCCGAGCACAGCGCAGTTGGTCGTGATAAGCGGAAGATATATACCGAAAGCCGAATAGAGCGCGAAGTTGGTCTTCTTGATAAAGAGTTCTATGACCTGTACGAGTGATGCTATTACCAGTATGAAGACGATTATGAACATGTACTGGATGTCGAAGGGAATGAGTACATAGTGGTTGATGATCCAGGTTGACAGCGAGGCAACGAACATGACAAATGTCACCGCCATGCCCATGCTGAAGGCGGGCTTTAGCTCTCTGGATACGCCGAGGAAGGGACAGAGCCCGAGATACCTGACCAGGATGATGTTGTTGATCAGGGCCATGCTGAGGAATATTACGATGATCTCATTCATAGCTTAAGCACCCCCTTCCACCTAAGCAGTGCCAGCAGCAGGCCCATTACCAGGAACCCCCCCGGCGGGAGTATGAACATAGCCATCGGGCTATCGGTGAGAACAGGCAGGGAGAAGATGTGGAAGCCGAATACCGACATCTCTCCCGTCCCCAGTAGCTGTCTTACGAACGAGATCATAACCATGGCTATCATGAAGCCTACCGTCATACCCAGCGCATCGGCGATTGAGCGGATCATCGGGTTCTTAGAGGCGAAGGCCTCAGCCCTGCCCAGGATCATGCAGTTAACTACCACCAGCGGGAGATATATTCCCAGAGTCGCATGCAGATCGGGCAGGAAGGCGTTGAAGAGGAGGTTAACCAGGGTAACGAGGGTGGCGATTATTACAATGAATATCGGAATCCTCGTTATGCTGGGTACGAAGCCCCTGATGGCGGCGATTATGACGTTTGCTCCCAGGAGCACGATGAAAGTTGCCAGCGTCATGCCCAGCGCGTTATCGATTGAGGTGCTAACGGCCAGGGCCGGACACAGGCCGAGAAGAAGGACAAAGACCGGGTTGGTAGTTATCAGCCCTTTGACGAATTCTTTCCTGGACGTACTTGCCACTATTCTCCTTCTCTAGTTGCCTCTTAAGCGGTTGACCTTTTCACTGGCCGTGCTTCTTACAGCCTCAGCAACCGCTCTGGCGCTTATGGTGGCACCGGTTATGGAGTCTATATTACCGCCGTCCCTCCTTAGTGCTACATCGTCGATGGTCACCAATGTGAACTGGTCTGTGAAGAAGTCCTCGGTTATCAGGCTGCCCAGTCCGGGTGTCTCAGTGTGTGAGATTACGGTTATACCTTTAATCGTCTCCTGGTCCTCAAGACCCACTAGTATGTTGATGTCTCCGCCGTAGCCCTTGCCGACGGCTATGAAGGCATAGCCAAGCCTGTGCTCGTTCTCGTACACCGTGTATATCTCATCCTCAACGGTGTACCTGGTCATCTCGGGAAACATCTCAGAGAGCATTGTCTCTATCTTCTGCTTTTCCAGAGCCTCGATCCTGGGCAGCGTAATGCTACCTACGCCGGTAAGCAGAGTGACACATATGGCCACTACTACTGCAAGAAGGATCACCGGGAAAGCGCTTCTCAGGGTTTCTCTAATCTGCACTTCTTGCCCTCTTCATAAGTCCGTATGGTCTTTCCTTGGTGTATCTATCGATTAGCGGGGTCATTGCATTCATGAAAAGAATGGAGTAGCAAACTCCCTCGGGCATACCGCCGAAATGCCTTATCAGCATGGTGAGTACTCCGAGAGACACACCGAATATGATCTTACCCCTGTTAGTAAGAGGAGACGTCACATAGTCGGTTGCCATGAAGAATGCGCCGATCATCAGGCCACCAGCCAGGACATGGAACAGGGGGTCCTGGCCGAAGGCCAGGGAGAGTATGGCAACTGCTCCTATGTAGGTTGCAGGGATCCTCCAGTTTATGACGCGCAGACCCAGGAGCAGGCACCCGCCTATCAGGATCGCGAGGGCTGAGGTCTCTCCCAGCGAGCCCGATGTGTTGCCCAGAAACATCGCCTGATAGGCAGAAGGGTCACCCGGCTGCCAGGCGGAGACTCCGCTTAGCGGTGTGGCCGAAGTTACAGTGTCAAGACCGAAGCCTGTAGGCTCCACCCACGTGGTCATAGGCAGAGGAAAGCTGACTGACATGAAAGCTCTGGCTCCCAGCGCCGGGTTAAATATGTTGTGCCCCAGACCGCCAAAGGCCTCCTTGACAATTGCGATAGCGAATACTGAACCGGCAGCCGCCATCCATAGCGGTACCGTCGGCGGCAGGGTCAGTGCCAGAAGAACCCCTGTGACCACAGCGCTCCCGTCCATCACAAAGGCATGGCCTCTCATCTTCTTGCAGAGGTACTCTGTGAGCAGGGCGGCCCCTGCGCACACGCCCAGTACCAGAAGGGCGCGATATCCGAAGAAGTAGATGGCGGCTCCCGCGGGGAAAACCAGTGCGAGCACCACGAGATACATTAGCTTGCTCACCGAGGGGCCACTCCACAGATGCGGGCTCGGTGAGATCAAGAACTCTCTGGGGGATTTCATCTCTTGACCGCCCTTTTTGCCAGTTCTTTCTTTGCCACCTTTATGTGCTGGACTATCGGTATACTAGCCGGGCAGGCATAGGTGCATACCCCGCATTCAAAGCAGTTGTCGATATAAGCCTCTTTGCATTCATCATATCGACCGGCCTTGGCACACTTGGCCAGCAGGGTGGGCATGAGGCGCATGGGGCATATCTCTATGCACCGCCCGCACCTTATGCAGTGCTGCTCCGTTACTGGAGCATCTTCCTTGACCAGCAGGCTGTTTGTTCCCTTAACTGTAGGGAAATCAAGGTCGAATTGGGCGAACCCCATCATCGGTCCGCCGAGGATAATCTTGTTGGCCTTGCCCACGGTTCCACCGCAGAAATCTATGAGGTTTCTTAGCGGAGTGCCGAATCTCACAAGCAGGTTCTTGGGGTTGGCAACAGCACCGGTCACGGTTACTACTCTTTCAATGAGGGGTTTGCCCTCAACAACGGCTTCATGAATGGCCTGAGTGGTACCCACATTGTGGATAACCACGCCGACATCAAGAGGCAGCCCCCCGATGGGGACCTCTCTGCCGAGTAGCAGTTTGGTCAGGATCCGTTCCGCACCCATGGGGTATTTTGACTCTAAAGGCACTATCTTGATCTCTTTGGTGAGTCCCATGGCTACTATGAGATCCTCCATGTGGTCTATAGCATCTTCTTTGTTGTCCTCGATGGCAATGTAGGTGCACTGGGGAGATAGCAGTCTCCTTATGATGTTGAGCCCGGAGAGCACCTTCTCGCCACACTCCAGCATAACCCTGTGATCTGAGGTGGCATAGGGTTCACACTCACATCCGTTCAGAATGATGGTATCTATTCTGGCGTTCTCGGGTGGCGATAGCTTGATATGCGAGGGGAAAGCAGCTCCTCCCAACCCGACCAGCCCTGCCTCTCGTATCCTTTTCAAAGTCTCCGCTGTCGAGAGTGCCTCGGGGTTCTCAACTGGCTCCAGTTCGACCCATTCATCGGTTCCATCGGAGGTTATAATCAGGGCCTCCACCGGCTGTGCTGTCGGAGGATTAACCACCATCGTAGTGCCCGTGATCTCGCCGGAAATCGTAGCGTGAACGGGGGCACTCACGAACTTGTCCGAGTCGGCGATCTTCTGACCTGTGAGCACTCTATCGCCCCGCTTCACCAGGGCTTGAGCTGGTGCTCCTATGTTCTGGTGCAGCGATATCATCGCCTTCTCCGGAAGTGGTGCCCGTTCAGTGGGTTCATGTGCAGTGAGCTTCCGCTCAGGCACACTTACCCCGTACGGGGAACTCTTCTTCTTGAGTCTAACACCTGACTCTTTCATTCTCAAACTCTCTTCCGGATGCTCGGCTGATGTGGAGGAGCGGTTTCCTACAGTGTCATAGTCATCGGAGGTCTCCCGTCCTATGCAGTGAGTCAACCGACTCCCACGCCTCTCTATCTTGTGGTATATATGACGGCGATGACGAGCATGGCAGTGTTGTTGCAACAGGTCGGTACGGGACGGCCGGACAAGGACCCGGCGCAGCACTCAGAAAACCCATAACTCAATGGTTAGACAGCTATTCACGTGAAAGGAGCGTTAGCTCAGAGATTGTTACCTTGCTGTAACAGCCCGGCTTGCCGTGATTTTCACATGCAGGCAAGATTATATACTGTTTGCGGGAAAAGTCAAGCATTCGGCACGTCTGCCAGTTCCTGTCTCACTCTCAAGACATGAACTGTCGATTCCTGGGAAGTCGTTGTCCCCTTAAGCCGTGCTTGAGCTGGCGGTGACGTGATCGGTGTCAAGCGATTAGCATCACAGGTCGGACATAGTCAGCCTTGCTGCCCGCTTGCATGATGCGGCTGTTAGGGGTCGCAGGCTATCGCAGAGAACGCAGGAGGGATCCTGCACTCCTCAGGAGGGTGGCTATGTGGAATCGGATACGGCCTCTGTAACTGTGTATCAAGCGGGGATACAGTTAGCTACCCTTCTTGGTGAAGTCCGGACACCAGGTAGCATTCGGGCGCTCGGAACGATGACAGGCGGTTCTCCAGTTCCATTTGCAGCTATCGCAGACGAAAACGGTTATCCCCAGAGCTTTCCTTACCCTCAGTCTGAACCTGTCTATCCAACTCGGATTACTTCGCTTTGTCACTTGCTCCGGAATCGTGGCCTTGACCGGAATAATGCCTACATATCCTTCGACAGTGTCGCCAGGAATTCGGCGTTGTTCTTCGTTTTGGCGAGCCGTTCTAATATCCTCTGTGTGGCTTCGCCATGGTTCGGCGAATCGCTGCTGATCATACTAATAACGCGCCTGAGCAGCCATACCTGCTTGAGTGTATTCTCGTCCAGAAGGAGTTCCTCCCTCCTTGTGCTGCTAGGTATGATGTCTATTGCGGGGAATACTCTCTTCTCGGACAGTTTTCTGTCCAGGTGGAGCTCCATGTTACCGGTACCCTTGAACTCTTCATATATGAGATCGTCCATGCGACTACCCGTATCCACGAGGCAGGTAGCGATGATGGTTATGCTACCGCCCTCGTCGGTATTGCGGGCTGTGCCGAAGAAACGTTTCGGGGGATGCAGGGCGGTTGAGTCTATGCCGCCGGAAAGAGTTCGCCCGCTGGGAGGCAGGGCCAGGTTATATGCCCTTGTGAGCCTGGTAATGCCGTCGAGCAGTATGACCACATCCTTGCCCACCTCCAGCAGCCTTTTCGCTCTCTCTAATGCTAACTCCGCTACTCGGGTTTGGCTCTCCACCGGTTCATCAAAGGTGGCAGCGACCACCTCCGCGTTCACAGACCTCTTCATATCCGTGACCTCTTCAGGTCTTTCTCCGATGAGGCAAACCATAAGGTGAATATCGCTGTAGTTGGCAGCTATGGCATTGGCGATTTGCTGCAGCAGTACAGTCTTGCCCGCTTTGGGTGGCGACACAATCAGCCCTCTCTGCCCACGGCCTATAGGCGACACAAGGTTAATCAGACGGGTGGATAGAGCACTCGACGTTGTTTCCAGATTGATGAGGTCGTTAGGAAAAGTGGGGGTCAGTGAGCCGAAGTTGCGGCGCGTTCTACCCATTTCAGGGTCGAGTCCGTTGATGCTTTCTACTCGAAGCAGGCCGTAGTATTTCTCGCTTTCTTTCGGCGGCCTCGCCTGGCCGGAGACAGAATCGCCGTCTCTCAGGTTGAAACGGCGGATCTGGGAGTTCGATACGTAGACATCATTGGCACCACGGCGAAAGGTTTCCTGTCGCAGGAAACCATAGCCCTCGCTGATGATCTCCAGAACGCCGGTGACAAATACATTGCCCTGTTCTTGTGCGTTCGTCTGCAGGATACGCTGCACGAGTTCTGCCTTCTTTAGAGCAGAGTAGCCAGGGATGCCTGACTCTTTGGCTATCGCCTCAAGTTCATCCCGGTTCTTGCTCTCCAATTCTGACATGGTTGCCATATAGTAACCTCTTTCTAGATCCTTCGCTCTTCTTATTCTCCGTGTCTGCCGTTTCTACGTCCACGGGTGACTATCTATTTCGCCATCACCTTGTTCCAGTCATCCTGGAAGCGCTGAATGCCGCTATCCGTAAGAGGATGCCGCATCATATCCAGCAATACCTCATAGGGGATTGTGGCGATGTGTGCACCGGCTCTAGCTGCCATCAGGCAGTGCTGAGGATGCCTGATACTGGCTGCGATAACTTGAGTGGACATTTCATAATAATCCAGATACTCTACGATGCCAGCAACTACTTCCATTCCATCCTCACCTATATCATCCAGCCTGCCCACAAACGGGCTTATGAAAGCTGCTTCGGCTGCTGTGCCCAGCACAGCCTGATTAAGAGTAAAGCACAATGTCAGGTTTACCTTGATATTCTCACCGGCCAGCACAGAGGTGGCCTCCAACCCCTCCAGGCTGGCAGGTATCTTGATCACAACATTCTTCGCCCACTTAGCCATTTCTCTGGCTTCTGCTATCATCCCCTTGGCATCCTGGCTCAGTACTTCAGTAGACACCGGGCCGGAAACGATCGAGCATATCTCCTTGACCAGCCCTTGATAATCAACCTTACCCTCTCTCGATATGATCGTGGGGTTGGTGGTTACTCCTGTAACTACCCCCATTCTTACTCCGTGGCGAATGTGCTCTATATTGGCGGTGTCTAAGAATATCCTCATCTTACTCCTCTCACTCAAGCGGTAAGCTTGTCTGTGCTCCTTCAACAAGCGTTTCCTTGGCTGCTCCTATGAAGCCCAGAAACAGCGGGTGTGGAGAATCGGGGCGAGACTTGAACTCGGGATGAAACTGGCAGGCAACCATCCAGGGATGATCCCGGAGTTCGGCTATCTCCACCAACCTCCCGTCCGGTGACAGCCCCGAGGCGACGAGTCCCGACTCCTCTAGCGGTTGGCGGAAACTATTGTTGAACTCATATCGATGGCGATGTCTCTCGTAGGCTACGTCGCTGTCGTAGATACGAGCCGCCGTTGTTCCTGATACCAGATGACAGGGATATGTCCCCAGCCTCATCGTTCCCCCTTTTTGCTCTACGCCTCGCTGATCGAGTGAAAGATCGATCACAGGATAAGTGCTATCGGTGTCAAATTCAGTTGAGTTGACTCCCTCCGTGCCGAAGACATGACGACCGAACTCGATGATCATAGTCTGCATTCCCAGGCACAGGCCCAGATAGGGAATGCCTCTCTCCCGGGCGAATCTAGCAGCTTTTACCATACCTTCTACCCCGCGGCAGCCGAAACCACCGGGAACTACTATGCCCTGAACATGCCCCAGCTTGTCATCAGCCACGCCGTTCAACTCCTCTGAGTCCAGCCATTCTATCCTTACTTCACGATCATGCGCTAACGCTGCATGGCACAGTGCTTCACGCACCGAATAATAAGCATCTCGAAGCTCCACGTACTTGCCTATCAAGCCGATAACTACAGTCTCCTTCGGAGCCTTCAGCCTCGTTACCATCTCCCGCCATTCTTCCAGGTCGCTTTCTGTCCTGCTCAGTCCAAATCGGTCTACTATGATTTCTCCCAACCCCGCTTCCTCAAGCAGCAGGGGCACCTCATAAATCGTCTCGCTCGTAATGAGTGAGATGACTGCCTCTCTATCTACATCGCAGAAGAGGGCTATCTTGTCCTTGGTTGATTCAGATATCTCCTTATCGCTGCGACACAGTATGACATCGGGCTGAATTCCGATTCGCCTCAGTTCATTGACGCTATGCTGAGTGGGTTTCGTTTTAACCTCATCCGTGGCGGCGATGTGCGGCAGGAAAGTGACGTGAATGTATAGCACATTATCCCTGCCTTCATCCTTTCTCATCTGCCTTATAGCTTCGAGGAAAGGCTGTCCTTCAATGTCTCCTACGGTACCGCCGACTTCAACCAGCATCAAGTCAGCACGGGAGATTTCAGTCACCTCCCGTATCCTTCTCTTGATCTCGTTGGTTACGTGAGGGACCACCTGAATAGTTCCTCCCAGAAAGTCCCCTCGCCTCTCCTGAGCAATCACTGAGGAATAGACTTGCCCCGATGTGACATTGGATGACTGAGACAGCTCTATTCCCACAAACCTCTCATAGTGCCCTAAATCCAGATCTGTCTCCGCCCCGTCTTGGGTAACAAATACTTCACCGTGTTGGTAAGGTGACATCGTGCCCGGGTCGACATTGAGGTAAGGATCAAGCTTCTGCACGGAGACAGATATGCCGCGGCTCTTGAGTATCCTTCCTATCGACGCTACCGAAATCCCCTTGCCTACAGAACTAACTACCCCGCCGGTGATGAAAATATATTTGCTCACAGCTCGTTACAAGAGTATGAAGATAGCCAAAACCTGTAGACTGACTTTGGAACGCGAGGAAAACCCGAATTCACTTCCATTATAAGAAGACATGCTTCCGTTGTCAAGTTTTCTGCTACTGACGAAAATGTTCAGTGTTGCCGTCGGTTTCGGTATAATGTCCTCGGTGATTATAGACTTTCATACCCATATATTCCCTCCCTGGCTCCGGGAGAAGCGCGAGGAGTATGTCAAAGGTGATCGCTGCTTTGCCCTGCTTTACTCGCGGCCGGAAGCCAGGCTGGCAACGGCCGAGGACTTGTTGGCCAGCATGGATGAGGCGGGCATCGATCTGTCAGTGGCGCTCAACATCGGCTGGATGAGCCATGATTTGTGCGTAAGAACGAATGACTACATCCTGGACGCAGTTTCGCGCTACCCGTCGCGGATTGTTGGGTTTTGTGCTGTTCAGCCCGGTGCGGGAGAAGCCGCTGTGAGCGAGTTGGAGCGATGCGCTGAGGCGGGAGCTAGGGGAATCGGCGAGTTGAGGTCTGATGTGCAGGGCTTCGATTTGTCAGACGAGGCTACAATGAAGCCGCTGGTTGATGCTGCCCTGGAGTACGACCTTGTTCTCCTGACCCATGCCTCTGAGCCGGTTGGTCATGACTATCCGGGCAAGGGAAGTATAACCCCCGGTGTCCTCTACGCGTTTATTAGGAGGTTCGCTGAACTCAGGCTTGTCTGCGCCCATTGGGGCGGTGGCTTGCCCTTCTATGCTCTCATGCCGGAGGTGGAAAGGTCTCTTGCCAATGTCTTTTTTGATACTGCGGCCACTGTGTTCCTCTACAAACCCGCGATCTTTGATCGTGTGAACAGCATAATCGGCGGCGACAAGATCCTTTTCGGCACAGACTATCCTCTTATGACTCAGAATCGAGTCCTGACCCAGGTCCGATCTTCACAGCTTTCTCAAGAAGATCAGGCCAGAATCCTGGGAAGCAACGCTTCGAGACTACTACGCTGGAATGGAGGAGGCAAAGATGCCGGATAATCCGGAGCAGATCCGGTCTTTCATAGCTGTTGAACTGCCTGATGAGGTTAAGGAAGGATTGGTTAGACTGCGGGGTGAATTGGGGAGCGACAAACACCGCTTTGTCAAATGGGTGAGCCCCGAAGGGGTTCACCTGACCATCAAGTTTTTAGGCAATATCGCCTCCGGACGCGTTAACGACATAACTCAGGCTATGGAGGAAGCGAGTAGGGGGATTACACCGTTTTCTCTGGAGATCGCGGGCCTGGGTGCTTTCCCTAATCTCAGGCAAGCTCGGGTTCTCTGGGTCGGTGTTGCAGGGGAAATAGACAAGCTGTCGGAGTTGCAGCGGCGCATTGATTCCGCGCTTGTTGCACGGGGATTCGCTGCAGAGGATCGTCCCTTTGTGCCGCATTTGACGCTGGCGCGTATCAGGCAGGGAACATCACCTCAGGAGAGAAAGAGCTTCGGGCAAGTGGTGGAGTCCACTATGTTTGAAGATAGGTATCGCGTTCAGGTAGATGACGTCAGCCTGATGAAGAGCCAGCTAACACCTGTCGGGGCCGTTTACACCCGACTCTCGCTGGTGCGATTGGGTCCCTAGTTCGCGATCTGTGAGGGCGCCGGTCCTCTTCGCTGTATGAGTGCGGCCGGGCCGGTGATGTGAGAGAAGAGAGAAATTCGATGGTGCTCACTGAGACAGCCTTGCAGCCATGACTCCTCCTGTTATATACTTAGTTGTTCCGAAATATTTACAAACAAATCTAATTGGGGAGGTGGAACTTGGAACACTGTTCATTACCTAAGTGCCAAAAATGCGAAAAAGGAGATCTGGTGCCTCTGTCCGACTTCGGTAGTCAAGGGGCACCGATTCACTACAAGGCCTGGGTATGCACTCATCCTGACTGTGACTTCAATATAAAGATCAGGAACGGGGAAGTATACGTCAACGAGCCTATTCTGAACGGGGCACTCCATACCCGTACGCGCCGGGAATACGCTACTTAGCAGGGGATTTGCTTCGTCTAGGCAAGCTTGTCGAGCTGGCGGTCGACTCCTTCTTTCCGCGGCAGTGTATCGGCTGCGGTAGAATAGGCGGCTTCCTTTGTCCCGGATGCCTTGCAGAACTGCCGAGGTTGATGCCTCCGCTCTGCCCGAACTGTGGCAGACCGCAAGCTAGCGGTATCGTGTGCCCGAGTTGCCGGCAAAGGCAAACCGAAATTGACGGTATCCGTTCTCTATTGCGTTTTGATGATGTGATGCGGAAGGCCATTCATCAGATGAAGTATCGCAACTTAAGGTCTCTCTCTACCTGTCTGGCTGACCTCTTGGCTGACTATCTCAGGTCGCATCCTTTGCCCGGCGAGGTTCTGGTCTGCGTACCTCTGCACCCACGCAGACTCAGAGAGAGGGGTTACAATCAGTCAGGTTTGCTGGCCGGCGAGCTGGGAGGGCGGATCGGGCTTCCTGTTATCGATGACTGCCTTGTTCGACTTAAGCAGTCGCAGCCGCAGGTAAGGGCAGCCGATGTAGCTGAGCGACGGAGGAATGTAATGGATGCCTTCGCCTGCCGGGATGACAGGATAAAGAACAGGCAAGTCATACTGATAGACGATGTATGCACGTCCGGGGCTACACTTGAGTCCTGTGCTGCAGCTCTGAAGAGCAGAGGCGCTGCTTCTGTATGGGGGTTAACACTGGCAAGGGAGATTTTCAACTGAAGGAGGTGAAATGGATCTGCAGGTTATCGCTAAGAACAATATGGAGATCACTGAAGCTATGCAAACCTACGTAGAGAAGAAGATCGGGAAACTGGTTCGTTACTTGCCCACCATCACTGAAGGCAAAGTGGAGATCTCACGTGAGGGGGCAAAGGTTCCACAGCAGCGATTCACGGTTCAGGTTACTCTTGACAGCAAGGGTGTCTTGATCAGGGCACAGGAGAAGTCGGACGATGTTCGTGCCGCCATCGACAGTGTGGCGGATGTGCTGTCCAAGCGAATCGAGCGGTATAAGGGCAAGCTATACGATAAGGGCAGAGGCACATCCTTAACGAGACAGGGAGCGACCGCGGAGGCGGAAGAGGCTGAGGCCCCGAGAAGAGTGGTGAAGGATAAGCACTTCATGGTCAAGCCTATGCCTGTAGATGAGGCTGTGCACCAGATGGAACTGCTGGGGCATGACTTCTTTGTCTTCACCGATGCAGATACTGAGACTCTGAGTGTACTCTACCGACGTAAGGACGGTAACTACGGGTTGATCGAGGCGGAGCGGGGATAATCCTGGCCGGAAGACTGTCCGGATGTCAGCATGGGCGGTGGTTTTAGCTCAAGCTGGCTCGTTGCTCGTAAGTGTTCATTTGGTGGAGCAAACCCGAGAAGAGATCTGGTGGAGCTGATGGGATTCGAACCCACCACCTTCTGACTGCCAGTCAGACGCTCTCCCAACTGAGCTACAGCCCCATCCGATTTCAGAATATAGCAGAACAGCCTGGCAAACTCAAGTTACATGAGGCCCAGCCACTGCAGTATTGAGCGCAGACCGAAGTATCCCAGGTAGGCTACTATCATGTTCTTCACCGTTCGCCCT
Source organism: Dehalococcoidia bacterium (assembly GCA_003567655.1). Classification (GTDB taxonomy): domain Bacteria; phylum Chloroflexota; class Dehalococcoidia; order GIF9; family AB-539-J10; genus RBG-13-51-36. The sequence goes on from PWZA01000213.1 coordinate 17,073, forward strand.
GCCCAGGTGGTGAGAAAGAACCTTATCCAGCCGAAGCGAAGCATTCCCAGAAACACGGCAAAGGGGTAATAGAACGGCGTGATGATGGCTGCGAAAAAGAAGACGCCCTTGGATCCGTGGCGGTTGATCATATCGCTGAAACGGAGATAGAGTCTGCCATTACGGTCTCCGAAGAACCCTCCGCCCCCGTATCCGACGAAATATGCGCCTGTGGCGCCTATGGTTTCACCGATTCCAGCTACGGCACCTACAATGGCGGGATTCAATACTCCGCCCAGCGTAAAAGTGAAGACGGTGCCGAAGCCGGGCATGACAAAAGTGCCACTTGTGATCAGGTTGATGACAAAGCAGCCGACGTAGCCCCACCCCGCAATCTGTTCGATGTATTCGCGGTGGTGGATGATGAGAACGCAAAGGACTACTGTGATAGCAAGAGATGTACCGCCCACCAGGGCCTCTCGCTTAGTCGGTCTCTTCATCGGCGCCTATTATACAGGAAAAGAACGTGAGTGGAAGGAGTCTTCGCTAGATGCCCTTCTGGCCATGCTGCTGCGATATCCCGCTCCGGACAGAGATCCAGGCAAAGCTGTGCAGGGAGATTGTGGGACCGCGGCAAAAGCTTTGGTCGGCGGCGGCAGTGTCACCTTTGCTCTTAACGGGCCGGTTAGTTGACTTAAGGAGTCTCTTGGCCTCTTCTAACGCTATGCTCGTGTTCTCAGAGACATGAAAATGCCATCAGCTTAGCATGGCTACATAGCTGTTTAGCGAAACACCAAGAGATTCTGCCACGGGCAGGCATTTCGCTCTCAGGCAGTAGAAGACCCTCGCCTCCGACGGAAGCTCTGACAGGGCCTCGTAGTTCCCCATCCCCTTAGCGATCACAAGGTCGGCCGATTCAAATTCACTCTTGAAACGGGCGTCAGCCAGGGAAAAGACAATCCCCGGTGATGCTATGCCCGTGCTGATCACTCTTCCCATCTCACCTTCCAGCCCGGTCTCCCGCACGTCGTCCAGGGTCAGATCGTCCTGAACGGGCTCCGGTTTGACCACATAAGTCACCCGGGCATACTGCTTCATCCACTTCACGAGAGGAAGATCGAAGTAGATCTCACCGGCGTTGTCAGCCAGATAGAGTATC
>PWZA01000233.1 GCA_003567655.1 Dehalococcoidia bacterium
ACTGGAGAGCCAGTTACTCAGGCGGCATCACCAACTCTTAGCTTTGAGCCGCGTCTCAGGTGCCATCAGCGGCCTGCGAGACCTGGATGCCATCTTGAGGGTAACCCTGGATAATGTCCTGGAGCTCGTTGACAGTGATATCGGAGGAATTCTGTTCCTTGATGAAGACACTGAGACACGAGGAGGTGAATCTATGCCAATATGTGACCTATCGGGACGTGGTGAGCAGGCTTTCCGGGGTACAGTCTAACCAATATTCGTGGTTACCCTGAGATTGGGGGGCTCATACTCGGTGCATAACGCAGGCAATTGTCGCGTCCCATCTCCTTCGCCTGGTACATAGCTAGGTCAGCGTGTTTGATTAGCATGCCGACATCTTCCCCATCTTCAGGATAGATAGCAATACCAATGCTGGTAGTGATTCTAACTTCACGGTCATGAAACATGAATGGTTTTCTGGTAGCCTCAAGCAGCTTCCGGGCAATATTGGCTACATGTTCTGTCTCGGTCACCTCGGGCAGCAATAACATAAACTCGTCACCGCCCATGCGTGTTACTGTATCGGTCTTGCGCAGAATGCTCACCAGTCTACCGGCGAGATCTATCAATATGCTGTCGCCAGCCTCATGACCAATAGTGTCATTGATGTCCTTAAACCGATCGATGTCAAGTACCATTAGAGCCATATTCTGCCGGTAGCGATTGGCTCGCGCCAACGCCAGAGTAAGACGGTCGTTGAATAATGTCCTGTTGGGCAGACCGGTCAGCGGGTCATGATAGGCCAGTTGGCTTACAGTGTCTTCCAACCTCTTGCGCTGCAAAGCAATCGCATACAACGCTGCCAAGCGCTCAATGAATGCCAGGTCCTGCTTATTGTAGCTACGACTCGAGTTTGCCAGCGCCACCAGACCAGCCAATTCCTCACCAATCAAGGCTGGTGCGGACAAGAAATTCCTGATAGATATGTGTCCTGGTGGAGTCCCTGTAGACCTCGGGTCATCTGCCGGTGTATTGGTTAAGAGAGACTGTCGGTTGTTAAACACCCATCCCCACAGGCCTCCGAACTCATCAAGGTGAGTAGTCTTATCTTTAAGCTGGCAGGATTTCCGGATTCCTCGGGTCATAACGGGACTAACCATGTGCCCTGTCTCCAGGTCCATATAACCGACGAACCCAAGAGCGCTGTTTGTGAACCGTTCCGCAGTGTCCAGTACCAGGCTCGAAATATCTTCGATCGATGATGCTGGCGAAACAAGCTTGCTGGCCAACTCTGCGATGGCGGAGTCTTCTTCCGCCGCCAGTACCAGTGCCCTTTCTGTATTCTTGCGTTCAGTGATGTCACGGACAAAGCCGAGAACGACCGGTTTCCCGTCGTCCTCAATGGGTGCAGTGTTTATTTCAACCCATATGAGGTCGCCATCCTTCCTTCTTAACTCAAGCTCGTCTGGTCCGGTCGGTCTCTTCAGTACACTGAATGCTAGCAGCTCGCCAGCTGTTGCCAGATATTTTTCCGGAAGAAGATCGAGCTCGAGAAAACCTCCCCCAAGGAGCTCTTCTCTCGCGTATCCGGTTATTCTTTCGGACTTACTATTACCATAGAGAAAAGCCCCATTCAGATCGGTTATGTAAACACCATCAGGCGCACTCTCTAGATAGGTCTTGAGTTTCTCTTCCGATTCCCTCAGTGCCTGTTCTAGCCGCTTGCGTTGAATGGCATGATGTAGAGAATGTATCAATAGATTGCCATTAAGCTGCCCTTTTATCAGATAATCCTGTGCGCCACCATCGATCACTGCAGTTGCCAATGACTTATCGTCGAGATCTGATAGCACCACGATAGGAACATCCGGTGCTTGAGATCTCATCCTTACGAGAGTATCAAGCCCCTGGCTATCTGGCAGGCTTAGGTCCAGAAGAACAACTGCCATATTACCACCGGCAAGGAGCTTGACCCCGGTTGAGAGACGGTCGGCAGGATTGATGTGGAATAAAGTGTCCTTTGCCTTCTCCAGCATTCGTTGTATCAGCCGGAGTTCTTCCGGGTTGTCCTCAACGACAAGAATCTGAACCGGTTTGCCCGCCTTTTCAACATTCCTGGTCTTGGTTGCCTTCACCACCTTCAAGCTAATGGCCTCCTGTTTTCATGCAGTCCGGATTCACTGCGTTAGTGAAACTTGAATCCTCTCTCACTGCTAAGATTGAAGAAACTTCTGCAGTTTTGCCGGATGACTACTCTTTATCACGGCTTCTTCCTCAGTAATCACGTTTCTTCTCACAAGGTCGGCCAGCGCCTGGTCCAGGCTCTGCATCCCCTCCGGTTTGCTGACCTCGATGTTGGCGAGTATTTCGTGGATCTTCTCGTCGCGAATCTGTCTTCTGATAATACTGGTACCAATCATGATCTCAAAGGCAGCTATTCGCCCGCCTGCAATGCGGGTTAACAGCACCTGTGATAGTACCGCTTCTATCACCTGCGACAGTTGTAGCCTCATTTGCTGCTGCTGACCATACGGGAACATATCAATGATGCGGTCTATGGACTGGGCGGCATCGTTCGCATGCATGGTGCCAACTACCAGATGCCCGGTCTGAGCAGCCCTCATGGCGGTGCTTATTGTGGGCAGGTCGCGCATCTCGCCAATGACAAGTACGTCGGGGTCATGGCGCAGCGCATGTATCAGGGCGGAGGAGAAGGAATCGGTGTCATCTCCGAGGTCTCGCTGTCTGATCAGGCATCTGTTGTTGCGGAACAAGAATTCAATTGGATCTTCAACGGTGATCACATTTCTCCTCTCAGTCTCGTTAAGGTGATTGATCATGGCCGCCAGGGTAGTTGACTTGCCGTTGCCAGCGGCACCGGTTATCAGGATAAGCCCCCGTGGCTTCAGAATAAGCTGTTTGCAGATCTCGGGCAGCCCCAGTTCATCAACTGATGGTGCCTTAGACGGCACAGTATGGAAAACAAGGCTTATCGTACCTCTCTGCCGCAATGCGTTAACCCGGAATCGCGCCAATCCCGGAGTGCTATAGGGAAAATCGAGCTCCCGTACTTTGCCAAAGGCGGTCAGCTGCTCTTGATTGGAGACTTGCTCAAAAGCGGACTCCATATCCTGGCTGGAAAGTGCCTCCAGGTCTTCTAGCAGCATGAGTTTGCCGTCAATACGCAGCACCGGTGGGCTCGATACCATAAGATGCAAGTCTGAGGCACCTCGATCTATCATGAGCTTAAGAAGTTCATTTACCTGCATGCTGGTACTCCTGATTCTGGCAACTCACCGACCCTCACACGATCTTGATGATAGCACGGATTGCTTCTTCAAACTATTGCTCGAACTCAAATCCATCCTCGTTGAAAAGCTTCAGGCAGGCATTCACCACTTCAGGGTCATAGAGAACGCCCGTATTCTGAGAGATTTCCTCCAGTGCCTTCTCTACTCCCAAAGCGGGCCGGTAAGGTCGGTGAGAAGCCATAGCTTCCACTACGTCAGCTACAGCCAGGATTCTTGCTTCAAGGATAATGTCATCACCCGGGAGATGCCCTGGGTATCCAGAGCCATCCATCCTTTCGTGGTGTTGAATCACGGTTTGAGCGATGGGCCATGGGAAGTCTATGATTTTCAGTATGTCGTACCCGGCTCTGGGGTGCATCTTAATCATCTCGAATTCGAGCTCGCTTAGCCGACCAGGCTTGCTCAGGATTTCAGACGGTACGTGCATCTTGCCGATGTCATGGATGACCCCGGCAATACGGATCCCTTCAATCCGCTCCTCCGGAAGTCTCATCTCTATGGCTATGCAGGTAGCGAGGCCAGACACACGCCGTTGGTGACCCGAAGTGTATGGGTCCTTGACTTCGACAGTCATGGACAGGACCTCAATGGTGTCTTCCATAGCCTTCAGGAGTCTCTCTGTTTGTTCTTTCTGTCTCTCTTGTGCCGCCCTCCGTTCAGTTACGTCAGTGAAGAAGCCTACAATCCATGCGATTCCATCAAACACAGTCCTGGCCGACTTAACGTCGGCATACACTATCGTGCCGTCCTTTCTGAGGCAGGGGATCTCTTCTGTCAGTGTCTTCACGCCTTTCACTTGAGCTTCGAACTCAGAGAATACGTACTCCAGAGAGTCCCGCGGGTGAAGATCATCTACGGCCATGTCCTCCAGTTCTTCCTGGCTATATCCCAGCATTCTACACATGGCGGGACTAGCATACTTCAACTGTCTCAGCACGCCTCTCACTAAGGAACTCCTCAGTCGGCACGTAGTAGAAATTGTGATAGACGTGGTTGCCCTTGATGAGGAGCGGGTGGGTCATGACCACGCCTTTGATGGCCTGGGGGTCGAATTTCCAGCGGTCGTACTGGCAGATGGCCAGGCAGGGATAGTGAGGGAAGAGATCGCTATTGAGCTTCGCCTCGTACTCCAGCACCTTCTCCGAGCCGGGATGCCCGCG
>PWZA01000144.1 GCA_003567655.1 Dehalococcoidia bacterium
ATCGGTGATAAGACTGAATAGAGCGAGAGCAGCATTGACAAACAACTCCTCGACATCTGCTCCGTAGGCCAGGATGCCTATGTCCGCAGTATGGTCAACTATCTGAAACGGTCTCTTCATCGCTCAAGACCATAATTATACCCAATAAACGATGGTCTCTGCATTTGCGCGTCCTTCCTTTGCACTTCATCTGAGCTGTTGCTAGAATTAGGGCAGTTCCTACGAGCTTGACGTATCTTCGTAGAAGGGTCAATATGTTTCTACAGGCCGTGGAACGACGGCCGAGGATAGCATGAAGCTGCAGGTAACGGATTCCTCAGGTGATCTGGTTCAAAGAGGTGCAGACTGATGCCCCCCGAGCAGTATATGGAGTGTGCCCTATCTTTGGCCAGGCTGGCCGTTGGATGTACCAGTCCCAATCCGGCAGTAGGCGCGGTGGTTGTCAAGGACGGCCTTGCGATAGGGATGGGATACACCCAGCCGGCCGGCTCCGAGCATGCTGAGGTCATGGCTCTTCGTCAGGCCGGCGACAAAGCGCGTGGTGCTGAAATGTATGTTACCCTGGAGCCCTGCTGTCACTACGGGCGTACGCCGCCCTGCGCTGAAGCGATAATCAAGGCCGGCATCTCTGAGGTTCACGTAGCCTTGCTTGATCCCAACCCTGTGGTTTCAGGTCGCGGAATAGGCAGGCTGAGCGAAGCCGGCATAAGGACCCATATAGGCATGTGCGAAGAGGAGGCCTGTCAGATCAACGAGGCTTATATCAAACACATCACTACCGGCCTGCCATTCGTGATAGCGAAGTTCGCTATGAGCCTTGACGGTAAGATCGCAACGAAGACAGGTGACTCCAAGTGGATAACGAGGGAAGAGGCAAGGAAGTGTGCCCACGGCCTGCGTTACGGGGCCGATGCTATAATGGTAGGCGCAAATACTATTGTTGCCGATGATCCCCACTTGACGGCCAGAGGTTGTGGTGGCAGAGGAGGTACGGGAAAGATGCAACCCCTGCGCTTGATCGTCGATAGCGGAGGAAGGGTGCCAGTCAATGCCCATGTTTTTGAGCCGCCGGGCGGGGTTCTGCTGGCGGTTGCGGAACCGGTGGATCCAGCGAGGAGGGAGGCGTTCACAGAAGCGGGTGCTGAAGTGCTGGAGTTTCCTGCCGAAAGCGGGGGGGTGGATGTTGTTGAGCTGTTCAGGTTGCTTGGCAAACGTGGGATTGTGACTGTGCTGGTGGAGGGTGGTGGTGAGCTCCTGGGTTCGCTCTTTGATCGCGGTCTGGTGGACAAAGTCATGGTTTTCATCTCGCCGGTCATAATCGGAGGTCAGGAGGCTGCGATTGTAGCAGGAGAGGGAGTTGCTATGATGACCGAAGCTTTGCGGCTTACTAGAGTTGACATAAAGACGTTCGGTGATGATGTGATGGTGAGTGGATACGTTGATAAAGGGTTGGCTCTGGGGAATCAGGATTCTTCGGGTGAGTCTGCATGTTCACGGGGATAGTTGAGGAGATAGGTGTAGTTAGAGAAACAGGCCGCGATCGCCTGGTCTTCGAGGCTGTTAAGGTTCTGGAAGGGATGAAGGCAGGGGATAGCATCGCGGTGAATGGCGCCTGTCTGACCGTTGTCTCCTTGGAAAAGCGTGCTTTCAGTGCTAATATTATGGCCGAGACTCTGCGTCGCACCAGCCTTGGAGGTCTGCGCCGCAACGACCGGGTGAACCTGGAGAGGGCACTGGCGCTGGGTGAGCGGCTCGGGGGGCATCTGGTTCTGGGTCATGTGGATGATACAGGAGAAGTGATGGATATCAGGGGCGAAGAGGGTGGCCAGGTCATGAGGATTTCGGCGCCCGGCAAACTAATGCCTTATGTCGCGGACAAGGGCTCCATAGCGGTTGATGGAGTTAGTCTTACCATCGCGGCCTTCGATGCCCTTTCGTTCTCTGTCTCTCTGGCGCCTTACACCATGGAGAACACTACGCTGGGAACGAGAAGGCGTGGTGACATAGTTAATCTGGAGGCCGATATCATCGCGAAGTATGTGGAACGGTTGAGGAACCGGAGCAGCCCCGAACTAACGCTTGAGTTTCTCAGTGAACACGGATTCACGGGGGGTGTAGATGCTGGCTAGCGTTCCTGAGGCGATTGAAGACATAAAAGCAGGCAGGTGCATCATTCTCGTGGACGACGAGTCACGGGAGAATGAGGGCGACTTGGCAGTAGCTGCCGAGAAGGTTACTCCCGAGGTCATCAACTTCATGGCGAAGCATGGTCGGGGGTTGGTTTGCCTTCCCATAATCGGTCAGCGGCTCGACGAACTGGGAATACCCCTGATGGTCGGCAATAACACGTCACGCTACTCAACTGCCTTCACGGTATCTGTAGAAGCAAAAGATAAGGTTACGACAGGCATTTCCGCTTTTGACAGGGCACAGACCATAAAGACGGTGCTTGACCCTGATACTAAGGTGGGTGATCTTGTACAGCCGGGGCACGTATTCCCGATACGGGCCAAGGAGGGAGGGGTTCTGGTACGGGCGGGACACACGGAAGCTATTGTTGACCTTGCCAGATTGGCAGGGCTATATCCTGCGGGCGTCATATGTGAGATCATGGACGAGGATGGCACCATGGCTCAGCTGCCTCAGCTTGAGGCGATAGCAAGTGAGTTCGATCTGAAAATTGTAGCCATCGCCGACTTGATTGCCTACCGTATCAGGCACGAGAAGATGGTGCAGAGATTGACTGAGGCGAAGCTTCCTACGAAGTATGGCGAGTTCAGGGGGATGGCTTACAGGAGCGCTGTTGATGCGGCCGAGCATATCGCTCTGGTCAAAGGAGACATATCGCGTGATGCGCCCATACTGGTGCGCGTGCACAGCGAATGCTTGACGGGGGATGTCTTCGGCAGCTTAAGGTGCGATTGTGGGGCTCAGATCGATATGGCTTTGCGGCTCATAGCTGAAGAGGACCGGGGTGTTTTTCTGTACATGAGACAGGAGGGGCGGGGTATCGGGTTTCACAACAAGCTTTGTGCGTACGCTCTTCAGGATCAGGGGATGGACACAGTAGAAGCCAACATGGCGTTGGGTTTCGGACCTGATCTTAGGGATTATGGAGTGGGCGCGCAGATTCTTGCGGACTTAGGTTTACATAATATTCGCCTGCTTACTAACAACCCAAAGAAAGTCATCGGGCTGGAGAGCTATGGAATCAGCATAGTTGAGACTGTCCCGCTGATAGCTCCGTCTACACCTTACAACATCGGTTATTTGCAGACGAAACAGAAGAAACTCGGGCATATTCTAGGCATAGAGGAGGGCAAGTGATGGCCAAGAATTACGAAGGTATCCTGATAGGACAAGGCTTGAAGTTTGTTGTGATTGTCTCGCGGTTCAACGAGCTGATAACCGCGAAGCTGCTTGAGGGGGCGAGAGATGCGTTGTTGCGCCACGGGGTCAACGAGGAGGACATCGATGTTGTGTGGACTCCGGGTTGCCTGGAGATCCCTCTCATGGCCAAGAAACTAGCGGAAATAGGCAAGTACAACTCGGTGGTGTGCCTCGGCGCGGTTATACGTGGGGGTACGTCCCATTCTGAGTATGTCGCCTCCGAGGTGAATCGGGGAATAGGCAAAGTGAGTCTTGATGCCGGCCTACCGGTGATACAGGGCATAATCACAGCCGACACTCTGGAGCAGGCTATTCAGAGGGAGGGAGCAAAAGAAGGCAACAAGGGATTCGCCGCTGCAGTGAGCGCCATTGAAATGGCGAATCTGCTCAAGGCCCTTCAGTGATCTTGTAGACCTTGTCGCCTCGCCTGACCCTGTCGGGCACCTCTATGCCCACGAGGTCTCCGGCCCTGGCTTCCGTGACACTGACTCGATCGATCTGCATGGATGTGACCGCCAGTTCTATGTCTGTGGAGCCGCCCCTGATGCGGAGCTTGTCACCTATCCTCAGTGGGTTGGTTAGCTGCAGGCCGGCTACCATGGGCTTAGCGAAGAAGTCCGTCACCTTGCCGATTTCCATTTCGGACATGTCGAGGACACCTACCTTTTTATTATAACAATGGTACACCTTTGCGACCTCCAAAATCAATGTCAGCAATATGAAGCGCCTTGACAAGTCGTCCGGCTGCACGTATGATAGTAAGCCAAAAGAATTCGACTGGAGGTGGGAAATCATGACTGAGAAGAAAGCAGGGCAACCATATACTGCGGAGGAGATACTCTCCTTCGATAGAATTAGGAGAGCGATGACGGCCAGGGTGCTCGATAGGATAGAGGAATTATGGCAGGGTAAGCAGCCAATCGGCGTTGAGCAGATGAATGAAGTGATCGCCGACGAGTGGCAAAGAGTGAAGGATGCGGTGAGGTCATCGCCAGCTGCCAGGGATGC
>PWZA01000066.1 GCA_003567655.1 Dehalococcoidia bacterium
CGGAAATGATGTGTGATGACCGGCGTTGCCGTATCGCCGGAGGGGAAGATGAGAACGCAGTTGCTCATCGCTGCGGTGCTCAAAAGCGCTTGACAGATATCGCTGCCGATGATAATATTAGCATATTAGTGTATACTAATATCGCTATGGAAGGTCGAGCACAACTGCAGGAAAGCACCGGGGAGCAGGCGGCCCTCTTCAGCGCACTCGCTGATCCGACGCGTCTCAGGCTTCTGAAGCACCTCCAGCGTCAGCGCCGCCCGGACGCTCTGTGCGTCAATGCCCTGGCCGGCCTGCTGGGGGTATCTCAGTCGGCAGTGTCTCAACACCTGCGGGTGCTGAAGGGCATCGGACTGGTAAAGGGAGAGCGGCGGGGCTATCACGTACACTATTTCGTAAACCATGACGCGCTTGAGAAGTGCCGGAAGCTCGCTTCAACGGTCCTCACTGTTGAGGACTCGCAAGAAGGGCAGTTGTGCAAGGAGCAATGTCACGAAAGGAGGGATCGAGATGTGTCATCAGTCTGAATGTGGCTGCGAACAGCATGCAAGACCTGCACATGTCTACCATCACCAGGGTAGTTGTTGCTGTGGCTCCGGTCATGCACCGCGGCGGTTTCGAACCAGAGAAGAGATCGCTCAGCAACTTGAAGAGCACCTGAAACAGCTCAGAGCTGAGGCAAGGGGCGTAGAGGAACGGATTGCCGAGCTCAAGAGTGAAGGCTAGGACCAACGGATTTGTCATCTGACAGGAACACGATCATAGAGGTGGCCGGGCTTACCAAGAGGTATGGCGAGGTCCTTGCCGTAGATGATATCAGTTTTGATGTCCTTGAGGGCGAGTTGTTCGGCTTCCTCGGTCCCAACGGTGCTGGCAAAACTACAACGATAAACGTTCTGACAGGTCTGGCCCGCCCGGATGAGGGTACGATCCGCATAGGCGACATAGATTGTACCCACAACCCTAAGGCGGCCCAGCACCTGGTAGGAATAGTTCCCGATGAAAGCAATCTCTACCCCGAGTTGACAGGCTTCCAGAACCTTTGCTTCTGCGCGGCACTCTACGGAATACGAAAGAATGAGCGTGAGACTCGTGCCCTCGAACTGCTCGATGCCTTCGACCTCACCGCTGCAGGTGGCCGTAAATTCGATGGCTATTCGAAAGGGATGAAGCGCAAGCTGACTTTCGCCGCTGGCATAATACACCGGCCCCCCGTACTCTTTCTTGATGAACCGACAACGGGGATCGACGTTGCCAGTGCCCGCCGGGTGAGGCAGATGGTTTCTCAGCTCCACCACCAGGGAACCACTATCTTCTTCACCACACACTACATCGAAGAAGCGGAGCGGCTGTGTGAGCGAATCGCGTTCATTGTGAACGGTCGAATAGTGAAGACGGGGCGCACCGCAGACCTTCTAAAGCCGGTTAAGGGCAGGAATGTGCTGCTTCTTGATCTATCGGAATACGGTACCGGCCTGACGGAGGAAATGAGTGCGGCCCTTCCACGGTACGAGTTTCATTCCACCTCCCCGGGACGGCTAACGGTGGAATCTGCGGAGACGATCGACCTTGCGCCGGTGGTGAGACTTCTAGAAGAAAGGGGCATTCGCGTGACCGAGGCTCGCCGTTACCTGCCTTCGCTGGAGGACGTCTTCGTACAGGTCACGGGCATCAGGGCAGAGGAGATGAGGAAGGAGAGAGAGAAGGCCGGAGCAAAGGGGGGCAATCAGTGAAGCGCTGGATTGCGTTCTGGAGCATATTCCTCAAAGATGCACGGTCATACTACCTGAAACCGCCGAATATCAGCTGGGGCATGATCTTCCCTCTGGCATGGACCGGCATGTTCTTCATCAGGGCAGGCCGCGGGTTGGAAAGCATTCCCACCCTCCTGCCGGGAGTTATGACCATCGCCATTCTCTTCGGCACCACTTCGGTGCTGGCCGTAACCATCACCTTTGAGAAGAGGCAGCGCTCTTTTGACAGGCTGCTCCTAGCTCCGATTTCCCTGGAACTCCTGATGCTGGCCAAGACATCCGGGGCCATACTCTTCGGAATAGTCAGCCCCTTCGTACCCGTCTTGATTGCATCGTTTCTGGCCGATCTGTCGGGAATCACGTGGCCGCTGGTCGTCCCGGCTATCATTCTAATCGCCATAGTGTCGACCTTTCTCGGGCTGTTCATCGCGGTCTCCGTCAGTCAGGTCTTCGAGGCCCAGACATTCTCCAACTTCTTCCGTTTTCCCATGATATTTCTGTCAGGGCTGTTCGTTCCGATTGCCAGCCTGCCCCTGTTCCTGCGGCCGCTCTCATACGCACTGCCTGTGACATACGGTGTGGACATACTGCACGGGGCGGTACACGGAGGCAACACCATGTCCTTCACAATGAACTTTCTGGTTCTCGGTTCCTTTTGCGTGGGCCTATTCATGCTCAGCCTGCATAATATCAGGCGTAAGTGGATTGTCTGATACAAGAACGGGTGCGTATCTATTCCGGTGACTTCTCCTCACCAAGCTCTATCAGTTGCAGGGTCGGCGCGCCGCTGGCACAGGCTATGTCCAGCATGCGGGGTCTGTCTATCTCAGGAAGCGTGCGGTATGCTTCCCGGGTGCATCGGTAGAGGCCCGGGTTTGGTCGCGGCAGCCCTGCATGTTTCTCGAAGAATACGTTACTGAGCATGAGTTCGCTTCCCGCCGCACTACATTGTCTGCATCCGTTCGCCTGAGCCGGAAGCCCTGTCGATTGATGCTATAATGCCGGGAGCAAACCGTTATGCCGGGCAGGCGCGAAGGATGGGAAAAACGCATATTCTAGAGCTGAAGCCTATAGGCATAGTACACTCTCCCTACAAGAGAGTGGGAGAGCCGCCCCGCCAGGGGCATAATAGTGAGACCATCTCTGAGATAGAGGTCTTTGAAGAGTTCGCAGAAGGCCTGCAGGACATTGAGGGTTTCTCCCATATCGTAGTAATCTACTGGTTTCATAAGTCGCAAGGTTATGCCCTGATGGTGAAGCCACCCGGCGAGGATAGGTTGCATGGCCTCTTCAGTACCAGATCGCCGCAAAGACCCTGTCCCCTGGGTCTGACTGTGGTGGGGCTCGTGGCCAGGAACAAGAACACCCTTGAGGTCAGAGGCCTGGACGCCATAGACGGCACTCCCGTCCTCGACATCAAGCCCTATATTCCTTGGAGCCATGAACAGGGGCCAGTCAAGATCGGCTGGCTTGAGTACAGGACGGGAGCTGAAGGGCGATGACGCCGGCTCACGTCCTCATATTGCTGGGTGTGGGTGGCGGCGCCGGTTTTGCCAGCGGGTTGCTGGGTGTGGGTGGAGGCGTCATCATGGTTCCGGTCAGCTACTGGGTAGTCCTCTCCATGGGCATAGCCGATCACACTGCCCTGTTGATAGCCTTCGGGACCAGTTTGCTGGTGATTCTCCCCACTGCCATGAGCGGCACATGGAGACACAATAAGAAGGATGCAGTCCATTGGAAGACGGCCCTCATTCTAGGCCCCTGCGCGTTGCTCGGAGCCCTGATCGGTGCTGCTCTGGCTGCCCGTCTTCCCGTCGGAGTCTTGAAGACGGGTTTCGGGGCGCTGATCCTGGCTGTTGCGTTATGGATGGGACTGGGGTTGCTGCCGAGGCTAACGAAGGAGGAACAGGAACCGAGGGAGCATCGCCTGCTTGTAGCCGCCTGCGGCATTCCGATAGGTATGGTGACCGGGTTGACGGGGCTTGGTGGCGGGGTGCTGATAGTGCCCATGCTGGTGCTGGCTCTGAGGTTTCCCATGCATATCGCCATAGGAACGTCTGTCGCCTCCATAATGTTCGCCGGCCTGGGGGGCATCGCCGGTTACATTGTAAACGGGCTGGGAGGGCCCGGCCTCCTCCCCTATTCACTTGGCTATGTGAATCTGCTGCCCGTAGGCCTGTGCCTTGTAGTCGCCAGCATACCGATGGCTCAACTGGGAGCCAGCGCCGCCCATGCCCTGCCCGCGAAACGACTGAGGTATATCCTCATCGCCTTTCTGGTCTATACAGGGCTGCGGATGCTCGGCCTGTTCTAGATTAAGACCAGGCCCTGAGCGTTGTGTAGTGTGACCAGGCTCCTGCCTGTCGTTATTGCGCACAGAGCAAATGGGGAGAGCGGCGGCCACCAGCGACGCAGTACCCGTGTGAAAGATTTCCTCCCTGCGGGGGATGGTTACTACCAGGTTAGCAGGTCCGGAGCGAAGAGCAGCAGCGCCCCCAGCAGCATGAGGATCACGGCGCCTATGGGTCGGGCGTACTTCGCATACTTCACCCCCAGGTTGGAGGTCATGGCAACAGCGGCTGAGCCGAATATTATGATGTTGTCGAGCATGAAGAAAAGGACATACAACAGGATGTAGC
>PWZA01000011.1 GCA_003567655.1 Dehalococcoidia bacterium
CCCGCCATGTCAAGGGCTAGGCGCCAGTCCAACAATCCATGGTATGACATGTTATCATAGTCCCTGAGACACTTATGACAAGAGGTATCGCATTCGTCTTGGTGCCTGCTTCCATGCGATAGGGATTCAGTTAGCCACTTAGATGCGAGATTCTCTTTCTTACCAGCCACACCTTGCGCCAGCAATTCAGCAAAGTTGCTGCTCTTAGCGAGCCAACGACAGTAACCAGCCCCATTCTCAAGAGCGTCCGAGAGAAAGGCTTGGCCAATGGGACCACTTACACCAGTCGTCGTGCGGAAGCCAGCTTGAAGCTCTCGAGGATCAACGTCAAGAAGGTTAGCTGCCGCAAGACGCATCATGAACGAAAAGGAATACCATGCAGCACGACCCTCCACCCCAGCGGGGTCTGCAATGACTCCTTGGGGCCAGTCGCAGAAGTCCATAATCAGGACGTCGGTGGGACGCCTGCACAGCAACGCTATGCGAACGTCTTCACCCGTAACAATAACCCGTGAATCATCATCCCTGCTTAACACATCGGCAACAGCATAGGCCCCGCCTCCACGATATCCTCGAATACTCGCCCTTCTGAAGCTGAAGCCTCCCTCACCGCCATTGTCGTTGAGAGAAGTCATAGTCATCTTATCACCAAAGATTCTGAGATTGGTACCTGACACTGGCCTCAGCTCCACGTTCCCGAGCTGTAAGCTGGGCTTGGTAGCTCTAGCCTGCCAATCAAAGGTTCCCTCGAACTCCTCCGGTCTGAAGTCTGCGAAGAATCCAAGTGGCTCTCTGGCGTTCAGAATACGCATCTCTTTCTTGCTACAGGCGAGGCAGTCAACAGCATTTGCGCCTGCCTCTGCATCATCCATCGTCACAGGGCGGTCAAAGTACCGAACCGCTTTGCAGGACTTGCATACGCCGATGACCCAGTGACTGTCACCTGCTGCCGAGGCAAAGCCAGGACTGACGATAACGGTGTTACCCGCTGGTCTAAACTCTGCAACGCCACATGCAGTATGTACCTCCTTATCCTTAACAATCTGCGACCCAGGGGCAAATACACTGATGGCTAAGTCCAGATCACGGTCAACAATGCCGGGAGGTGGCCATTTGGCTCCACTAGATGGCAACCTAGTGTGAAGCCATCTTACCCTGGTGGGAAAGCCAAACATCGGGAGTAGCCCCGCATTAGCGAGGCGTTCACTCAACGCCTCCTGAGTATAGCTGCCATCACTAGCTACGCTGTCAATCTGCTCCAGCAAATCATGCTTAATGTACCCCAATAGTCGATCAGCAAACGCGGCATCACCTTCATAGGGTGTCCCTGCTAGCAGGAACCGAATAACCCTGCGGAACCTATCGACTGCCTCTGGCGAATGCATGTAGCGCGAAATCGTCGGGCGACTGCGGTGCCATTCGCTAGCAGCCCCGAATTCACCATGGACACTATCACGTGCGGGTTGCTCCTCCTGACAGGTGCCCGATCTGACGAACGCTTGCCGCATGACTTCCTTGGTCAGCATCCGTATGATGATCTCCTCACGTGAAACATCAACATAGGGTGGCGGCGGTGGCGCACCAGTAATCTCTTCGGGTCGGTAGTAGTAGTACTCATCATGACTTCGGTCACGACATATCGTAACAGCAAGAGCTAGGCCAGCCCCACGACGTCCACCTCGACCCACACGTTGCTGATAGTTGAAGCGTCGTGGGGGCATGTTAGCTAGCATGATGCCCTGTATAGACCCAATGTCTACGCCAGCCTCCATTGTTGTGGTGACGCTCAGTAGATCCACACCCGTGACAAGGCTAGGTGGTTCGTCAGGCAGAAACACCTCCTGGAACCACCGTTGTCGCCTCATTCTATCCTCAAGGTCGGTCTGTCCAGTGAGCTCCTCACAATGAAGCCTGAAGGCTGGGCCTGATTCCTCTGCTAGATAACGGTAGTAGTCGCGCGTGTCCGCCGCGAGGCCAGGCTTGAGTGCACTAAGGCATTCAATGCAATATCCTCCTGCAGGATGTAGGTAGAAACTACCGCATGTATCGCAACGGTAGCCCTCTACGGGAGTACCAGGCAACGATGCAGCGGGCAGATAAAGCCACAGATAGTTGGGTTGTACCCCAATCCGTGCAGCTTGACCCGCGATCGCCACTTTTGAGTCCTTAAGCTCGCGCTGAACCTGAAACTCATCGGCTCTTATGCACCCCATGTAGTCGACACAGTATTTGGGGAAGCCAAACTCATCCGAACTGGTAACAAAATCTGGATGATAGTAATGGTTGTGCCTACGGCAGACTGCTCGGATAATCGCACTTACGCACTGCACTGTTGTCGCGTCAGGATCATGAACAGGCAGGTAGGTAGCATAGCCTAACCCCAGACTCTCCAGAGTTCTCACCCGGTTAGGGAACAGGGAGTCTGTGATCTCATACATCAACAAAGCCATTAGTCTCTGCAGATGAACTTGCGTTGTGCCATCGGCATTGACTAACCTGGTCGGCGCTTGCTCGCCAACCCAGCTGAAGCACTGCCACCATGGGTGTTCATTGTAGACTAGAGCCCGCGCTTTGGTACCTCCAGGACAAATGCCGATCCCCAGGAGCTGTCTCCACACAATATCCCTGATTCCCCACATCGGAACAAGATATGGATAGCCCCTGACAATAGCCATGATCTCGGCAAGAGCTTGGTCGCCACAGCCTAGGTCGTCCAGCCAATCGCAAAGCTGGGCATAGAAGTCAGAATTGCCCGCTCTAAGCTCTACCGCCATATGCCTATCAACCTCAGTTTGTGCGGTCTGTATCGCACACGCAAGCCCTGGATTAGCGTTCTCAATAAGCCTGAGAACACTTGGACTCCTCAGTCGTGCCCTTACAGTGCTCAGAAACAACTGCAGAAAGTGCCGGTGTGCCCCAATCATCGCAACCCTAACCATATCGCGATAGTGGTCCAACTCCATGCCAGCTGCGAGCTTAGCCGCATCCTGTCGGCTATCGGCGAAGATGACCAGTTTTCGCGTCTGTTCTTCTTTCTCCTTTATGGGCATTTCCCTCACGAATGCACTCGCAAGCACCTGGCTGACCCTCTGAAAGCCCGGCCTATGGTGTCGCAGCGGAGTCTTGAATGATCTGCGCCGCCTGAAATCGGCATCGCAATTCGGGCACTTGGGGGGAAAGGCTCTTCCGGTGTCCTTTTCCCCGCAGATGTAGAACCAGCCTTGAAGGTCCTGCACAGAACCACCACGTCCCCTTAAGACCTCACCTGTATAGATGTTAAGGTGCCTCTCTTCCCACTTGTATCTGACTTTGTCGAATGTGAAGTCTTTGTCTTGAGGCTGCGCAACTGATGGCCAGAATATGCCGTAATCACTGTACTCCTTTTCCCGAAAATCACTCTCTGGTATATCCTCAAGAGCGGGCTGATCCGCAGCTAGTATTGTAACGCTGTCCCAGACGGAACGACCTCCGCCCAGAAAAACCTCGCCGCATATCTGACAGAGTATGAGATCAAGGACCTTAGCACCACACGAGCACGAGAGACGATGTGCAGTATGGATCGCACCAACAGGCTTGGTCTCCTCCGCGTTCAGTCCTTCAACCCCTGAGTCATCGCAGTTGGGATTACAGCATGCCCACAGCTTCTGAAGCTTCCTGAAAAACAAATGTCCTCGAAGCTGCTCGAGGCTAGTGCCGTCCTTGTTCTTGCCTAGGGCAAGCGCTAGCAGTAGTCCGCGCATGGCATCGCCGTCGTGCGAGTCGGCTAGCACAGGATCGTCACCAAACAGCTCTGCGCCTAGTGTCCTGACTTGGGTCGCCCGTACGGAGCCATTGGCAGAGACGCAAGCATCTCGTACTGCATCCCCTGCTCCTATCTGTCTCAAAGCATTACCCAGTGTGCACTGTGGCGACCCATCATCCTCTCCAGCGTAACCGAGACGATCCGCCAACTCCAGCATAGACTTCTGAACTGACTCATTCGTGACGTCACCACTAGCAATAGCTGCTGAGCCACACTCAGTAAGATCACTGGCGAAATGTGAAAACGCCCCGTGAAAAGCTCTCAACTTCTTACGACCATTGGGCTCGGGGTCCACTTGCTTTCCAGATATCAAGGCGAAACGATCCTCATCCCGGCCGAAAAATTCACGCAGGAATCTTCGTGACAATTCGTCTTGCTCAATGCTGGCGGAAGTCGCTATTATGCGCAACTTGTCTGACGACGGACAAACATCGAGGCGCTCCAGCAATAGCCGCAGTGTATAGGCTACCTCGGTACCAGGTGTGCCTATGTAGGAATGGAGTTCATCAACGACAATAGTGAATCGATTGTCGTCGCTCTCTGCTAGCCATTCACGTGTCATATCAAAAATGCAGGTCTCCAGTCTCCGCATCAACATAATGTTCAGCATGGAGTAGTTTGTGATCAGTAGATCCGGTGGCGCGAACTGCATATCTTGGCGCGACCACATCTCTCCGCCATCTATGTTGGAGAAGTAGTACTTGATCTCAGGCTCCAAAACAGCGGATTGGTGCACTTGCTCGCTTGTTCTCTCCAGATTCTTCATCCGCTCCCTCAAGTCGCGGAGTCTTCCACCTTGACCAAGATCACCCGCAACCGGGGTCTGGCTTGTATAACGACCGAAGAGTATACGGTTGCCTTGACGATTCTCATCAAGCCAAGCGTGTGCTCTCGGCGAATCCACAGTCGAGCGCAGACGTCGCAACTGATCCTCAACCAATGCATTTAGGGGATACAGAATCAACACACGCATGGCGTGGGGCCTTCTAGAATGTGCCCATTGTGGGTTCCAGTCTCCGTGCGCAATCCTCCACCACTTCCGTTCGGTATCCGGGTTGCTTGGTTTCTGCCAACCTTTGGACTCTCTAGCGAGTTCGGCAAGTATAGGAAGGAGAAAACACTCAGTCTTGCCAGAACCCGTGCCCGTTGTTAACACAATGTCCTTGCCAGCAAGCAAGAACTGCTTCAGACTCTCCCATTGGTGGGCATGTAGCCGAACATCATCTTCCAGCAGACCTGCCCCGAGATGCCTGAGATCCTCATATTGAGGCAACATAGCGCTAGCATCGGTTAGCGTAAGGCCACTTGAAGGATATAAAGGCAATGGCTCAACAAGTGGTGGCTGCGACAGGATGCCCGAAGTATCTAGTATGCGCCTTCGTTCCCTGTCCATGGCCGGATACCTAAGCGGAAAAGCACTCTCAAGATACATCCGATAGACGCTGTGCATTCTGCCATAGATCCCGACGAGGTCATGCATCATTTGTACGCACCATCCTTACATCCAGCTTTTCGCATAGCAGTCGTGCCAGAGCTTCGCTTACACCGTGGTAGCGGAGAGAGACCTCTCCTAATCTGTTTTTCATCTTGAGAGGCAGCTGGCCACTTGCCAATACCAAAGCTCGCTCATACAGGAATGGCCAACGTTGCCCCTCTATTATGTCAAGATCTCCGCTGCTACTCCATGATGCCCTGCATTTCCCTTTCAGCTGAGCATCTAGGTATCTGAGTCCATAGAATTCTCCACGGAGCCACCTTCCGCCTGAATCATAGAACCTATATACGCCCCGTGCATTTCTCCCGTCTATCTTTGTGACCTGATACAAACCAGGAACAAGATGACCAACGGGAACAGCCTGAAACGCCTCATCAACATACCTAGCAAATCCGTGTGAGTGAATCTCAACACCGGGGTCATCTCTGAGTTCGGTTTTCCAGCCGAGCAAGTCGGGCAGCAACTCGGCAAGCCGCATCGAAACACAGCCGACACTGAGAAGTCTATAGCCGCCTGATAACTCCACATCGCCCCCATTGAAATCTGCCACGATAATCTTCCTGGTTGGTCCGCCATTGGACAACTGGTCCGAGATGTGCCAGTCACTCGAGAGTTTTGTTAACAACGCGGGTATTCGTTGCCCAGCTAGAAAGTGGCATCCGTCATCCATACACATCTGAACTACCGTCGCAGGCGCTATGCCCCAAAGGCACTCGTTGCCATTCCATACGGACTCGGTATGTCCCAAAAGTCCCAACGTTCGCAACACAGGCCACGCCCAATGCTCAGGCGATGCCAGACCCAGGGTGTAACAAGCTTCGTGGAGATGCTCCAGGCGTCCGGTTCCTCTTGCCGAACACCAGTAGAGAAGGACATCGTACCGCTCTTGACGGATGTGTTGGTCACCAGTCTCAGCAGCGTATGGCAATTCGCTCTGGAAGTCATCAGGTGCTTCAGGCGGATGGCATTGGCCAACCTTCGGTGGCGGGAGGGGTGTATGTGGTTCATACGCTTCGGTCCACTCCAGAAAGGTCAGCAACCTTCTACCACCTTCTCTACGGTAGCCTACCAGACCTTTCACGGCGCAGCACCGAATACACAGCCGTGATCTAGATCCATCATCGTTGCCAAGAATCAGGTATCGTTCCCCGTACAACATGCTCTGCCCGCATTCAGAGCATATCGTCTCACCTATCGCAATGCAGCCTCGTTTCAATCTCTCCCCTCAAATCACTCATACCAGCATCCTGATACCCCAACAACCCTAACCGAACGCTCAGTCACAACACTGCGCAGCCGATCTGCACTTCTGCCGTTCCTCTCTGACCAGCCCCCGAATACCATATCCGTCTGGCATCCTGTGCTAAGGCTGCAACAACGCGGGCAGTTACACGACTATCGGAATACTATTCCGCCGGTTCTTCAAGTAACGCTCCTCGAAGAGTGAACTTGGAAGAACACCCCACAACCTTGGTCGCCAATGAGCCTACGCTGTCACTCGGCTGTAGCTCTTGATCCCCAATAATGTAGAATCTCCTCCTCGTTTCCACCCTGTCGTTGCATAGCACTTCTATCTCGTAATGGCCTGGCGGTAGATCCGCATCCAACATGAACTCCTCGCGACTGTTCACGACCTGCTCCTTTATGACTCGTTCACGCTCTTTCAACCTACAACAGAAGCTGCTGAAGAAACCAACAACCTCAATGCTAGGTGGATAACCCTGCAGCCACCCACTTGGGTTCCTAAGAGGCAGACCCCCCACTAGTCTAACAGAGGCCTTACGAGAAGGCTTTAGCCTGTCCCAAAGTAGCTCGGCGCCTGCCGGTGGCTGTACAATCTCCAGGTCGTAGCACTCAACAACGCATCTTCGATACTCCGTCCATCCTCTGCATTTGGAGCGCTCGCGCCATGTGATGAGGCTGCGCTCCTCGAGGAGGTTCATTAGTTCATGGAACGGCCTACCACGTTCGGCATTGCTCACCACTACGAGCAGCTCTTCTCCCACCTCGCTGTGATCGGCCCAAGTACCCCACTCGCCCCCAGTTGGATCCTCGGGGTCTTGAACCAGAACCCAGAAGTTCCGCGCCGGGAAAACCATCTCCTTGATTACAGGGTCACCCCGACATTTGTATCGTTCCGCACCATCCAAGAATATGGTCTGTGTGGCCCATGGTGATGAGAAATGACCCTCTCGCTGTTGCTCCAGCCGGTGCCACTTCTGATCCGGGCCTAACACCTCGATGGGTTGTCCCCAATAATGGGTGCGTTGCCGAGGCAGCAACCAATACGTTACGCCCTCAGCCGCTGTCGTTCTTCTCAATAGCCCAGCCTGAACACTCCTCTGACTGATGCGGGATTGTGGGCTCGCTCCCGTTTTGGCATCCCAGTCAATGGACTCGTAGACCGCGAAGCCCGCCTCACAAAAGATGCTTCTACGAGCTGTGTCACTGCTGTGGAACTCCCTGCCTAGACGTGGACGGGTCGGGAAGTCAAATCTCGAAAGATAGGCACTTATCTGGTCAGTATCCATGAACCGCGTGATCTGGCGTCTGTCATTGGCGTCACGGAACACCTTCTCTAAGTAGTCTTTCTCTGAGTCGCGAAGTATAGTCTGCGACAATGGGTAGTTGATGTACTTGCGGGCTCCTTCGCCCCTTTGTGCGGTGGGCTGCCAACCGTTCTCTACTAGCCAGTCATTCCAGAGCAGCCATAGGCCTTCCTCACCTTGCACGCCTCGCAGCATTCCCTCCGGACGTCCTGATCCTTTGAGTCCCAATATCTCCCGCAATCTGACAAAGTAATTAGTCTCATCTACTGAGAAATCCTCGTCATCAATCTCGCGCATCCGATGTGCTGCCAGAACCATTGCCACGAGAAAGGCTACTCCCTGGGGATGACCAGATCCGTCCCTGGTCCGTAACTGGGCGATCTTGACTCGTTTCCGCAACGAATCAACACACTTCTGTCTGACAGCCTGGATGAACTCATGTTCGGCCTTGGCACCGGAGAGCTTTGTCTGTAGGAAACCCGAGGCAATGGCTTCAAGCTCACCGGTGTCAACGCTGAGGTAGATCTCAGAACCTTTGGAGACACCAGCAGTGACGTAGCTGACCGCCGCTTTGTTCCACTGCTCATATTTTGTCATACTCATACTCACCAAGGAACAAGCCGATTATACCACTCCGTAGACTCCTTGTGCGTTTCAGCAGTTGCCGGGCGACAGCAGATGCCGATTCTCTCTGTTTATCGCATCCCAAGAGAGACCTTTCAACCTTAAGGGGTGTGTTACGTTCACATGTGTGCATATTCTATTCCAGCCAATCCGACACGGCACATGCCAGATTGGGTTTCGAGCCCCAACCAGGATCATTGTGCACGGATCCTCGGTGCAGTCACTCGGCAAATGACCAGGAGCTAGAATATCACTGAGCCAGGATTACGCGCTGAATGACATCCTCGATCTCTCTTGAGGAGATCCCGCCTGCTTTCGAATCCTCAGTCACAATCAGTACACCGTTTTGCCCTCCACCTTCCTCCCACGGGAGTATTCCGTTATCACGGTACCACTTCAGTTTTCTCTCCCAGCGCTCACGGTAGTCTGGATCGAGGAGCATCCCGCAGTGCTCCCAATAGAACCTCCGCCCGCTCTCAGCCTCTTCTATCGTGAAGTCAGGATAGCGCGTCCTTCCGCCAACAGTGAGGGGGTGCTCATACAGATAATCGATATGATTGCTGTGCAGGCGGTCGGCGATGGTGAGTTCGGACTTAGACCGTACCATCTCATCACGCAAGGTCTTGTGGATCAACCTTTCTTCGTAGAATCTGCCCTTATGCTCGATCAAGCCTGGCTTCTGAAAGAGGTTGGTCAACCTGCGCGCGGTCTCTGAGAGGTCATCGCTGGTGTATTTTCGTATGTCGCTCAGAGCACCTTGGTGCAGTATTACTACGCGTTCGCGCTGCCGAGTTAGGGCCGTATATAGGAGTTCTCGCGACAATAGGCGGCACGGGTTCGGAAGCGACAGAATCACTATTGTGAATTCGCTTCCCTGCGCCTTATGCACCGTTAACGCGTATGCTAGCTCAAGCTTGGCTTCAGACTCCTCCCCGAATTCGTATTCCTTGAACTCGTAAGCATGGCCGGGCTGAGATGAGAACTCTACCTTGAGCGATTTGGGTAGGTACTTCATCTTGTTACTGCGGAACTGCCCAACCACCATGCCGATTTCCCCGTTAGCTACGTAGAATGCCGCGTCGTACTCAGGATAGACATATTTCCGAGCATGGTTCTTGATGTTTATCACCTTGTCGCCATAGACAATCTGTTCGGGCCCTTTCGGTTTTGGGATTCTGCGGTATGTCTCACTCCGTGCGAAATCGAGCATCTCTGATCTATACTGCTCGTGAATCAGGCGGTTAATCGCCAGAACCCCGTGCGGGAGCTTCCGAACAGGGCTCAAGACCTGCCAGTTCTCGACAGACTGTGCGCTGCCGGTGTTGAAGTATCGGTATCCGGCGCTGGACACCGCACCAAGCGAGAAGTCGAAGCCTGCGATATCGTTAAGAGAGGCCAGGTTCAGCTCCTGACACAGCGTTTCCAGCAGGATCTTCCTAAACTGATCAGGTGTTTGCCACGCCTTGAATGAAAGATGTGCGCCTGTCTTGTTCAGCAGCATGTTCTCAATGATCTCATCTTCCGCCGGGGGCATCGGGTTACCGCTGAACCACTCCGCAAGTTGAGTATCCTCACGGCTGACTCCTGCCTGTCTGCGACACACTGTCAACTCTGCATAGCCTGGGCCAACCTTGGGGAAAGCCGTCTGTACGTCCTGCGGAGCGATCTCAGTTACTATATCCACAAGAGGACGTCCGGGGCCTATCGGAGGGAGCTGACGATGGTCGCCAACCAGAATGAGTCGCTCCACGCCTTTGAGGGCATCGAGAAGAGCCGCAAGCATTTCCTCGGTGAGCATCGAACACTCGTCTACAATGACAGTCCTTGCCGGGCTTTCTTTTGGCTGGTCAGATGTGTGATACCTTCCTGTTGTGCCGTCATATCTGTCGCATCGCGAGAGGAACTGAGCAATTGTATAGCCCCTCAGATCAAGGCCCTTGGCCCTGACTGCCTGCTCCATACGAACTCGGGCTTTGCCCGTAGGTGCTAGAAGCAGGATATCACCATTGGCTACCTCTGGATGGCCACAGAGAATCGCCAGCACAGTTGTCTTCCCTGTTCCGGCAGGACCCACTAGCACTGAGAATCTCGACTCGGCGAGTTCCTTCAGTGAGGCTGCCTTCTCCGTACGACCCAGTTCCTCCTGTTGATCACCTGGCTCAATGGGCGGTAAGTGCCGATCCAACCACGAACGCCAGTCTTGCTGGATGCTGTGGCGCATCCCGCCACGACGTTTGTTGACGGTAGTCCTTATGACACCTCCCACTGCAGCTAGGCGGGCAAGCTGATAGCAGGGGCTGCCATCTTGGAGTGCTGTCAGGTCTATCTCACCGGCGAAAGATGGCTCGATGGCATTCATCAGATCAGCATCAACTAGGCAAGCCGGTCTGATGTCCAAATCTCGAATCGCAAGTACGACGTCCTTCCTGCATTGCAATGTGTGCCCTTCAGATGAAGCCCTCTCTAGGTCTGATATTGCGAGCGCACGGACCCGTCTAGCATCACTGCCTCCGTGAAGTGCCGATGGCTCGGGCAGGGGATGAGTTCTTTGCACCACATCATCGGGAAACACGCCCCGGTCTACAGTCCAGACATTGACCGGTGTAGCTGTGAGCCTCATCGCCTCGTAGATCAAGTATGGGTTATTGATGATCTCACTATCGGTCACCGAGACGCCGAGCCGAGATCGCTCCTCCTGAACATACATAGTCGTGGCTTGCTGTGTCTGGATGTTGAACCGACTGATGAGCTTCAGCAGCTTTCTGCGTTCAGCTGGCAGGCTGCTCCATTTCTGGCATATTGTTGCATCAAGCTTCTGGGCAGACTCGGGGGAAAGCACTGAACCGGGAGCCTGAAACGCTCTATCAACCATAGGCCACGGATCTCCATTATCCCCAATTCTCGCTTCAATTTCCCTCGCTACCAGATTGCCGTACTCAACACCGAAAGCACAGAGTGCTGACCCTAGGCCGGGACACGGCCCTCTCATTTTCCAGAGCTCTCCCAGCCTTGCATGCAACCACTTGATTGATCTGTCGTGGTCTCCCGGGAGTACTCCCTTGGCCCTTGTCAGTGCCCCAATGCAGCTCATGGTTGCTTCAACAGCAGCGTCATGCGTAACTAGTTCGGCTGCATATGAGAACTCCTCAAAGAAATCCGCGGGGGCAAAGGCTGTCAACGAAGCAGGGTCAAGATCCTCGTGATGCCTGACATGTTCCATCAGTTCAGAATACGGCATCAAGAGGCCGTCACGGTAACCCGGCCTTATCGAATGCTGGATCATCCTCTCCCACAACACGGCCCGCAGGTCACCAGGCCCCGAATACTGATACTCGACTGCTTCACTAATATGACTTACCCATCCAACGCCGACTATCACCCTCCGCGAATCCTCCACGAAAGGTACTTCCTTGGCATAGAAGAAACACAAGGATTTGTCTGGCACTACGTGACCATAGAAGCAGTCCAGCAGGGCGAGCTGGTTGGACTTCTCCTGCACCCACTTTGTCCGGAAGCCCAGAGTTGGCTCCCTGCATAAGTCAACATCGATCGCGTACTCGCGGCCCCTCCTCTCCATCTCTTCCCTGAACATCCACCCGAACGGAATCGCCGGCGCCGAGTACAGAGGGTGTCGTATCTGTGTCGGTGCAAAGTGGCCATGCGTTTCAGGAGAAGTCTCGGTGTAAGGATGGACAGCTGTGCGCGTGTACTCAAAAGGCGCCATGAACATGCCGCGCTCTGCCACGCAGCAAGGCCAATCGCTCCTATTCAGATCCTGAAGACTGCGTCCTTTTACGGCTTCACATTGATTCGCTTTGTTGGGATTGTTCCTGTGCTCTGCTATGCGAGAAAGGCGCAGGCAGGAGCCGTTCAACTCAGGTTCACTACAAGCAGTTCCGTTCCAGGCATTATCATGCCATGGGACGCGGATGGAGATGTGCCTCAACGGTATCTGGCTTGTGGTCTCAGGCATTTTGACCTCCCTGCGTTCTGTGCATCGCAGACGTGCGGATGACATGCCATCTGATGCTGGCTGTACCCTGGCCTCTAGGCTGAACCTCATCTCTCATTGAATCGTTCTAATGGTATATTATTTCCTGCAGCACCGCAATCACCCGAAGGTACTGACTCGGGTCATGCACCGATTATGGTGAAGAGGCCCGGCCCGAAATCCTCCGATGGGCTTGTTGAGTCGAGATGGAGGCGTCTTGGTACTTAGGCAGGCCTGTACTCGTGTCAGTTGTGCAATCCCTCTTCTGCACAACACTATGCTGTTTAAGAACGCGCTCATATCCAGAGTTTGGCCCATGGCTTGAGCAGTGTCCAGAACTCGGAAGGACGCAGGACTCTGAATCCGAGCCGCAATAATCGGCTTCTGTGGCGAACAAGTGTGTCCACGTCTGTTGTCAGAAACGCGTCGCAGCTTCCCATTCGGTACTGGAGCAGTAGCAAACGGTCAAACGGGTCGCGCCGAAGATCCGCAATCCTCATCAGTTCTTCCTCCACCTTCTGTAACTCAGGCGTAAGCTTGAAACGGCGGCGGACCGTATCACCGCCACCACCATAGCTATCGATTTCCTCGAGCATAATAAGCCAGTGGTCTAACACATCGAGCACCCAGCGCAGCCGGGTTTCGCGGCTCTGGAAATCCTGAGTATTGGCGACCTCAGCAACAGTGAGAGGTGAGATCACGAACTGGATACGAGCTCGTTTGTTGATGAGAAATATATCGTGGAGCGATTCCAACTCAACACGTAACTTCGGATCGATATCATGCGTCAAGGTCTCCCCTTCGAAGATAAGCTCACCATAATCGTAAAGGTGATGAAGAATGCAGGTATCGAGCAACAGTCGGCCAGGTACAGACTGAAACCCATCGCCGGAAGGCACTTGTTTGATGGAAATCCCCTCCACGCTTACATGTTAGAACAGAACAATGCCGCCTGCCCGTCAGTTCCACACTAAGCACTCTGGAACAGGGGCTTCAGATAAGCCACATCCCCAGGAGGACCAGCGAAAAGGATATGCTTGTCTGCGAAGTCATCTACAGACCAACAACCGTCGTCGTAGTAAGGGCTCAGTTGATCATAGGCAGTAGCCGAGATGATGTATGAATCCAAACTCACGTTCCTGAGCCCGCTTTTGCCAGTCCATGCTTCTGACAGCATTACTAGCCGCTCATGCAGCGTCGTCTTATCACTCAGCGCGTAAGCCTTCTCATGCAGCATGCCATGCGGTTCGACGAAGATGACTCGCTGCTCGCTATCCTCCTTAATCCACAAGATGAAGTCTGGGTAGAAACCTTCCTTCTCAAAGAAGCCTACACCTTTCCCCCGACTGAGATTGCGTAAGAGAAAGATCTCCTTGTTGGCCAATAGTGCGCTCACCTCTTGGCGCACCAGTTCCCGCAGATCCTTCACGAACCGCGTTTCACTCGGATTCAGACCAGGGGGTCTGCTTACCACCGTGTCCCCTCGTCGAATGAGTAGAGGCTGGTACAGGTGTCTGGCAAAATGAATGTTGGGAAGCTCCTGCGTCTCAACCCTGTATATCCGTTCGCCTTCCTCGATCAGGGTTTTGATCGCTGAAATGAGGTCCGCCTCACTTCTGGGAATGCGAATGGAATACTCCTGGAAATTATCGTGGTTCTCGTCTAGCGGCGCGAGAACCCTGTTTTCTGAATCCCACCGCTCCTTGCACACATGGTAGTACTTCTCGATGTACCTCCGGAGTATCGCTATGATGGTCTCCTGAAGCTGGGCTACTTCAGAGAACAACCCAGGTCTGACCAGCCGCTCGTCCGTTATCAGTGAGTAAACCTTGGGCTCGTGTTCCAGCAGTCTTCGAGGCACATCGCCCTGGATAATCAGGTTAGCAAATCCCTGTTCCTCCTTGAATTCGAGTAGCTTCATATAGACTGCTTCCCAATCCACTAAGTCTAAGCTCTCTGAGGGTACAACCTGCTCGTGTCCCGCTTTCACGGCAGTGATCGCTAGTTCACCTGCTACGCTCCGCATCGACTGCACCTTCAAAGATAAGTCCAGGTTGACTTTGGCTGCCGCATCAGGTATTACAGACACATTGCATTCGGCGGCAAAGCATCTATCCTCAGGAAGCCATGGAATAAGCAGGCCCTTCTTCAGGAAATCCTTGTTCACGTCTATTGCCAGAGGCAGTTCCACATGACCCTCCGTCTCTACGCCCTCGCGCTCCAGGTATTTTCGGAACTCCACCATATAGTTGGCTCTAACCGCGAAGATGTTCAGTGTTTCCAGCAAACGTATGTTCTCTGGGTGCTCTCCGTCAACCGCAGCACTGCGTCTGAGGCTAAAGCCTAGACCACGCAGTCGCACGCCCCGGCCGAAAAGCTGGATGATCTCTGCCCCCTCCGACCGACCTATGTTCAGCAAGCCCATATTGGAAACGCGCCAGCTGTTCCATCCCTCCATGAACTTCTTTGCGCCGATAAGGACATTAATCTTGCTGGCCGGGTCGTTAATGCCCTCGAATAACGAATCAGAAATAACATCATCTTCGACGATAATCCCGGCACCATCCGCTTCCACCAGCTTCTTAAACGCGCTGGTATCACCAATGTAGATGAGACCGAAATGGTCGTCAGAACTCCCGGCCCGGAGTCCCAGTTCCCCGGCCATGCCTCGGATATCGGCCATATGGAGACCACAACCCGCCGGGGCGTGGAAGATGCTTGCCAGTATGTCATAGAACAGGGCTTCCGCATCATATCCTACTTTGCGTAGGTACCCGAATCTGCCGGCGAACATGTCCTCCCCATGCGCAACTAGCCCTGTCTTCCCCTCGAGTAGCTTGTGAATCGCTTCGCCCACCCATCCGTTCTGATTCCCGAGAAAGCTATGCAGGAAACGGCTGACCGTGAGTACGTCAGACCGTTTCTCATGATGCTCCGTGTATACTGCATTCACGCTGCTGCCAACAAAAACCCACAACGGCTTGTCCAAACTATATGGCCGCAACGCATTTGCCTCGTCTCCAAAATACCGAAGCTGCTCATAGAAGCTCAGCAGGTTTCCCAGTAGCAGAAGGTTGGTCTTCTCCCGGGTAGTCTCCTCTTCAAGATTCAGGATATGGAAGTCCTTCCCATAGCCGTCACTGTGAAAGTAGCGGTAGGAATAGTCAAAAACTATAGCCTTGCCGTATTCGTCCGTCAGTGCATCCCTGTGAGCCGCGGAAAGCGCCTGACCGAAAGTAGCACTATACTCAAACGTGAAGCCCGTCTCCCCAAGTGCATCACGGAAACTTCTCCAAGCCTTGCCTCCAGAGCCCTTATGTCCCTCATCTACCAGTATCAGGTTGTTCCCTTCGAAGGCCTCTACGGGGACGCTTATCCCACCACCTCGCTTCTCGTGCACCAGTTTGGTTATCTCGATGGCACGAACCGTGTCAGGTTCAGCCAATCCCAGCCCACTCTCTCCAAGAGTGAAGCGCTCACAGGGAACAGACGAAGCGGTCATCTCCTCAATATGCTGCTCCGTGAGTCCTTCGTTGGGGGTAATGAGTAGGACATTGTCCAATGGCCTGCGGTTGTAATGAAGGAATTGCCAGTAGTTGATATGCATGATAAGCGTCTTCCCGCTACCGGTAGCCATCCAAAAGGCGACCTTATTCAACTCCGTATCGCTGAATTGCGAGTCCGGTATCTCTCCCACAGGTTTGCGCGCATTGCGCCTGCTCACAAAATCGTTCACAGAGCTCAACATGCTGCCAGTGTGGTTGAATCGCCAGTCCAGAAAGACCTCGGCATACAGTAGCGCCAGGTGCTGGAAATAGCGTAGTATGATAGGTTCCGGCCGGCGCTGGTTAACAGTGGCAAGGTGGTGGCGAATGTTCTCATCGTAGCGGTCCAGGTCGCTTAGCGGAATCTTGAGTCCGTCGCCCCGTCCAGCAAGGCGATGGTAGATGAAACTGCGACCGTACGAGTCGAACCCCTCGCCAGCCTCCTTCATGTCTGAAAGCAGTTCCCGATTGCTCCTGTATCCAAGGAGGTCGTTAAGCCAGGCAAGCAGGACTAGGCGCCCTTCGAGTTTGATGTACTCGGTTTGTCTCGTGGCCGTGGGCATAAGCTACAGGCTCCCGAACATCCGGCTCTTGAAGACACTCTCCAGTGCCCGTGCCTTCGGAATACAACTATCGCCGTTCACGAATACTTCGTCGGCGTCCTCAGTAAGTCCCTGCTCTTCGACGAAGTCTTTATCCCTCTCGTAGTCTCGCTTTTCCCACCCGGCCGTCTCACGCCAGATAACAGCGATCTCCCGGTGGTCAATACTTCCCCGATAGACGAGGTAATATCGGTCTCCGTCCTGGAAGACGCCGCGGGTTTTGACGTTCAACCCCAGCAGATAAGCGAATGTCTCCGGAATATCCACCTGTTCTTCACGCACTTCCTCACCGCCAGTGATAGTGAGCTTGTAACTGAACGGACTGGCCAGCTTCCCTACGCTCAGCAGCGTCTCACTCTCTCTTGTCCCCCAGGCCAGCATGTACTTCAACAGGTAATCGTCAAAGTCATATAGCGTCTTTGGAGCATCGGAGAAGGTAATGTTGTTCAGAGCGTCTTCATAGCTTTCTAGGCGGATGTACTTGACAATGCGTGGGCTTCGCTCGGCTTCTTCCGTCGTAACCGCTCTCTTAGGTTTTCCCTCCTGCCACTCGGGAGCATAGGTGGCTTTCTTTATGCGGGGAAGCATCACAGTATCAAAATACTCCTCCATCTCAACAAGAAGAAACTTGCGACTGCCGGCGTCTTCTCGATTGAGGTTGATGACTGCATGCGCAGTTGTGCCAGAACCGGCGAAGTAGTCGGCTATCGTAGCGTTTTCAGTATTCTGGGTGGTGGCATCTATGCAGTCCTTCACGTTGTGAATCGACTTAGGAAACGAGACTTTCTTGGACATGTCCTCACCGAACATGTTGCTCAATAGCCTTGAGCCATAGGCATTTGAGTTATACTTACGATCTGTCCAAACGGTTTTGTATCTGTAAATTGACTTGCGCATTCTGATTATTGTTTCGCCTTGAATCTCCTCAACAAGCAGGTCGTCCCTTATCCTTTCTACTGACTGGCGGGCGTATCTCCATTTTCTCTCTACGCCATGGGAATCAATCGGGTATACAGACGTTGTTCCGTCTTCATTGTGAATATTGGATGCCCCGGGGTGGAAATCATCCGAGCATACTTCTCCAAAACCAACTATCTCTTCATTCTTCACGTATATAGGGTAGAAGCAGTTTCTCGCTGTTTGTCTCGTAGACTCCTCACCACCCCAATCCCTCAATGCTCTTACATCACCCTCGTCCCTCTGTATCCTTCCGATGTACCTTCCGCCAGTCGGAAACACGAAATATGAGGTGGACCCCGAAAACTGGACAGGTTGTTAAGGTGGGGTTCTGCCCTCTAAGATAGGGAATGGGAATCGAATAAGGAGGAGCAGAACATGAAAGAAAA
>PWZA01000176.1 GCA_003567655.1 Dehalococcoidia bacterium
TCACTGTAGTTCAGTCGATACTCATAGGAGCGTCTGTTCTGATACTCGTATATCAGGGGGTCTTCGGATACATGTTCCCGTACATGTTGTCCGGAATGGTCGCGGTTGGAGCGCTTTTCTGCCTCCTGCATTTTGCCGCGGGCAGGACGGGAGCTGACAATGCCTTTGCATGGAGGCAATATATGCGCTCCATTGAGCACGGGCACCCGGAGCTGCCTCTCACATGGTTCTATGATAGCCACGAAAAGAGGTATGGCGATAAGATGGCACTGGAGGAGCTTCCTTTACCGAGTAATTGGCTATATCCACCGACCATATTTCTGCTAATGTGGCTCATTGCAGCTCTTTACATACCGACCAGAGTCATGTTTGATAGCACCTTCGCCACAAGCTCTTGTCGACCGGCGGTGCTCTTCGTATCAATGACGATTGTGGTGTGTGTCTTCGCTCTCTTCTGCCTGCTGGCCTACAGGGCAATAACCACGCTTAAGGTGTTCAGGTCGCTGATAAGGCGCGTTATGGCCTCGAAGAAGGACGGCTGAACGATTTCAACAGGTAGGAAGGCGTACTCAGGCAGAAGGCTAGAGGCATGGCGAGCCGCGAAGAGCCCATAACGTGCACCGAGCTTGTGAAAGGGAGCAACGCGCTACCGCTGGCGCAATGGATGATCTGGTACTTGAGGTTGCGCTCTATCGGGGTGGAGGTATCCATAGGCACACGCACAGGGAGGCGTTAGTCTTGGCCATTCCGAGGTAGGCTCCAAGGCGGGCCAGATTATATTAGTGCATACGACATTGATACGGGGTCCACGGTTTCTTCTTGGACGCTCTCTGCGTTGAGTCCTACCTAATACTGCATTCGCTTCACCTGTCCTAACAAGATTCAGCAGAGAGGTGTACTCATGACGCAACACTCTGGCTGACTGTGTAGCTATCCTGCACTGATCACGATCAAGACACTGCAGGTTCGTGGTAGTAGGAGTCGCGCTGACAGCGGTCTGGCGAGCCAGGCAGTTGACATCTCCCCATGCTCTCGCTTACTATGACCAGCATCGAGGAGTCAACTAACTGTGAATCGAGTGGCGCTCATACTGACTAAGGCCTGGTTCCGGCTACAGGGATGCGAGTTCCTGAGGACTGATACTCTCAGAATGCCCGGGGACGGAGAAGGAGAAGCTACGCGAGACAAGGAGAGAGAATAGCGCGACAAATAGAGCCATCAATCTTTATCTTGGAGCATTCTGATCGCAAGACCATAGCCTCAGAGTTGGCCGGTAGACCAAAGGAGAACACAATGGAAGTACGGTATCTACATAACTCCTCTGGTGAGTGGATAGCGTTCTGCAGAGGCAAATACGTCTTCAGTACTGACGGACGCTGGATAGGATGGCTGCCCTGGGGTGATGAAGATGTTGTCGACGTAAACGGAGATTACTTAGGAACAATTGTCAGAGGCAACAGATTGTATCGGTTTCTATATAGGGGATACAGGGGATACCCCGGCTACCCGGGATACCCAGGGTATCCCGGCTACCCAGGATACCCTGGACATGCTGGTTGTTCTCCGCTTCCGCCCGGTGCTGAAGACGTCGATCTGGCAAGTGTGAGGAGCGTCTAGATGAAAGGCGGTTTGAGACGTCCTCCCAAGAAACCCAAACGCAAAGAACTACTGAGTGCGTATACGATCCTCTGTAATGCCCATGATGCCTGCATGTCTTTTCTTGATGTCTTTGAGACAGGAAGAAGGGCGCGCAATGCGAGGGGTGCACCTACTGACGAAGAACAAGACCTATTGAGGGCGATGTTGGTGTTTGCGACCTCCGGATTAGATTCAGTGGTGAAGCAACTGGTGAAAGATGCACTCCCTGCACTGGTAGAACTCGACGAGGGTGCTAGAGGTGTGGTGACAACTCACGTTGAGAGGATGATAAGAAAAGGTGACCAGACTGATGTCAAGCTACTAGCGGCTTCACTGCTAGCTCCTGTACCTAGAGATGTGTTCATCAACCGGGTGGTCTCCGACCTCACATCAGGAAGCCTTCAGTCCAAAGATGAGCTGCTGAAGGTGGCAGCGTGCTTCAATATCCCCTCCGCGGTGTTAGTTGCTGACCATAAGTCTTTAGGCGATATCTTTGTCGCTAGGAATCACATAATCCATGAGATGGATATCGATTTCTCTCAACCGAGAAGGAATAGGCGACCGCGCAGAAAGGTGACAATGGTTAAGTGCTGTAACGAGATTCTCGCAATAGCGTCGCTGTTTCTGAAAGAGGTCGATGATAGGATGAACAGCCCCCAATAAGCTATAGCACCAGGTCGCTCAGTAGCGACCAAACAACTGAAATACGTAGCTATACGCCGAGGGATTCGTTGGTGTGGTCGAATACGGAATCTGCCGCCCTCCCAAGACTGCGGAGTTGGTGGACTACACTCATCGGCTCAGAACCGCTCTGTAGTGCCGACTATGTGCCTTGCTACGACAGACGTCATCACGTGGCATTCAAACAATGTGACGGAATGTGCAGTGAGCGCGTTCGCTGTTAGGGGACGGGCTACATTAGCAGAGGGATTTGCTTCCGGTAATAGACGGCTCGAGCGCCAGTTTCTGCCTCAATAGCGCCAGGGGGCCGTCTGGAGCCACCAGTTCGGGCGGAAATCCCAGCAATTCGGTGGCTAGTCTGGCATCTATTTCTGCGCGTATGGGATCTCTAGCGATCTCGTTGACGGGCCGCAAGTCCTTGTCCTTCATCTCATCAAAGATGGCACCCGCCTTGTCAAAAGTCTCAGCAGGCAGGTTGCTGACGTTCAAGACCGGCATCCAAGGCAATGATGCCACACCACTTCTTCCCCGACCTGCTTGCTGCTTGTTGACATACCACCAATGCAGCAGAAGCCCAAGGGTAGAATTGCCCCAGAGCGTTAAGACCTTCTCTTGTTCAGCATTGGCCAAGATGATTGACGGCCAAGCCATGCCGCCGATTGTCTTCCTGCTGGAGAACTGCATCGCCGTCGACTGGCTGTTGAATCGGAAATCCCTGTTGAAATGACAATGGGATGCCGTAGCCCATATGGCATTGGCTTTCTCTCGGGCGAGTCTGTCTTCAGTGGCATCCCTGCCCTGTCGGATGATACCCTCGCTGTCTGCCTCAAACTCCATGCACCTCTCACGCTTGGCATCATGTGCCCACAGAATCGGATAGGTAGGAGCAGCACCATGGCTAACAGCTTCTATCCTGAAGGGCCCACGTATCCTGCCATCCGGTGTATCGCCATTGACGTCCATATGATAAGGGCCAACCTTGCCGATCGCAGAGAGCACTGTGATCCCCGTCGGGATCGCTATCTGGTTCGCCATCCCTGGAAGCCAGAGAACGCTGCGGTTGGCCATATGGTAGGCAACCTGGGCCAGGGCGCCGTCCCTGATACGTGCCAGATTCCAGTGGCCTCTGTCAGGCAACGGCGCATCCATAGCATATCCTATTACATCACTGCCAAAGTGTAGCAGGCTGCCACCCACCGGCCCGTCTTCCAGCTTACGGATGCCATTCTTCTTCAGTTGCTGAAGCTGAGTAGCAGCGCTTAACCCTGTCATTGTGGAGGACGGTCTTTCGTTCAACACTACGAAGGTTGCTCGCTGGCTCTCGCCCTTCATCTTGCGCGCGACTACCAAGCACTCACCCATGCCCGTGTCCGCTGAAAAGGACAGCGCGTCGTCTTTGGCCCCAGCAATCGACACAAGGATGAGGTCGCTGTAAGCCTTTCTCAGTAACTGTCGCGATTCCTCCCACGCCTCGCCTGACATCAAACTCAAGGGCATCACCAGGGCGAGCGTTCCGCCAAGCTTTAGCTTACGGTCGGCTAGTACAAGGAAGGCACTGGCCTCACCAGCATTGCCGTGGGCGGCGGTTCCACGCAGGAGTCTTTGAGCAGCCTTGGACATCTCCCTTTGTTCAGCCTCCTTAGAACCGAAAGCAGCGAACATCGGATTGGACACGCCTATCTTGCTGGCTTCATGGCCAGTGTCGCGTGTGAACGGTGGGTTCATGATAACCAGATCGAAGGAAGCGTGAGGTAGTGTCAGCCAAGCGTCTTTCTCGCTTTCACCCATGCCTTCCATTGCTTTAGCGGTGATGGCGACGACATCAAACGCACGCTGAGGGTCCAGCAGGTCAAGAGAGCCTAATGAAAAGCCACCGCCTGCCCGGGCCCCGTATCCTACGGTCATAATAGAACCTCCGTTGTACTTGACGGTAGGATGAGCCCCAGCTAGCATCGAAGCAGTGAGGTGCGCCGCCGCTGGCAGTACGTCACAGCCTACTAGCGCCGTCGCCATCA
>PWZA01000090.1 GCA_003567655.1 Dehalococcoidia bacterium
CCTCAAGCCAGGCGCACAACTCGGTAATTCAAGGAGGCCGACCGGGACATTTACAGGACGAGTTATGCCCGTCCCCGTATCAGAGATGTAAGACGCGCTTATAGCCTTCCATATCCATGAAACCGTGACCTGAGACGTTGAAGAGGATGACCTTCCGCTCTCCCGACTCCTTGCACGCCTCCGCCTCGTCGATCGCGGCGGCAACCGAATAAGCTGACTCGGGAGCAGGCAAAAAACCCTCCTCCGACAGAAAGGTTCTTGCAGATTCAAACACACGCTTTTCATCAATGGGATAAGCAACAGTTTCGATATATCCTTTGTTTCTCAGAAGGCTCAGAATTGGAGAACAGCCATGGTACCTGAGGCCATCGCCAAAGACCGGTGGCATGTCCTTCTGGTGACCCAGAGTGTACATCTTGAGTCTGGGAGTAATCCCGGAATAATCAGCGTTATCGTAACGATACTCTCCCTGCAGATTGGGGGCAGCCTCGGTCTGGGCAGCGACAAACCTTGTCTTCCGTCCGCTCTTCAGCACATCGCCCAGAAACGGCAGGGCGATCCCGCCGAAATTGCTTCCGCCACCGAGACAGGAGACAACCACATCCGGATATCTGTCTATGGACTCCAACTGCTTCCTGCACTCCAGCCCGATGATTGTCTGATGAAGCAGAACATGATTGAGGACCGAACCCAGGACATAGGCTGCCTTGTTGTCGAGCAACGCATCCTCCAAGCCCTCCGAGATCGCTATCGCAAGCGAACCCGGATGCTCAGCATCCTCATTCAGTAGCTTCCTGCCGGTTTCCGTATTACCTGATGGAGAAGCAAAAACCTCTGCCCCGTAGAGCTTCATGAAGTCGCGCCGAGCCTCCTTCCATTTGTAGACGGCTCGCACCCAGTAGACGGTAGCTTCCAATCCCGTGATCCTGGCAGCACAGGAGAGTGCAGTTCCCCACTGCCCTGCTCCCGTTTCGGTCACCAGTCTCTCAAGCCCCTGGCGCTTGCCGTAATATGCCTGCGCGATGGCGGTGTTGATCTTATGAGACCCCGTCGGGCTAAAGAGCCCCTCAGCCTTGTAGTACATCTCAGCCGGTGTGTCGAGAAGCTTCTCCAGATTGGCCGCCCGGAAGAGAGGTCGCGGCCTTCCGATCTGCTGGTAAATCGCCTGTAGTTCCTCGGGGATCTCTATCCAGTTCTCGCTCGAAAACTCCTGATCCAGGCACTCCTTGATCATCACCTTGCCCATCGCGCTCATATCTCCCTCAGGAGCCGAGAGTGGCTCGGGGAGGTCAGGTATGATGTTGTACCAACTGGTGGGCATGTCCCTTACCGGCAGACTCACCTGTCTAATATCTCTTGTCATAGCATCTTGAGATCAAACGCAGTGAAAGATGGCTCTGGCCCCCTTTTCTGCTAGATCCCGGGGCCTCCCTTCTATCTATATTGTCCTCGCTCGTGAGTATACCACAGTTATGTTGACTAACAACAGAGTGATAGCTAAACTCTTGCAGACCAGGCCCATGATCATGCCTATCGCTGATCGGGCCCAAACTGGTAGACTTAGCCCTCCCCGGTTTTGAGGATCGGTAGTCCTTCGATGTGGCTGCTATACGTTAGCTGTGCCTGGGTCAGCGGTCTATTCCTAGGTTCATGGGTTGAACTTCCCCAGCCTGCTCTGTTGCTGGGTCTGCTTCCATTACCGCTGATACTCCTGCTGCCAGGCGCAAGGAAGACCCTGATCGTTACCGGTCTGTGCCTGCTTGCTCTCATCGGAGGTAGCCTCCTTCTATCGACCTCACCTGCAGCAGATGAGGGGTCTCTATCCTCATTCAACGACAGAGGAACGGTGGAGGTCCAGGGCACGGTGTCCCAGGCACCGGAGGTTCGCACAACATACTGCCTCCTTACTGTTACTGCAACCGACGTGACCCACAATGACGAAACATTGGAGTCATCGGGAAAAGCTCTGATACGGGTGCCGAGATATCCGGTGTATAGTCTGGGAGACGTGCTCAGAGTAACAGGAGAACTCAGGACTCCTCCCGTACGCAAGGACTTCGACTACGGGGCCTATCTGGCTGACCGAGGGATTCATTCCATAATGTACTTCCCCTATATCGAGGTCGTGGGCCATAGCCAGGCACACAGCCTTCAGCAGTGGCTTAACTCATTAAGGGAACGGCTATCCACTGGCTTGGCCAGGGCCCTGCCTGAGCCACAAGCTTCACTGGCACAGGGCATTCTGCTGGGGGTGAGAGAAAACATACCTGATTCTTTGCGTCAAGCCTTCTCCAGGACGGGCACTGCTCACCTGCTGGCGATTTCGGGAATGCATGTCGGCGTCATCGTCGCCATGCTTCTCAGCCTCGGGGTACTGATCTTTGGCAGGCAGCGCTCTACTTACATATGGGTGGCTCTGGCTATCTTGTGGTTATACGTACTGCTCGTCGGAGTGCGGCCGCCAATACTTAGAGCCGCCATCATGGGAAGCCTGTTTCTGCTGGCTGAAGTACTGGGAAGACAACGAAGCGCAATCATCGCGCTCGCCTTCGCGGCGGCTGTTATGACCGGAATTCAGCCACATCTGCTGTGGAGCGTATCCTTCCAGCTCAGCTTTGCTGCCATAGCCAGCCTTGTTCTGCTGTTTCCTCACCTTCAGGCTTGGGGGAGAAGAGGAATCACCATCGCTTTTGGCGATAGAGCACCACTGGTCACCGCAGGCACGATTGTAACGGATCTGTTTTCTGCCAGCCTGGCAGCCATAGCAGGAGTCTGGCCTATCATTGCCTACAACTTCAGGATCATCTCAACGGTCGGTCTGCCAGCGACCTTCTTTGCTTTGCCGTCTTTGCCCTTCATAATAGTTACATCAGCGCTTGTCGCCTTCTCCGGACTGTTCTCACCGATCGTAGCTCAGGTGTTGGGATGGCCGGCCTGGCTCTTTCTTAGCTACCTGCTTTTCACAGTCCGGAGCTTTGATGCTATACCTCATGCATCCATAGACATATCCGCCCTCTCAGCCTGGCATGTATGGGTCTATTATGCTATATTGGCCACATTCATATTATCGCTTAACCATCGAGATCCAGTGGCTCATCTCTTCCGCAGGCTGACGTCACCAGTGAAGCAAGCCCTCACTCGCCTATCCGGACTCCGTTACGGATACTCTGCGAAATGGCTCGTCCTCCCTCTGCTTATTGTGACGGTACTGATATGGTCGGCAGTATTCACCCTCCCCGATAACAGGCTTCACGTAGTCTTTCTGGATGTCGGTCAGGGAGATGCAGCTTTAATTCGCACTCACGACGGGCGGAACATACTGATCGACGGAGGTCCCGACCCACAACGATTGATGTTGGCACTGGGCGAGAAGCTTCCCTTCTGGGATAGGAAGATAGACCTCGTTGTCTGCACCCAACCACAAGCCGACCATATCACCGGCCTGCTTGAGGTTCTTCGCAGATACGACGTCAGTCATGTCCTTGAGCCAGGTGTGCCATACGACTCTTCGGTCTACCGGGAGTGGCTCAGAATTATCGAAGACAAAGACATCAAATACAGCCTTGCCCGGGCAGGACAGACGATCGACCTCGGCAATGGAGTCGGGATCGAGGTGCTCAATCCCCCAGCGCAGTTCTTTCAGAACACTAGCTGTGACGTGGATAACAACGGGATAGTCTTGAAGCTGACCTGGAACAGGGTCAGCTTCCTGTTTACCGCCGACATCAGAGAAGAAGCCGAATTCGACCTCATAATGCAGC
Organism: Dehalococcoidia bacterium; assembly: GCA_003567655.1. Lineage (GTDB taxonomy): Bacteria > Chloroflexota > Dehalococcoidia > GIF9 > AB-539-J10 > RBG-13-51-36. The sequence continues at coordinate 3,762 of PWZA01000090.1, forward strand.
GAGCCGATTTGAGGAGCACGGTGCTGAAGGTTTCGCACCATGGCAGCATGACATCAACGTTACAACAGTTTCTGGCGGCAGTGAATCCTGAACTGGCTGTGATTTCAGTGGGGGCAGAAAACAGGTTTGGTCACCCCAGCCCTGCAGTGGTGAACCGGCTGACCGACTGGGTAGGGGAGGACAGAGTGTATCGCACAGACAGGCATGGCACAGTCCATCTAATCACCGATGGAGAGCGGTTATGGGTTGACACAGGCACAGGGAGATTACAGAGCTTCAGTTAACTGGCGCCGCTGCTATGGACTGCTCAGACGATGCTCAAGGCGGGCCACTGCCGAAGACCGAGTTAGAGGATATAGGGTCGATCCGATCACCCTGAGTTGCTCGTAGTTCAGCGAGCCTGGCATACCACGATCAGACGGTTGCCATCAAGAGACGGTTCTCTGAGCTCGAAGTCCCGGTAGGCAACGGTGAAGCGCCATCCCGCATTCTCAAACAACGCTATCAACTCGTGCAAGGCGTAGAACCGTTGCTCTACATTGATCTCTGCAAGCAGCCGGTGATCTTCTCCTGCGTTCTCGAAGAATGTCCATATCGCGCTCATGCGCGAGGTTTCCAGGTTGAACTCCCGCTCCTGCAACAGCAGAAGGTCAGGCAAGCGGATCACGCCGGATGGCTGAAAACTGCGGCTTATACTGTCGCGAGACCCTGTCTCCAGAACGAATATCCCTCCAGGCCGTGTCAGACCACGACACTGGCGGAGAATGGAACAGTCAGTTTCCTCGTCGTAGTACCCAAGGGAAGTGAACATGTTGATCGCGCAATCGAACTCCCGTCCGCACAGAATTGCTGCCACACTACGAGCATCGGCAACCACAAACTCAGACCTGTCGACAACTCCATGCTCTATCGCCAGCTCCCTTGCCCGCTGGACCAGAGGCAGAGAAGTATCGACACCGACGACGCAGTATCCGAGTCTTGCCAGATGTATGGCATGCCGGCCAATGCCGCAACCGATGTCGAGGACTGTTGCCCCGGCCCCCACTCCATTCCTCTCGAGCAATCCGGCCAGACCCCGCGCCTCTTCCCCGGCCCGAGGAAACATCCCCTCCAACAACACCTGATAGAGATCGGCGTGTTTGACGAACAGTTCCTCAGTCCAGTGGCCCTTCATCCTGATCTCCTTTAGTCATCAGACGAGACGCTTCACCGGTGACGATAATCGAGAAGGCGAAGACGCAAGCAAGCACTATGATGATGGTCCACTGCCTCAGATCAGTATCTTCCCGTCCTTGAGGAAGACGGTCCCGTCAACACGCACCTCTCCTCCCTTACGCAGGTCACAGACCATGTCCCAGTGAATGGCTGAGCTGTTCTTGCTTCCGGTCTCGGGATATGCCTTGCCCAAAGCAACGTGAATCGTCCCTCCGATCTTCTCATCGAAGAGGGTATTCTTCGTGAACCGCTGGATTCCGCGATTGGTACCGAAGGCAAACTCACCCACGTAGCGCGCACCTTCGTCGGTCTCCAACATCTGCAGCAAGAACTCCTCGTTCTTGGCGGCTGTAGCCTTGGTAACCCTGCCGTCCTTGAACTCGAGACGAACGTCCTCCACCTCACGACCGCCAGCACACGCAGGATAGGTATACCTGATGTGCCCATTGACGCTCTCCTCAATGGGGCCGGTGAAGATTTCGCCGTCAGGGAAGTTCTCATGACCGTCGCAGTTCTCCCACTTCCGGCCGGTGACCTCGAGTTTGAGATCCGTGTCAGGCCCAACCACGTGGATCTCCCTGGCCTTGTTCAACCAATCCACTACCCGCTGTTGATCCTTGGAGACAGCCTGCCAGGCCTTTATCGGGTCGGCCTCATGTACAAGGCTGGCCCTATATACAAAATCCTCAAATTCACGAAGCGACATCTCGGCATCCTGCGCAAAGGCATGCGTAGGGTGAAGAGTCGCAGTCCAGCGCACCTCTTTCTTCGACGCCCGCTCCAGGAATCGCTCGGAGAGAGGTCGCATGGCCACCGCGCGTCGCGCGTGCTTGGCCGGGTCGGTATTGGTCAGTTCCTTGGTGTTGACGTCAGTCCAGATTCCGATGCTGGCGTCTATCTGCTCGACAACCTCTTTAAGAAAGCCCGGGATGTAGTCCAGTTGGGCATCCCTGGCATAGCTATAGAAGAGTTCTTGCGAACCGTCGAGCCCGATCTGAAGCCAGGGATGTGCCCCTCGCTCCAGCACCCGTTGATAAACTGCCAGTACCAGCGGCGCACCCTCGGCGGCACCTGTAATCCGGACTAGCTGGTTTGGCTTAACCTCCACGGAATAATCGACCAGGATCTTCGCTATCGCTTCTACTCTGGGATCGGCCATTTCACCTCCTTCGGATCGTTACCTGCGGAATGCTGGCAGTCTAACAGGAAGAAACGAAAGCAGTCAAACCACCTGCAGGCTATCCGGCGGGTGCCTCCGCTGTAGTCGAGACGGCCTGACGGGTTGCCACGACCAGCGAATTGAAGTATTCTACTGACCGAGGGCAATGCTTCAACCAGGATGCAGTTGACAGGATAGAGAGGATCAAGATGATCGACCTGGATAAGGCGTCAGTAGTTCGGGAACTGGATGTTTCAGGGATGCTCACCCACCTGAACTCATTTCCCACGCAATGCAGACAGGCCTGGAAAGATGTGCAGAGGTTCGAGTTACCCCGCGACTACAGGGACATATCCACTGTCATCATACTGGGGATGGGGGCCTCCGCTATCGGTGGTGACATTGTGCGCCGGCTGGCCACGGTTGAAAGCACGAGGCCCGTGGTCGTGCACCGCGACTATTGCCTGCCTGCATTTATCGATGAGCGAACCCTGATCATCGCCTCCAGCTATTCGGGTAACACCGAGGAGACCCTCTCTGCCTTCAATGAATCGCTGAAGACACGGGCCAGGAAACTGGTCGTCACATCCGGCGGTAAATTGAAACAGTTGGCTGAGGACAGGGACATCCCACTATTCCTGGTGGACTACAAGGCCCCTCCCAGAGCCGCCTTTGCACACAGCTTCATCCCCATGGTGGGCATATTCCAGAAACTAGGTCTTCTCACAGATAAGTCGGCAGACCTGCGGGAGGCAGCGGTTATTCTGGATGAGATCGCAGCGGGCTGCATGGAAACCATGCCCCGGGAGTCCAATCCGGCAAAGCAACTGGCGGCCAGGCTGCATGGAAACATAACGGTCATCTACGGAGCAGAGATGCTCACAGAGGTGGCCCAGCGCTGGAAGGCGCAGATGAACGAGAACGGGAAAACTTGGGCCTTTTGTGAGAGCTTCCCCGAACTGAATCACAATGCCGTGGTCGGATACCAATTCCCTCTCGAGGCGAAGGAAAGGGTATTCGTGGTTATGCTCCGATCACCTTCTTTTAGCCCCCGGAACCTGCTTCGCTATAGCGCCACCGCTGATCTGCTGAGCAGAGCGGGAGTCGCCTACGAACTGGTTGTAGCCCCGGGAGTTGGCACGATGACCCAGGTGCTGAGTTCGGTTCTCCTGGGAGATTACGTCAGCTTCTATCTGGCAGTGCTAAACGAAGTTGACCCTACTTCCGTGGATGCGATAGACTTCGTGAAGAACTACCTGGCCCGCTCCGTGATGCCGGGCCAATGAGACACGGCGACGGCGTAGATGGTCGGGAAGATGCGCGGGAAACTCAACGACAACGAATCGGTGTTCAGATGAAGGCTTTGGTTCTCGCCGCGGGCAAAGGCTCAAGGCTCAGGCCGCTGACCAACACTATTCCCAAGCACCTTCTGCCGGTGGGCAGCAAGCCGATTCTGTTTCACGTGCTGGACCAGATAGTAGAGGCCGGCATCACGGATATCGGCATTGTCGTGTCTCCGGACTCGGGTCCCTACATAGAGGAGGCTATAAACGAGTCGGGGCAGTGCAGAGCAGAGATAGCTTTCATATCACAGTCCAAACCATTGGGACTGGCGCATGCGGTTAGCGTGGCTAAGGAGTTCGTCGGCGATTCCGACTTTTTGGTGTTCCTGGGCGACAACCTCATCCAGGAGGGCGTCGGAAGCTTTCTGGACGAGTTTCGGGCCTCAAGTGCCGAGGCAAGCATCATCTTGAAGGAGGTGCCGGATCCCAGGGCTTTCGGCGTAGCCGAGGTAGACGCTTCAGGAAAGGTGATAAGTATGGTAGAGAAGCCCCGAGAACCGAAGAGCAACCTTGCCATAATCGGGGTCTATCTTTTCACCCCTGAGATCCACGAAGCTATAGCACAGGTAGAACCATCCTGGCGCGGAGAGCTGGAGATAACCGACGCCATACAAAAACTCATGGATATGGGTAAGGAGATCAGAAGCCACCTGCTCCAGGGTTGGTGGCTCGACATCGGCAGCAACGACGGGCTCATTGAAGCCAATCGTGTCTTTCTCGACACCTACCTGCAGGACGATGTCAGGGGAGAGACGGACCCGCAGAGCCGGATCGCAGCCCGGGTCCAGGTCGAGGAAGGCACAAGGATCGAGCGCAGCAGCGTTGAGGGCCCGGTGCTTATCGGGGCTAACTGCCGGATAGCAGACTCCGTCATCAAGCCTTTCACCAACATCGGAGCCGGGACAGTGATCGAAGACTCGTCTCTGGAGCGTTCGGTAATCATGGGGAACTGCCACATATCGGGAGTGAACTCGCTGGTCGGAAGCGTGATCGGCAAGAACTCCTCACTCACAATGAATCGGAAATGCCCCGACGTACTGAGCGTCTTTGTTGGCGATGACAGCAAGGTCGAACTGAGGTAGAAGGATGATTCGCAGGCTGCTGCTTGTTTCCAACAGGCTGCCCTTCACAGTACAGGAGAGAAGAGGGGAGTTACACATTGAGCCGAGTGTCGGCGGACTCGCCACAGGCCTCAGCTCCTGGCACAAATCATTCCCCTGCATATGGATAGGATGGCCGGGCATAACGCAGAAGAAGATGAAGAGGGAGAAGGACATCATGGCGCGACTTCTTTCCGAGAACTGCCATCCCGTTTCCATCTCACAACAGGATGTCGAAGCTTACTATAACGGCATCTGCAACAGAACGATCTGGCCCCTCTTTCACTACTTTCCGCTCCACGTGGAGTACGGCGAGGGCTACTGGCAGGCTTACGAACGCATCAACACAGCCTTTGCCAACGTCGTGGCAGGGATTGCCAGGCCCGACGACACCATCTGGATACACGATTATCACCTGATGCTTCTCCCCAGGCTGTTAAGAGAGAGGCTCCCGAAGGCCACGATAGGATTCTTCCTCCATATTCCCTTTCCCGCCTTCGAAATGTTCCGCCTGCTGCCCTGGCGTAAACAAGTCCTGGAAGGATTGCTGGGCGCAGATCTTATAGGCTTTCACACTTATGACTACGCCGGACACTTCCTGGATAGCGTGCACCGTTTGCTCGGTTGTGACGTGGGCATGGGCCAGCTCAGGGTCGGCGACCGCCTGATAAAGGCAGATGCATTCCCCATGGGCATCAACTATGAACAGTTTTCAAGCGCCGCCGAAGAACCGAAGACGAAGGCAGAGAAGACCCGTATTCGCAACAAGCTGGGAGACTGCCGTGTGATCCTGTCGGTCGACCGACTGGATTACACCAAGGGCATCCCGGAGCGGCTGGAGGCATTCAGTCTCTTTCTAAGCAGGAACCCGAAGTTCAAACAGAAGGTGGTTTTTATCCTGCTCGCAGTGCCCTCGCGCACCAGGGTGGATCACTACATTCAATTGAAGCGGGATTTGGACGGACTCGTGGGCGACATCAACGGACGACACGGCACCATAGGCTGGATGCCGATCTGGTACCTGTACCGCTCATTACCCTTCCGCTCTCTCACCGCTCTCTATAGCCTGGCCGACGTTGCCCTCATCACCCCTCTCAGAGACGGGATGAACCTCGTGGCAAAGGAGTACGTGGCCACCAGGGCCGACGGGAAAGGGGTCCTGATATTGAGTGAGACCGCCGGAGCCGCTCAAGAGCTGGGCGAAGCCATCATAATCAACGCAAACAACACGGAGGAGACCGTCCGGGCATTGGAACAGGCCCTCGTGATGTCCGAGAAGGAACAGATGGAGCGCAACCGTGTCATGCAGGAGCGACTCCGTCGCTACAGCGTTCAGCGATGGGCAGAAGAGTTCACCGACAGACTCTTTCACACCAAGAACCTTCAGCGGCAAATGGCAGAGAAGGCATTGACCGGCGAGACTGAGCGACAGCTGGTCAAAGCTTTCCACAGTAGCGATAAGGCGCTGCTTCTGGTTGATTATGACGGCACGCTCGTATCCTTTTCGCCCAAGCCGGAGCAGGCAAAACCAGGGGCCAGCCTGATGAGCTTGCTTAGAGAGCTTGCCGCCCACTCTCGCACAGAACTGGTGATCATAAGCGGACGAGACAAGGACACCCTCGAGAGGTGGTTCGGCCGTCTCAACGCAGGACTGGTGGCTGAACACGGCGTATGGATCAAAGAACGGGGCAGAGGCTGGGAGACCATAGAGACCCTGACAAGCGACTGGAAAGAAGAGATACGCCCCATGCTCGAATCATGGGTCGATCGCACCCCCGGGTCCTTCATTGAGGAAAAGGGGTTCTCACTTGTCTGGCATTACAGAAGAGCTGAACCCAAGTTGGGCGAACTGCGAGCCCGGGAACTGATAAACAACCTCTCCCACTCAGTCGCCAACCTCAATCTTCAGGTGCTGGAGGGCAGCAAGGTGGTCGAGGTGAAGAACGCCGGTATAAACAAGGGGCGGGCAGCTCTGAGATGGCTTTCCGGGCAGGAATGGGACTTCGTGCTGGCGGTAGGGGATGACACGACCGATGAGGACACATTCAAGGCTCTTCCCTCCACGGCATGGTCGGTAAGAATTGGGGGCGGCGCCTCGGCGGCCAGATTCAGCCTCGATTACCCGCGCGAGGTGGTCTCGCTGCTCGCCAAACTGGCGCGGGGGATATGAACCGCCCTCTTTCCGGGAAACACCAAGACTGAGGTCGAGTCCCCACCGTCAGGACCCGGCGACCCTGAGTTCTTTGCAATACGGTCGCGCAGCTAGAAGACTCTCACCTTCTTATGCTTGCTGAGGTTGAACCAGGGATGAAAACTCACTATGCACTCGGAGCTTACATCCTTACTGACCGCTCCGGTCATAATCATGCTCATAGCCATGAGATGATCGGCAATTCGATCAGGCAGCAGAAAATTGCGCTTCACATAATCCCTGCCCCTTCGTCCCATGGCATGAGCAAACTTGGGCTTCTCCAGCAACGAGAGCACCTTCTGTGCCGTCTTGTGGGGTGTCTCATAGAAGTATCCGGTGTCGCCGTCCCGAATCTGAAGGGGAATTGCTCCGACATCTGCGCCGATAACGGGCTTGCGCTTCCACAATGCCTCGGTAATCACAAGGCCGAATCCTTCTCTCGTTGACGGCTGCATTATCACACTGGCAGCGCGCTGCAGGGCGTTCACTTCCCTCCAGTTCTCGAGTCGATCCTCAAGGGACAGATTCAGCACATGGACGTTTTCGTCGTCCTTTGTGTCCTCGTAGACGCGGGAGAGGACCCTCTCACCCTCGGGATCGTCGGAGGCAAACCCACCCGCCAGGACAAGCTGACACTCACGCTCTGCTCTTACCCGACGGTAGGTGGCAATCGTCCTGTCTATTCCCTTCCAGGGATCGAACCTGCCGATCTGAGCGATGATCGGCACTTTTGGATCTATGTCGTGTTTATGGAGAACCCTATCTATCTGCTCCTGGCCCAGCTCCCTGTTCTTCTCAGAGAGGGGATCTATGAAGGGCGGAATTATGAACTTGGGCAGCAGCCACCACGAGATAATGTACTGGGCGGCAGAAAACACGGCCGCATCATAACGCTCAGCCCACCGGGTCAGGAAACTCCACAGGTCCGGATTGTGTTCAACGGTCGCTTCATCGATGTGTATGTGGCATCTCCAGAGCCACGTCTCACCGGGTCTTCTCAGATAGTGGCTCAAACCCACCGGCTGCGGGTCATGAACATCTACCACATCCGGTCGGTAGTCGATGAGGTTCTGACTGGCGCACTTCTCGATGGTGGATATATAGGTGCTTTGCTGCTCCTGGCTGAAAGAACCCTTCTTGCCCTGCAGAAGATTATGCAGCTCCTTTGTGCCCTCGAAATACTCCTTCGAGCCGCGTATGATCTTCCATTCGGCCTCAACCCCCAGCATATTGAGGAACGGGATGATGCTGTAGAGCATCTCAGCGACACCGCCTCCCTGGGCGGTGGCATTCAGCGCCAGCTTCTTCGCCCCCTTAACGCGCTGCGCTACCTTATGCAGCCTCTCCATCCTCTTTTCCCCCACTATAGCAACGTAGTCTTCGAGAGGAGGCGTGGAGAATGGACGATGGTTCTTCCTCGGACTGTAGACTGTGCCGTCGTCCAGCACCGTAGAACTGCCTCTATCCGTCATTAACAATCCTCGCTTTCCGATCGGCGCGAGACCGATACTGCCTCGCGGCGCGAAATCGGTTGATTCTACCTCTTAACAGCGTACGCTGACAATCCCCCTTCACCCCTCTGCTGAAACGCCATTATACAGGCTCTCTGCCTGCTCCGCTGCCCTTGACACTATCTGTACCGTCATATATATTATGATGTTCGTCAGCTTCAAGATACCCGGTCCCATCATGATTGGCGGGCGTCACCGAAGTCTGACCCACGAGGATGCTGCGGGCTGACCTTCATGAGTGAGAACAAGACTAAGACATTTGTCATTGCGCTCGGAGGTAACTCCATACTCAGGGAAAACGAAAAGGGAACCCCTGAAGAGCAATACAAGAACATAGACCACACCGCTGAGCAGTTGCTAAACCTGCTCAGCAGCGGCAACCGTGTCGTCATAACTCACGGTAACGGGCCGCAGGTCGGCAACCTGCTCCTGGCGGACGAAGCCAGTCAAAGCGTGGCACCCTCCATGCCTCTGGATATCCTGGGAGCACAGGCACAGGGATACATGGGCTATATGATCCAGAACACCCTTGCCAATCATCTCAGACAGGCAGGGGCGCCGCGCAATATCACCACCGTGGTGACCGAGGTAATTGTGGACAGCGAAGATCCCGCCTTCAAGAGCCCGTCTAAACCGATCGGCCCGTTCTATGACGCCGAGAGAGCGGAGCAACACCGACGGCAGGATGGCTGGGACATTATCGAAGATGCCGGACGCGGCTACCGCCGGGTGGTGGCCTCGCCGCTACCGCTTGACGTTCAGCAGGCCCGGATCATCAACAGCATGCTCAATAGCGGGGAGATAGTCATCGCCGCCGGCGGAGGCGGCATTCCGGTGGTCAGAGATGAGAAGCGAGACCTGCACGGAGTAGAGGCCGTGATAGATAAGGATTACGCCTCGGCCCGGCTGGCCGTGCAGATAGACGCCGACGTCCTGTTCATCCTCACCGTTGTAGAGTATGCCTATCGTGACTTCGGCACGCCTGACCAGAAGCCGCTGGAGCAGCTGAGCCTCGCCGAGGCAAAGAAGCTCCTGGCAGAGGGACAGTTCGGCAAGGGAAGCATGGAACCCAAGATTCGCGCGGCCATCATGTTCCTGGAGGAGACAGGCCGGGATCCTGCACGAGAGCGGGAGGTGATCATAACCCTTCCCGAGACGGCGGCCAGGGCACTTGAAGGAAAGACCGGCACCCGCATCTTCAAATAGAGTCCCGAGCCTGTACTCCTGCAGCAGACGCAGGCAGGGCGGACCGGGGCTGTTTGACAGACGGCAGGCCGGGTTTTCTTGAGAAGACTGAGGATACGATCTCCACGGCTGGAGAGTCGACTTGTAGAACAGATTGCAGGAGGTGACTTACATTGAAGAGGCGAGTACTGATCATAGGTGCTGCGGGAAGGGATTTTCACAACTTCAATGCCTATTACAGGGACAACGACAGTTTCGAGGTAGTGGGGTTCACGGCCTCGAAACAGATACCGGGCATCTCGGGTCGGGATTACCCGGCAGAGCTGGCGGGCAGGCTCTACCCGAAGGGAATTCCAATCTATTCAGAGGAGGACCTGCCCCGGCTGATAAAGGAGTTAAGCGTTGACACATGCGTCTTCGCATACAGCGACGTCCCCTACCAGCATGTAATGGGCGTAGGAGCTATTGCAGAGGCGGCCGGGGCCAGCTTCATGATGCTCGGCCCGAATGATACCATGCTCAAGAGCAGCAAACCGGTCATCGCGGTCTGCGCGGTGAGAACGGGTGCCGGCAAGAGCCAGACCTCAAGGCTGATCCTCGACGTCCTCACCGGTAAAGGCCTCAAGGTGGTCTCCATCCGACACCCGATGCCCTACGGCGACCTGGTCGCCCAGAAGGTTCAACGCTACGCCGAACTGGCAGACCTGGAGAAGCACCACTGCAGCATTGAGGAGATGGAGGAGTACGAGCCCTACATTGTGCAGGGACATGTAATATACTCTGGAGTAGACTACCAGGCCATTCTGGCAGCCGCCGAGCAAGACCCCAACGGCTGCGACGTCATCCACTGGGACGGTGGGAACAACGACTTCCCGTTCTACAAACCGGACCTGATGGTGACGGTAGCCGACCCTCACCGTGCCGGGCACGAGCTGTCCTACTATCCCGGCGAGATATGCCTGCGCATGGCGAATGTCGTGGTCATCAACAAGATGGACAGCGCCAGTGCAGAAGACATTCAGACAATACGTGAGAACATCGAAAAGGTGAACCCGCAGGCAACCGTGGTCAACGCCTCTTCTCCGGTGAAAGTTGATGACCCCGAGGTCATCACGGGTAAGAGGGTGCTTTGCATCGAGGACGGCCCGACTCTTACTCATGGTGAGATGAAGATAGGCGCGGGCACGATTGCAGCCACAAGATACGGCGCCGCAGAACTGGTAGACCCCAGGCCGTACACCGTAGGCGAGATCGCAGAGTCGTTCAAGCTCTATCCCCACATCGGGGCCCTCCTGCCCGCCATGGGCTACGGCAAGGAGCAGCTCAACGACCTGGAGACCACCGTTAACAGGACAGATTGCGATTCCGTAATCGTGGCCACCCCCATCGATCTGAGAAGGGTGATCAAGATCAAGAAGCCCAGTACCAGGGTTCACTACGAACTCAAGGAGATCGACACGCCGACCCTGGAGGGGATTCTGACCGCCTTCTGCACGGCCGAGCGCCTGACCGTTGACGAAGAATAGCCTCACTCAGGGCATGGTGCACGATATCGGCAGAGGGGGTTACGTGACCGTGGTATCTGCCTATCACCACATAACGCACGCACAGGTCAAGGTCGATGACCTTACCACTCCGTAAGACCACTCACGGTCTTCCGGTCTAACTGCTGGAGCACCCCGGTCAGGAGATCGACAGCAGCATCGAAATCGGCCCGGTGCATGATACTGCTATGGCTATGCACATACCTGACCGGCAGGCTGAGCACCACCGTCGGGACACCGCTCCCGTGCAGATGAATGGCGGCACCGTCCGTCCCTCCGCGAATCCTGTCGGCACGGATCTGAACCGGTATATCATGCTTCTCCGCCGTGTCCCTGAGGAGATCACGCAGAGGGAGATTGGGAATCATGTCCTGGCGGTAGAACGTGATCACAGGACCGCGACCCAGCCGCAGCGCCTGCCCCTCCTCACCGACCCCGGGAACGTCGCCGACACCGGTCGCCTCGAGGATGATGGCCACGTCCGGGTTGACCGTCTGCACGCTCGTCCTGGCACCTCTCAGACCGACCTCCTCCTGAACGGTGGCAACGGCCAGTAGAGTGTTGGGATGAGCAATTGAGGACATCCTGCGCATCGCGGTCAGCATTACGGCGCAGCCGGCACGATCGTCAAAGGCCTTGGACAGATACGACCTGCCGCCGGCCAGAACCGTGAATTCGCCCACCGGCACGATGGGGTCGGCCACCCGAACCCCGGCCTCTTCCACCTCCTCACGTGAAGTGGCACCGATGTCCATATACATGTCCTTGTTGGCCACCATCTTGGACCGTTCTTCATCCGAAAGGAGATGAGGCGGCTTGGCCCCGATAGTGCCGGGAACGTCTCCCTTCTTCGTCTTGATCACCACTCTCTGACCCAGCAGAACATGGTCCCACCAGCCACCCAGCGTAGCGAACCTGACGAAGCCGTCCTTCGTGATATGGCTCACCATGAACCCTATCTCATCCATATGAGCGGCCAGCATGACCCTCGGCTCCGCCGACTCACCTTGCTTCGTGCAGATCACGCTGCCGAGTTTGTCATGGCCGACCTCGCCCAGCTGTCTGAGGTGGCCCTGCAACAGTCGTCGCACGTCATCCTCATGCCCGGGCACTCCGCCGGCCTGGGTTAGTTCCTTCAGTAGTACCTGTACTTCATCCATAGTTTTCACCGCCAAACTGTAATAGCTGTATTGCAGGACAAGCCCCCGCGGCGCCCGTGTCCCGCGGGCAAAGAATCAAGGGGCTCCTGACCGGAGGGCCAGGAGCCCCTCTCTGGTTACTGCAGATCGACAAACGGGGGCCAGGGCACCTGCGGCTTGTTGTGCAGCAAGCTGATCGTCCGCGGGGAGACCCAGCGGTACATGTTCAGCTTTGCGCCCGCCTTGTCGTCGGTACCGGACCTCCTGGCGCCGCCGAATGGTTGCTGGCTGACGACCGCTCCCGTCGTCTTCCAATCATATACATTGCCTGCTGCGTAACGCAGCTTCTCAAGGCCTTCACAGAGGGTGGCGATGCTTCCCGTGTTGACGGCTCCCGTCAGACCGTAAGGACTGGTCTGATCACACTTGTCGAGAACCCCACGGAAGTCCTTCGCGCTCATCGTGCAGATAGTTATCACCGGCCCGAAGATCTCCTCCTCCATGGTCTTGTAGTTGGGGTCGCCGGTGATTATCAAAGTCGGGTACACGAACCAGCCCGGCTTATCGGTGTAAGTGCCGCCGATCACCTCAACCTTCTTGTCCGACTTCGCTCCTTCGATGTAGCGCACGACCTTCTTGTACTCCGACTCGCTGATTATGGCACCCATGTAGTTCCTGAAGTCGGCGACATCGCCGGTGCTGAGTTGCTTCATGAAGGCGGACAGGTGCTTGTAGACCTTCGGCCACATGCGCTCTGTGATGTAGACCCGCGATGTAGCCGAGCACTTCCGGCCCTGATAGCCGAAACCGCCCACCACCAGGGCCGAGGCCACCGTCTTGGGATCGTCATCGTCGTAGACGACGATGAAGTCCTTCCCGCCGGTCTCTCCCACACAAGCACGGTGAGGGAATCCATAGCGGTATACTCCCTTCTCGGTGTTCTTGCCGATCCTGCCCACTATCCAGTCGAAGGTGCTCGTGCTGCCCGTGAAGTGGACACCGGCCAGGCTCGGGCTGTCCAGGATCGCCTCGCCGAACGCCTCCCCGCTGCCGTGGATCACCGACATGACCTCGGGCGGCATGCCCGCCTCGTAAAGCACCTCCAGCATTGTGTGGAAGCAGAAGACTGCGTCAGAAGCCGGCTTGCAGACGGCAACGTTGCCCATCATGGCAGGGCCCGTACCCAGGTTGCCGGCAATGGCCAGGAAGTTGTTGGGCGAAAGAGCTGCCACAAACCCTTCCAGAGGCCGCCAATCGGTCATGTTCATGCTGAAGGGCATGCTGTCCGGCTGTTCTCTGTAGATCTGGTAGGCGTAGTAGGCATTGAAGTTCCAGAAGTCGACCAGTTCCAGTACGTCGATCATCGCCTCGTAAGGGTTCTTGGAGAGGTCCTCCATGGTAGCGGCCATCGCCTTGTAGAAGTACCTGGTCTGCAGCAGGTGGGCCGCCTTGCGGAAGATGTTCAGCCTCATGTACCAGGGAATCTGGTGCCACCTTCCCCGGGCGTCCAGTGCCGCCTGTA
>PWZA01000113.1 GCA_003567655.1 Dehalococcoidia bacterium
AATTAAGGCAGGCAGTAGTTGGGATGGACCCATATGGACAGGTGAGACAAGAGAAGTAATTAACGGAAACGATGTTTATATACAAGATTCTTTTAGGGCTTATGCTTCTCCTTACGATGGCTTTCGTGGTTATGCTGAATTTATACATGACAATCCAAGGTATAGTGCTGCACTTGAGCATCCGGGAGATCCAGTCCGCTACATTGAAGAAATAGCAGCAGCAGGCTATGCCACTGATCCTGTTTATCTTGAATTAACACTTGCTGTATATGAACAAATTGCGACATATATCTCTGATAATGATCTTTTTCCGCCTTCGTCAGAAGTTAATCATAATGAGTCACCGCCTGCATCAAGATCAGTAAGAGACTGTCTGCCAGGCGCAGCAGGAGCAAACGGCGACTTTATTGGCTACCTGCAATCAGACCCACAATGGGGGGATATGTCATTATCGCGGGTTGGCGGTACAAGCACTGTACGATCTGGTGGTTGCGGACAAGCTAGTGTTGCCATAGTTTTAGCAAATATGTATGATAGCTCAATTACTCCGGCCGATGTAACCGACTGGCACAACGATAGACCAAGTCTTTGGGGTCCAGCAGGTGTAGGTTCGTCCTGGGCATTCATTGAAGCCGCTCCTGAGCAAATGAGTAATGGCGCACTAGATGTAACAAACCATGGAGCAAATTTAAGAAATGCCCTCAACACAATCGAACAAGGTGGTCTCGTTATCGCTACAGGTCGAGTACCCAGCGGAAACCCTTTGCCCTATACTACTGGCGGACATATTATGGTTATTAGAGAGATACTGCCCAACGGAAACTACTTAATTGCAAACACAATCAGGTGTGCTGGAGGCGGTACATATTGTGCTGACCCACTCGAAGAAGAGTATACATTTGAACAGCTTAATCGTGGTAGGCAATTTTGGGGGATAACTAGCCGATGAATTTTATAAGTAAAGCAAAAAACAATCGACTTTATGCTGCAGCATTGTTAGTTTTTATATTTATCATAGCTCTGGTTCTGTTTGGTTTATTCAATAGAGTTAATGATGGCGATATTCCCGATAATTGCATCGAAATAGAAGATAGCGGAGAAACCATACTAGAGTGTGACACCGATAGAGAGGTTGATGTCAGTGAGTTCGAGGATATTACTAGTTTATTACCTATTAGGAGATATAATTACGAGATTCATTTTGAATCACCACTGCCAGGTGAAGACACTTTACCTATCGTGATTACAGTATTGCCACGTGAGTTTCCGATTCCACCAGAGGGTGTCGACACTTCTAGTCAGCAATATCAAAACTATCTTGAGTACGTGAAAAGACATCGTTCAGCTGCAGAAAATGAATTTAATGAATTAGACTTTGATCGGAGTAGATACAGTTTCTATTATTCAGAAGATTTTGCTATCGATGATTTCGACGGGCAGCTTATAGATAATCTCTAAACTCTATCCTAGAGGAATAATATGGCACTTTTTCATGAAGTGTTGAACGACGATGTCGGCGTCGGTTGTTGTGATGAAGGTTTGATGGGTTTTTAAATAATCAGTTAGGTGTTTTCGCCGAGCACCGTCTAGCTCACTAAACACATCATCCAGTAGTAGGATTGGTTTTTGATCTTTTGCTTCCATGAGTAGCTCTAGTTCAATAATCTTTAGCGCCAGCACCACAGTTCGTGTTTCCCCGCGCGAGGCGACCTCTTTGCCGTCATACGAATCAAACAGTATCTTGATGTCATCGCGATGTGGACCAGCACTAGTATAGCCTCGCTCGGTGTCTGTGTGTACGTTGTTCTGCAAGGTTTTATGCATGGCTGTACTATAGGTTTCGCTAGGTAGCTTTGATTCGTATGAAATAGTGACTTTTACGTCTGTGCCGGCTATCTTTTGATACGTTTTAGTTAGTTTTGGGTTTATTTTACTAATAAGCTCTTGTCGCTGTGAGGCAATCTTGCCGCCAAGTTCACTCAAGCGAACGTCCCAAACAAACAAATCATCTGGTTTTGCATCGCCCTGCTTGAGTAGTCGATTTCGCTGGGCAAGTGTGCGCCGATAATCACGCCGTATTGACGCAAAAGGTGCGATAAGTTTATCAAGGATTGAGTCTATATATTCTCGTCTACGCTCCGGTCCACCATGCAGTAGCAGTAGATCATTTGGCTCAAACAAGACGTAGGCAAGCTGACGCTGGGGCGATAAACGAGAAAAGGTGACATTGTCTAGCTCAATCGTCTTATTAGCCCGTGGGTGAGCCTCCTGTACCTTTACGGTACGATGCTGTGAGCCTGAGTGGGCATCTACTCGCGCCCAAGCTTCGCCGTGTCGAATTAATTCACCGTCGGTTGATTTATAGGATTTACCACTAGCACTGACGATCAAAGCTTCTAGTAAGTTTGTCTTGCCACTAGCATTCGGCCCAACAACAATATTCACCCCATCCGAAAACTCAAACGAGTCATCGTTATAACAGCGGTATTGCTGTAAACGCAAAGAATGAATCACCGGTGTGTCGCCTGTCTTTTGTCGCCTGTCGTCAGCTTTTTTATAAAACCTGTTAAAAGTTTTGATATATCCGTAGTCATGCCTATATATGTATTGTATTTTTTGGTATCAAGCTTTTTATCAGCGTGTGCTATATGCAACATAGATCGCACTTCGGCACAAGATCCTCTAGATATTATCAAAAATTGCTTAAGTTCTTTGTCGGAACTCCTATCGAAACCTTCGGCAATATTATTGGTTATTGATAAGGTAGCCCGTAGTAGTTGATCTCTAAAAGTATAGTCCTTACTGTATTTAAAATCTTCTGATAGGACCAAATACAACTCTTTTCCTATTTTCCAGGATTGTACGTCTTCAAAACTATTAATTCTCATTACTTAATTCTACTAGAGACTAGTGACTGATGACTAGCGACACTTAAGAGCTTAGCTCTTAAGGGGCATGATGACATGCTTATAATCCTTATCGCTTGGATCGCGGATAAGTGAAGGTTCGAGTTTGCCGTTGAAACAGAACTCTACCTCGGCACCTCGCAGTACCGACAACACATCCAGTAAGTAACGTGAATTTAGCGTAATACTACCATCACCAGTTACCTTGGCAGTGGCTTTAGAGGTGTTTTCGCCTAGTTGTGAGGCAACTGAACGGACCTGCACTTCGCCGTCTCCTTCGTCAACCGACACCACGATACTACCGGCGCTTTCCCTCGCAAATAAACTAGCTATTTTGGTAAGGTTTGTAAATTCTTGTTTGTTTATCCGCGCCGTACTAGTAAATGATTCTGGGATAAGTTTACGATAATCCGGATAGTTTCCGTCTATTAGCCGAGTTACTAACTCAACGTCTCCGACTTTGAATAACACTTGCTGATCATCATGAAAAACCTCTACATCAGCATCACCATCAGACACAATTCGCAGAAGATCTGACATAGCGTTAGCTGGCACGAGTAGCGATACACCATCATTGCCTTTGCTACTGAGTTTCTTTTCGGCTAGTCGATAACTATCCGTTGCTACGATATACACGTTTCCTTCGTAGTTGTGGATATACACACCAGTGAGCACTGGTCGAGCTTCGTCACCAGATGCCGCTACGACCACTTGTTGTAAGGTTTCTTTGCATTGTTTGTTAGGAATTATCCAGCTGTTTTTTTCTTCGATTGCTGGCATGACAGGGAAGTCTTCGGCAGAGATGCCGTTGATAGTTGAGTTATACGAACCGGATTTTATATGGAGTTTATAGCCGTCAAGTTTTATATCAATCACTCCACTCGGTAGTGTGCCGACAAAATCCTGAAGTAGTCGAGCTGGCACAGTTATTTCACCACCTTCTCCAATTTTTGAGCCGACGTATTGTGTAATAGCTAAGTCTAAGTTGGTTGCT
Organism: Dehalococcoidia bacterium; assembly: GCA_003567655.1. GTDB lineage: Bacteria > Chloroflexota > Dehalococcoidia > GIF9 > AB-539-J10 > RBG-13-51-36. Next base: position 3,901 of record PWZA01000113.1, read on the forward strand.
GATAATGATAATCGATTATCGGTCGTTTTTATAAGCACATTAGCTAGTACCGGTAGGGTACCGCGATTGGTTGCAACGCGAGCTACCGTCGATAGTGCTTTGGTTAGGTTTTCTTGAGTTACTTGTAGCTTCATGTTTTCCTCCGGGCTTAGTTATTAATAGTATTATGTAAATATGTAACTCGTAGTAGTTTATATAGGCCCTGTGGACATAGTGTATAAACCAAAAACCTATCTGAAAAAGTGGCAAATTTCTTGTGCACAATAGCAGTAAAACTTTTGTACAGACTGCGTACAAGTAGGCTAGTTATACCCACAACTAACAGTAGTTTTTCGACGCAGTGCATAACTGCCGGATTTGTCCGACTAGTTGAACAC
>PWZA01000118.1 GCA_003567655.1 Dehalococcoidia bacterium
AAGCCGTTTGCCTCGAGGTACTTGATGAGGTCTCGTCGTTTGACTGACAGGCTAGGCCTCCACCAGCACTTGCTCCAGGAGGTGTCCGCCGGGAGGCATCTCCCTGCCCTGTTGCCGGTATGCCTCCACCATCTCCCGCAGGGCATCCCTCAGCAGCTCCCGGCATTCCTCTATGGTCTTGCCTTCTGTGACCACCTCGGGCCACTCGACAAGCTGTCCCGTGTAGCCGGAGCCTGTCCGTGTGTATTTCGCCGTATAGCTTATCGTCACCTGGGCATCCCTCCTTGCAGGTTGTCGGGCCTTAGATCAATTATAGCAGGTGCGGAGCACCGCACAAACCGTTCTCTTAGCGCGACCCGAGATGGATCGTTCGTCATTGATACCCCATCACTCTAACTCTCTCCCGCCCTCCTGTCATTGCGACCACCCTCACCTGTCACTGCGACCACCCTCACCTGTCACTGCGACCACCCTTACCTGTCACTGCCACCACCCTCACCTGTCACTGCGACCACCCTTAATTGTCATTGCGAGGAGTCCCGGCCTGTCGGGACGACGAAGCAATCTCCGGGAGGGGGTGTACCTTGCGCACCCGGGCGGACAAAACCCGCTTGCTCGAGTAGAACGAGTGTGCTATATTGTGTGCACCCCGGTATCTGTTTCCTCAATCTGTCTCAGCCCTTACCCGCCACTCTTCTCTTCGCCAGAACTCCCTTATAGATAGGGAAGACTGAACAGCCTGCTGCAGGAGCAGACGACACAGTAACCGGAGGGCCAGCCATGGAAAGCAAGCTGAAGTGGGATTTGCTGCCGGAGGAGTTTCCCTACGAGGACAGGGGATGCGAACTCTCTGCCTCGTGCCTGAACTGTCCTTTTCCCCGCTGCCTGGAGGAAGAACCGTGGGGAAAACAGAGGTTCTCCAAGCGCAGGCGCGCCGAGCGCATGGCGGAACTGAAGAACGAAGGGAAGAGCGTGGACGAGATCGCCCGCATATTCGAAGTCAGCAGGAAGACCGTGCAGAGGTGGCTGAAGGCGGTCTCCGGACGGGAGTCCCACGCCGGCGCGGGCACTAGCCCCGCCCTTACGGAGTAGAGAATGAGAGAGACGAGCTTCAACCCGGCACAACTGCGCACCAGGGACGCCGACCGCATCGCCCGCTACCTGCGCCACCTTGACTTCTACCAGGGCAAGCACTGGCCGGCCGAGTCGCGGAACCGGCAGCTGGTCTTCAACTATGCCAGGGTCTCCATCGACAAGCTGACCAGCTTCCTCATGCAGGGCTTCGGCTTTAACTGCGATCCCGCGCCTTCACCGGGGGCAGGCCCTGCGGATGAGCCCGACGATGTCCTGGCCGGGGTCCGCCGCGCCGAGCAGGTCCTGCGGCTGGTGTACGAACAGAACAACCTGGCCCAGCTGGACTACGAGACCGAGATCGATACCGCCGTCCTGGGAGACGGCTGCTATAAGGTGACCTGGGACCGCGACGAGAAGCGCATCCGCGTCACTTCGCCCGACGTGTCGGGCATCTTTGCCTGGTGGCTGGGAGACGACCTTTCCCGCGTCTGGCGCGTTGTCTCCCGTTATCAGCTTACCGGGGAAGAGGTGCGCCTCCTGCACGGCAGGGCCGTCGGCAGGAAGACGGCCTGGATCAGCGAGGTATGGACTGCCGCCGGCTTCGACCTCTTCGTGGACACCGAACTCGTCGAGTCCGGGCCCAACCCCTACGGCTTCATCCCCTTCATCATCTTCCCCAACGTCAGGGAGCCGAAGCACTTCTGGGGAGTCTCCGATATCCCCGTCCTCGTCCAGCCGCAGCAGGAACTGAACCGCGCCTTCTCGCAGCTCTCGCGTATCCTGGAGCTCTCCGGCAACCCGATTGCCGTACTGGAGAACGTCGGGTCGGCCGAGGACATCAGGGTGCAGCCCGGGGCCCTGTGGACGATACCGGAGGACGCCAGGGCCTACCTGCTGGACCTGCTGCAGGGAGGAGGCGTCAGGCTGCACGCCGACTACATCGACCACCTTTACCGCGCCCTGCACGACGTCTCGGAAACCCCGAGGGCTGCCTGGGGCGGCGTCGAGAAGGAGCTTTCGGGGGCGGCCCTGCGCATCGAGATGGGCAGCCTCATTCAGAAGGTGATCAGGAAACGCCTGATCAGGACCGACACCTACCACCGGCGCAACGCCATGATATTGAAACTGGCTGAGCTGTACCGGGGAGAGAGCTTCGCCGGCGTCAATCACCGCGTCGTCTGGGGCCACGTCCTGCCCCAGGACGTCGACCGGCAGGCACAGACAGAGCAGCTGCTGGTCCAGGCGGGAGTCCACAGCAGGAGGACCGCCATGGACGGTATGAATATCCAGGACCCGGACGGGGAATTCGACAGGTGGCTCGAGGAGCGCCGGCGCATCCTGGAGATGAACAGGGAGTTCAGGGTGCAATCCCCGACTCGCCGGGGCGAACCGAGAGAGAGGGCGCCGGCCGCGGAGATGGAAGCACCCGAATGATACCCGGAGAAGAAGTTGTGGCCCGACTCCTGCCCTGGACAGGAGCCACCGACTCCACGGAGACCGGGCAACAACCCGCCACACCTGTCTTTGCGAGGAGTCCCGGCGTGTCGGGACGACGAAGCAATACAAGAACAGAAAGGAGTAACATGCCCGAAGAACAGGAGAACACCGGAGAAACCCGCGCAACCCGGGAAACCCGGGAAACCCATGAAACCCATATGTCCCTCGCCGCGGCCCGGGCCGCGCTTACCGAGAGGGACACGCGCATCGCCGAGCTGCAGGCCGAGGGTGAAGCATTGCGAACGGAGCGGAGCGATCTCGAGAACGCCCACGCGGGCGCCGTCCTGAAGTACCTCCAGGCGCAGCGCAACCTGCACCCCGGACTGCCGGCCGACCTTGTTAAAGGAGCGACCGTCGAGGAGATCGACGAGTCGGTTAAGTCCGGCCTGGCCGTTGTCGAGGCCGTGAAGTCCAGCCTGGCCGCCGAGGCCAGGAACAACCGTGTGCCGGCGGGAGCTCCCACCAGGGAGGTCAACGTCGACGCCCTGGACTCGAAGGGGAAGATCAGGCTCGGCTTGCAGCAAGACAAAAGCTAAAGGAGGATAACAGCCAATGAGTATGACACTTGCCGAGTCGGCAAAGCTAACCAACGACGTCCTCTTGAGGGGCGTCATCGAAACCGTCATCAGGGAGAGCCCGATACTCCAGGTCATGCCCTTCGTCGAGATCGAGGGCAACGGGCTCACCTACAACAGGGAGAAGGCCCTGGCCGCCGCTGCCTGGCATGCCCCGCTCGGCGACTGGACGACCGCCACCGAGCCGGAGTTCGACAAGCTCACGGCCACCCTCGCCATCCTCGGCCGCAACGCGGACCTGGACAGCTTCATAAAGCAGACCCGGTCCGATATACAGGACGTCGAGGCCGTGGTCCTCGAGCTGGCGGCCAAGTCCGTCCGTCATGAGTTCGAGCGGGCCATCGTATACGGTACCACCGGCGCCTACCTCACCGGCCAGACCCACGACGCCAACATGTTCGACGGCCTGGTCGTGAGCATCGACACCATGAACGCCAGCGATCAGCTCATCGCCGCCGGAGCCACGGGCGCCACCCTCACCTTCGCCATGGTCGACGAGGTGATCGACGCTGTGCAGGGAGGGAAGCCCGACGTGCTCATGATGAGCAGGCGGAGCCGGCGCAAGATGAACGAGCTGGCCCGGGCCGCCGGATTTGCCATCGAGACCGAGCGCAACGAGTGGGGCACCTTTATGCAGTACTGGAACGGCATCCCCATCGCCGTTAACGACTGGATACTGGATACCCATCAGCTCACCGGCAGCGAGGAGACGCATGTCACCGGCGGAACCTGCTCCACGATCTACGCCCTGCGCTTCGGCGAAGGGGCCGTCTGCGGAGCGACCAACGGCGGCATCCAGCTGGAGAGGGTCGGCGCCCTGGAGGGCAAGGACGCCGTCCGCCACCGCATCAAGTGGTACTGCTCGATGGTCGACTTCAACGTCGTGGCCAGGGCAGCCCTGATCGGAGTGCAGGACTAGGAGGCAGGGCTTGTCATTATGTACACCTCCTTTGTTCGGGGGAGGGGGCGGGCACCCTTACCTGTCATTGCGAGGAGTGCAGCGACGAAGCAATCTGGCGGGGCTGGAGATTGCCGCGTCCCGATTTCATCGGGAC
>PWZA01000096.1 GCA_003567655.1 Dehalococcoidia bacterium
CGCGGCGCATGTCGATGGAGATCCGGTTTCCATCGTGAGAACGGTTGGCTCAACTACTATCTGAAGCTGAGAGAGTATCACACACACTGAACTGTGAATCTCAACAATCACTCATTTTGTTAAGCCGTGCGAGACTGACCCCGCTGCTTGCTGATGTCTCTATCCTCCGTCAGGAGATGATAATAGTTGGTTAACGATTTGCCAGATTGACGACAATCCTGGACTGTTCTATAGTATCGTCAAGAGGGGGTTCGTATGTCCGACCAACTCCTTGAACCGAAAGAGAATGACAATATAGATTGCCACTTGCAACAAGTTGGGATGGGCAGCCTGATATGTAGAGCAGCTCGCCAAACCGGAGAGAAAACAACAAATGAAGTGAACCCAGCAATCTGCTTTAATTGCGACGCCGGGAAGGTTTATCGTGACGTTGGTTGTGATGCCATTCTTCCGAAGATCAGAATACATGCATACATAGGAGGAATTCTTTCTGACATAGAATCCCTTCTCTGCAAAATCCGAAAGAGAGAAACTTCACTCGATTATTGTCGTACCTGCAATCTGGTCAATGCCGAAACAACCAGACACATAGTATCTACCGTAAGAGGTCTCTTGCAGGCCGGAAGATTCTATTCAGCCTATACAGATATAGAGAAGGCAAGGGAATCGATTCGAGATGGTAACTTTGAGAACGCTGTTACCCGCAGTGTGTCTTGCCTTGAAAGCACTATGCGCATCTGTCATGATAGCCTTAACGCACCACTACCTGCGAAGAAGCAACTCAGCGACTTATGGAAATCGACTCGCACCGTCCTCCGCTTTGATGATATTGACCCCTCGGGCGCTAGCGAGCATTTGTTGAATGGGCTGACCGGCGTAATAACCCACCTCGGGAATCTACGGAATATCTTGGGAGACGCGCATGGAAAAGGAGCGTTTCCTCCTGCTGTCTCGGAGAGCATAGCAGAACTAGCAATAAACACTGCGTCGACTCTTGGCACAATGATTATCCGACGGTTCAATCAGATAAAGGAAAAGGAGCAAGATGGGTGATATTGAGGTCAATGTCTCTTTTCCTTTGGATGACGAAGGGTTCTTTCGAAGAGAATGCCCTTTCTGTCGGAAGGAGTTTAAGGTCTTATTGACGAAAGAGGAGCTTGGCACTCTCGCTCATGAAGGAATCGATTCTTTCATGATCGCACCCCAAGAAGAAGTGAGTCTAGACGAAGATGTGCAAAGAGAAGTCGAATATTGCTGCCCGTATTGTGGGCAAGGAGCACCCAAAGATAGCTGGTGGACACAAGAACAACTTGCCTACGTAAACATCTTTGCCCAGAATATCATAGCGAGCATAGTTAATGAGAGCTTCCTTGGACCCCTCAAAAGGAATCTCGGACACCAGAGTTCTGGCCCTATCTCGATTAGCTTTAAGGGACGAGAAATGGAGCAGCAGGAGCCGTGGATATCCCCAGAAGTCAACGATATGGATGGATTTGATCTCCCATGTTGCCATCGCAAGATTAAGATTGAAGATGGTAAAATGAGCTGCATACACTGTTTTTTCTGTGGATTTACTCATGAACGCCTCTAGATATGTTTAATGTTCTCAAGTTGAACTTTCTAGCGCTTTGTTCACATTCGTCCAACAATCACCCAGATTATGAGTTTCCAGCTTGGAGGCGCGCCGCAGACGCTGCACCCATTGACAAGTTTGTCACTATGGATATACAGTTGGCATGCAAGACGGCTCATCAGATCGGTGGGTGCGTGAGTGTATCTGACAGCCGTGGAGAATTGACTGGGGCTCGGTGGAACGATTGCGATCGCGGGAGTGCAGCTTTTTTGATTTGCAGCATAGTTCATAGTGCGTATCGAAGGCTAGGGGCGTTCAAGAGCGTACTGCCCCGTCTGAATGATGCAATCGGTCCTGAGCGATCAGGTAAGCACAGACACTAGGAGGTGAAGACACATGAAAGCGACACTGACTTCAAGGAAGCACCACTACATCGTAAAGACCGTCAGTCTTCTTGTCATGGTGGCCCTGGTTGTCGGGATGGTGGGGTGTGATGCAAGCGGGGGGGGCCGATATATGGTCACGGGGCGAGTGACCGACAAGGCGGGAGAGGGTCTCCCTGGTGTTCTCATCTCCACCAGCCCATCCTTTGGCATCGCTGAGACGGATGATCAAGGGTTCTGGAAGTTGACCGACCTGCAGGGGATCGTTACCTTGACTCCCACACTAGGGGGAGTTCTTGCATTCTCTCCATATGAACGACAGGTCTCTTCTGAGGAGAGCGATGTTGATTTCCAGGTCTTGGTGACAGAGGAATTGGCAGAACAGATACAGCAAACATCGGATGGTATTGGGGATCTAGTAGAGCCTTTATGGCAAGATGAGGCTGAGCCTACACCGGAGGATCTTGATGACCTTATTGAGCAGGTTGGGGCCTTTTATAACGTGGAATCGGCTGAACTTGATGGGTGGTTCCTCAGTGTCAGATACGTGGATGGCCCTGACGAAATGTGGGAGGTGATCCCATACGAAGATCTATCGTCCGGAATGGAATTGAGTCTTCAGAAGGCACTCGGGCCATTGGCAATGTCAATCTCCGACGCTAGTCATGTCGTGGAAGCAGGCAGAGCAGCGCTCTTGCACCCTCTTGCTGTTCGTACGGAACCTCACAATGGTTGGCAGTATCAGCAACATGTTGTTCCTTTACTCTTGAATGAGATGCATGAAATGTTAGAAGGAATTGGGTTCGACGTCACTCAAAGAATCGGCACTGAAGCCGACATTGACTTCTATAGGACGCTGGGCGATTATGATTTCATCTTTACATATGGACACGGAAGCCGTACAGGAACACAGACGGGGGAGCCAGCACCTCGATGGAAGGTATTGGCAGATCCATGGTACTGGTATCACGCCAACGAAACCCGTACCATAAGAGTGATGACGAAGCCCTATGGCCGCTTCTGGGTTGTTACTGACAGGTTCTTCACGACGTTCACGTCTTTCGATGGTAGCCTCATGATGGACTGGGGTTGTAGTGGATTGCAGAACGTTCCTCATTCACAAGGTTCAACAGCTCAAGCCGTTGTATCCTCGGGAGCGGCAGCATACGTAGGTTGGGATAATGTCAAGTGGGGCAACGTGGAAGGAGCGGTCTCATTGGTGGGCAATCTGGCTGGCGGTATGACCCTGCAAACTGCGATTGACGCCATGCCACCTGAGCAACAGCGTGATGAGGGGACATATCAAGGCGAGCATATCGTCTCCTATCTAGGCTTCTACCCCCCGGATGCGGGCAGTCTCAGGCTGGTGGTTACGGAAGAAGAGCTCGTGGAGTTCCCAGATGCCAACCTCGAGGCGGCGATAAGGGAGGCTATCGGCAAGCCGACGGGAGATATCTACCCTTCGGATTTGAAGGGGCTCACTTCTCTCGACGCTAGTAACAGAGGTGTCGCCGACCTGACAGGGCTGGAGCACTGCACCGGCCTGACCTGGCTCTACCTCGGGGGTAACCAGCTAAGCGACATCTCGCCGATGGCCGGACTCACAAACCTGGAACATCTTCGCCTTGATTACAACGGGCTAGCCGATATCGCGCCTGTTGCCAACCTCGTCGATCTGACATGGCTCGAGCTTCGGGGCAACCATATTAGTGAGCTATGGCCTCTGTCGAACCTCACCAACCTGACATATCTTCACCTCGGGGATAACCAGCTGAGCAAAATCTCACATCTGGAGGGCCTGACAAACGTGACGTTGCTCTACCTAGATCAGAACCAGATAAGCGATATCTCGGCGCTGGAGGGGCTCACCAACCTGACTGGCCTCGACCTCTATGATAACGAGATAGGTGATATCTCGGCTCTGGCCTATCTAACCCAACTTCAGAGCACGCAACTCAATCATAACCAGATAAGCGATATCAAGCCGCTGGTGGACAACACGGGACTGGGCGAAGGAGACCACATTGACCTGAGATGGAATCCGCTGAGTGAGCAATCCATCAACGAATACATACCAGAGCTTATTGCCAGAGGTGTGACTGTCGATTATTAGGACTGAGGCACTCGGGTAAAGACCATGGCATAGCTGGCTGTGAAACTGCACACTCGCCCACATTGTGCAACTGCGATGATTAGAGACTGTTAGATGTGACTGGGTCAACCAGAAGCGCTGGACATCCTGAC
>PWZA01000064.1 GCA_003567655.1 Dehalococcoidia bacterium
CACAGATAAGACCAATTATACTGGATGTCGATCACAGTTTCAATCTCGGAAAACAGAGAGACGCCACCCGGTATGATACCAGAGGCAATACAAGGGCCAGTCACGTTGACCATCTCAGCAACACAGGGATAGAATACCGATGGACAGGGCGCGCTGAGCCTCCTGTGATCCTGTATCTCACTGCTCAAAGAAAACTATGAAAGCCGGGTACCGCGCACTGGAGAAGAAGGGCAGCAACATAGTGTTAGCGAGGGAACTGCGTTGAACTTCGCGAGGCTTAACACGATAATACAAGCTTCAGCGCTGGTGCCATGAGTAGCTTCCTCCTGTTGACGGGCAAACCGGGCTCCGGCAAGACCTCTCTGATCAAGCAGGCGATAGCCAGTACCGGACTAAAGAGCGGAGGTTTCTATACTGAAGAGATACGGACAGGACCGAGCAGGGAGGGATTCAGAATAGTCACCCTTGACGGCAGGCAGGCCGTGCTGGCCCATGTCGGTCTCACGAGCCCTCACCGGGTAGGCCGGTACAAAGTAGACACCGCCGGACTCAATGAAATCGGCGTGTCAGCTATGCGCCGGGCAATACGGGACAGCGACCTGATAGTTATCGACGAGATAGGCAAGATGGAGTTGCTTTCGCCACAGTTTCGAGAGGTCTTGACACAAGCAGTGAACAGCGGCAGGAGACTGCTGGGCACTATAATGCTGAACCGTCATCCCTTTTCTGACGAGATCAAACGGCATCCCGCTGTCGAAACGGTCCTGGTAACCAGCGAGACCCGAGACCGGGTCATGAATGAGGTCCTGGCATGGCTGGCGGAAAGGGCGGACGATGATTGACAACTCGGCCGAAAGGAGCGATTCTCCACAAGCCACAGATAGTGTCTGTCCGCCTGCACAAATGAGCGGCCACAGAAGCGGCTCTATCTCTGCGGTTCGATGATCACCTTCAGACAGTCCTGGGCCCGGGCCACAAGCTGGAAACCCAGGCCCGTCTCGGCCAATCCCAGTCGATGGGTGATCATCTCCTGCACGTGTATCGTGCCATCGCGTATCAGTTCAAGCGCCGACGCGCAGTCATCCGGGCCAGCCCCATAGGAACTCGTAAGAGTTATCTCATTACGCCAGAACAGTTCGTTCACCGTGGTAGGAATGGCGACGCCCGGCTCGGCGGGGGCAAAGAAGAGAACCGTTCCACCCCGCTCCACCGACTGCAATGCCTGTGCAATGGCAGAGGTCGCCCCGCTGCATATCACCACAAAATCAGCCAGCCGACCGTCGGCGACCTCGCGCAAGCGGTCGGCACAATAATCATCGGCATGAACAACGGCATCCGCCCCGAATCTGCGCGCTGCTTCAAGGCGACCTTCAACAATGTCCGTGGCCACAATGCACCGGGCGCCGGAAGCACGTGCCAGTTGTACATGCAACAGTCCGGCAACACCACTGCCGATCACGAGGACGTTGCCGCCCGGCCGGAGACGGCCTAGCCGTTGACCCCGCATAACACAGGCCAGCGGCTCTATAAACGTAGCTTCTTCGAAGGATAAGTCGTCGGGAAGGACAAATACGCCCTGATCGGCATTGATAGGCGCCAGACGCAGACACTCGGCAAAGCCGCCGGGGTCAAAACTCGTGGAGCGCAGGGTGTCGCAAACGGTGTCGTGTCCCGCGGAGCAATAATGACAGGAACCGCAGGGAACATGATGAGCAGCGGACACCCGGTCACCGACCCTGCAACTATCGACTCCCTCTCCGACGGCGACGACCACCCCTGCAATCTCGTGCCCCAGGACCAGAGGCGCCTTGTGCACCCGATACCACTCCAGCAGGTCGCTGCCACAGATACCGCTGGCCTGCACACGGACCAGCACCTCACCACGACCGATCTCCGGCTTCGGCATTTTCTCCAGCCGAACATCGTGGCTGCTATAGTACATCGCCACGCGCATAAGACTATCCTTCAGGCAACGAGCAGTCGCTGCAGTGTCACAACTGCGAACTTGCGGACTATGCCGAGCATGTGCAGACGCCGGTCTCTACGCAACCCCACTCTTCACGCTGTCATATATCGCCTTGGCCCGCTCAGGACTGGCATCCTCATGGATAACAGCCTGTATGGCTCTGATCATGGCCACAGGGTGCTGATCCTGCCAGATGTTTCTGCCCAGGTTCACGCCTATGGCTCCCCGTTGTATCCCGTCATGAACAAACTCAAGCACCTCGTATTGAGTGTCCACCTTGGGCCCACCGGCGATCACTATGGGCACCGGGCAGCCCTGCACCACCCGCTCAAACTTCTCACAGTAATAGGTCTTGACCACACGGGCACCCAGCTCGGCGGCAATACGACTGGAGAGACCGAGATAGCGTGCGTCGCGCTTCTTCAACTCCCTGCCCACTGCTGTAACAGCCATCACCGGAATGCCGTATCTCTCTCCCTCATCGACAAGCCTGGCCAGATTCAGCAACGAATCGTGCTCGTACTCCGTACCAACGAATATGGAGATGCCCACAGCACAGGCGTTAAGGCGAATCGCCTCCTCCATACAGGTGGTTATCCCCTCGTGAGCCAGGTCCTTACCTGCCACGCTACTGCCGCCGGATACCCGGAGGATGATGGGCCTGGCAGTAAGGGGATCCACACATGATCTGAGCACCCCCCTGGTAACGAAGACCGCATCGCAGTAGTCGAGAAGCGGGCCTATAGTCGCGCCCGGTTTCTCCAGCTTCTTAATCGGACCTTGAAAATAACCATGGTCTACCGGCAGCCATAAACAGCGCCCGTCAGACCGAACAAGCCGTGTCAAACGGTTCTCCATACCCCAATCCATGACAAGGAACCTCCTATCTGTTTAGCTTAACGAGCATTATACCACACGAAGACCCCAGATCATCCGTCAGAAGCAACTCATGCCGCCTTGCACAAATGTCAGAAGATGCGGTATACTATCTAGAGAGGGCTTTCTGGTGACTCTAGCGGAGTGGACCCACCCGTTCCCATCCCGAACACGGAAGTGAAACGCTCCAGCGCAAACGATACTCGAGGGGCAACCCTCCGGGAAAATATGTCGTTGCCAGGGAGCTCTCATTTCAATTGCGCCAGGTCGAACGTCATACCATCCCCAGCAGCGATGACCTGGACTCCTGTCTCCGCACTCAGTTTCCAGGCCACCTCCCGCGGCCTGGCCTGCAGCATAGTCATGCCAAAGTGAGTGATAATGGCTGTCCTGGGACGCAACTCTTCAATAATCAACTTTGCCTCAGGGAGCGAGAGGTGGTCGAGCTGCATATCCGAGCTAAGCCGGACTACATTCAGGATCAGCAGATCGCCAGTATAATGGCGTGCCAGGTCCTCAAAGTACCTGGTATCCGTAATCCAGGAGAAGGTATGGCGCGGAGTCCTGAAGACGAACCCGTATGTCTCAACCGGGTGCCTGTGCCTGACCGGCGTCGCGACAGAAACGTCATTAACCAGGTACGATCCGCCCTCATTCAGAAACTCAATATCGAGTGGATATGACTGCAAATAGGAGAAGATGACAGAGTCTTCCCGCAAGGCATCGGCGGGAACCAATACCGAACCGCGCTTCCTGGTACCGCTGTCGGTCATAGCCTCAATCATGATGTTGATATCCCCGCTGTGATCCAGGTGCCGGTGAGAGAGGATAATGGCGTCCAATCCGGCGGGGTCCAGCTTTCGTTTGGTGGCCTGAGCGAGACAGCCGGGACCGGGATCAAAGAGGATCTTCGTATTGCCAAGGCTGAGCCAGGCACCTCCCGATGCCAGGAGCTGACGCGCCACCACAAAGCGGGCACCCGCTGTGCCGAGGAAAGTGATACTGTCACCCATCTCAGCCATTCGGCAATTATAGCAGGGAAATCTGCTAGAATTGGCAGGCAATGAAAAGGCCGGAACTGATGATAGCCGAACTAATAGGAGTGCACCGGGCCAACACCGGAGAGGTCCTGACCATCGGCGTGGTCGAGTCGGCTACCGGCGGCAGGATCTCGGACCGGCTGACCAACGTACCCGGCAGTTCCGCCTATTTCAAGGGCTCTATAGTAGCCTATAGCAACGAAGTAAAGGTCGGCCTGCTCGGCGTACAAAGAACAACTCTGGATACCTTCGGTGCCGTAAGCGAGCAGACAGCTCTGGAACTGGCGCGGGGCGGATTGAGAGTGCTATCTGC
>PWZA01000142.1 GCA_003567655.1 Dehalococcoidia bacterium
ACACCACATCATCCCCGCTGATTGATCCCTGGGTGCCGAGAATGCCTGTGCAATATGCTCTGACACTGTGCATCTTTGCTCCGCCACTGACCTCGCTGATCGCGAACGTTACCTGTACAACGGTGTCCGGTGATCCGACAGCATCTATGTGGCTCGGGTGTACCCCAAGCACCGGCAGGGCAGTGAGCGGATCGTGCAGCACGGTAAAGCCCTCCATCCATGCAACTGTGACATATGCTGCTAGGCGCGCACCCTCTGTTATGTTACCAGCGTAAGTGTGTGTGTGCACCTCGACACCGTCGCTAAGCCCACCCACCGTCAGATGAAATGGGCCATCGCTCGTCCCCACAAGCTCAATCCGATAGCTGCCCGGCATAACACTCGAAAGCTCGAGCACCTGCTTGTACCCCTCATCGGGTGTGCCCCCAGAGTATGGGACTTCATTGCCGTCAGGGTCGAGGATCTTGAAAGATGAGCCCGGGATGTTCTCCTCAACCATGCCTGTTATGTAGTTAACGCCCGTATGTCTCCCTAGAGAATCATACATATGCAGGTCGCAGTGTGACTCGAGAGTGGCCCACAGTCCGAAGTCTCCGCTCGGAGGAAGCATACGTGTCTGGAGCGCCATAATCGCCCAAGCCGCACTCATCTCACTCCCCATCATTCCGGTGTTAGGCCAGTTTCCCGCATGGTGTTGCTCCGCATACAGCTTCTGAGCCAGATCTTTGAACCAATCGTGCTCGCCGAGCATTACCCTATGAGTCATGGTCAGCGCTTTGGCGAAAGTCACGTTGTAGTAGTACTCTGACCAGTATCCCCATCCATCGCTGTTCACAAGGCTATATCTGTTAGTCAACCAGTGTATGCCACCGAGGACATTGGCATCATTGCTAGCTCGGCCACAGAGTTTGTAGCTCCATACCGACGCCGCGGTCATTGTAAGGATTGACGAACTCCCTGGAGTGTAGCCACTTCCGCCGTCAGCATTTTGGCATCTTGTAAGGAAGTAGTCAGCGGCCCTGGCGTATGTGGCGGCGGCCTGAAGGCCAAGTGCTCTATCGGCTGTCTTCAATCCCATCAAGGCCCACTGTGTATTGGATAGGTCCGGTCGCGAGCCACTACCATAGCCAAAACCACCATAATACGAGTGAGTGGGGGCAACGCTGCCATAGAACGAGTCCTCACTCCATTGCGAACCGATAAGCCATTCACGCATCCTCCCTATCTCATCGTGGTAATCGGCATTGCCCGTTGCCGCCAGAGGCAATATGGCAATGGACGTGTAATAAGTGTAACGGCTGGATTGATTGTGGACTGAGCCGTTAGCGTTTACCCTGGAGAGGATGTAGTCTATCCCCTTAGAGACTATCTTGTCACTCTCATCGTACCCCCAATTGAGCATGGTCAAGACGGCAAACGAGGTGAGGGCAGGGTCGTTGCTCCAGGCTCCAGTACTTTGGTTCTGCTTGCAGCGAAGCCACGCAATCCCCCTGTCCATCGGGTTGATAACACCGTAGTATATTCCACGCGCTATCTTCTCGAGGAACGCAGAGTCCCTCAGCTTTGCCCGATCGTTGGGATTATCGTGAAAGGCTGCCTCAACTATAATGGAGGGATGGTTGTTTCTCCCTATAACAATGTATCCCGGCCTCTGATGGATGCCACGATCATGGACACCACCCCTATCTTCGTTCCACAGCAGTAGCATCAAGTTATCCTGTACTCTGTTTGCTAGCTGTTGAGCATCCAGCTGAGTACCATGAAATGTCTCAGTTCCTGTTCCGCCGCCGCCGTTTGTGTGAACGCTGATAAAGTAGTCGGGTCTGATCTGATTGGAGTATTCGGGTCGGATATTCAGGTCTTTGCGTTGACCTATGCTGTATTCTGCCGGCGAGTCGGAACGAGGTTCATAGCTGGGATTCCCAGTCAGGGTTCTCATTTCGTTCAACAGATACGCATAGGCACCTTCGTGCCACTTTGGCTCCCCACTCTCTCCTGTTCCAGCCCCCTTATTCAGCTCCCTTGTTGAGTACACTATGTAACCAGCAGTCTCCAGCAAGCTTCTGAGATGTATGGCAATGTCAACAACCCCAAGGTCTTCGCGATATCCATCGAATTCGTCCCGCTGAAACTTCCACTCCCCATCGCCTATGTGATAAAACAGACCGTGACCAGGATCGATCAAGATCTTCTTAGCCCTTTCCAGACAGCCGAGATAGTATGTAGGATCCCGCCAACCGACGTCCTCTGGGTTAGTGCCAACCGGAACCCGTCCCCAGCCATGGTCGTCGCCATATATGAACTCGTTAACATTCTGCAGAATGTTGACTCCAAAGTGTAAGTGGTTCGGATTACCTCCTCCACGGACGGTACCGATGACCTGGCTACGCCAGACGGTGCTGCCCTGCGCAATGGTGCTGGCGCGGGCAATGTGCCCATAAACAGCGTAGAAGGGCCCCGCCATGCTCTGATGTCGAATCAGCAGAGCTTCGTTGTATGTGCCGCTGCCATACACTTCCACAACAGTGCCATCCGCAATAGCGTAGACACTCGACCGTGCCGCGGCCTCAAAATCCACACCCGCATGGCGCACACCGTGATAGCCCTTGTACCACTCGGAATCAAAGTCGTAGTTGGTCATGGTCACAAGCTGTGTTCCAGTCCCCAGAGGGTTGTACCAACCCCTAACTGTGGCATCTGCCCATGACAGTCTGTAACGACCCGATGGAGCCGCGTCGACGCCACCTGGCGAAGCCATAATAGGCGTGAGAACTAAGGTCAATATCAGGATTGCTGAAACCAAAGTCATAGTCACTCGATTTCCCATGTCTAACCTCCTTCTTGTGATAGCGTCAATCTTGAAGAACTTCACTTCATAGCGCATCACCTCCTCGCCTATGTGGCAGCGAACCGCCAAGCACTGCTACAGCCAAGACGAGCCTCGAGGCCCTCCTGGAACTCCTACCAATCTACTTTCGTTGGCTTCAGATTCCTGTGATGGCCGGGACCTCGCCAAACTATCTTGCCCTTCGCGAAGATACGCCAAATCCCCGGAACTGCCTAGCATATCAGGCCATCATTGCTGAACCAGCCAGTTCCCAAATCCTCGAGTCTTGATGATACTACGCACATAAGAGAAACAGCCCGGCTACCACGTTCACGTGTGCCGGGCTGAACCCCACGCAATCTACCACATATAGCCGATCAATCAACTTGATAGCCACCCCTGTCCTCTTAGGTTGGGTAGTACTATTGTACCATAGGGTCATTGGTTACCTGTCAATACCCTTAACTTAACTTATCCTACCAAGCGGGGGATTCTTTCGCATGGCAATGGTTCAGTCCGTGATTCAGGGGAGAGGCCGAGAGGATGGGCGTACTTGCCGGGGCGTTTGATGAGGAGGGCGGGGGAGGGTCGCTGGTGTCGTAGCTGCGTGCTATGCGGAACGTCGCATCCGGGGGGAAGTGCTGGTGTTCGGCTGTCCTCACCTTCTCTAACAGGTCGATTAGGGTGCTCTTCTCGTCGGGGGACAACGCGGACATGATGGTCTGGACAAAGGCCCAGAGAGGGCGAGTTGCCTGTTTGAACGCCTGCTCTCCCCTTTTGGTGATCGTGACTCGCACTTCCCTGCGGTCGGGCAGATCTCTGAACCTCTCGAGCAGGCCGGCCCTGACCATGCGGTCGACTATCATGCTGCCGGTATTCGCACAGTGACCCATCCAGCTGGCGATGTCGCCGACCCTCACAGGAGGGTCGTGGTACTTGATGGCAGCGAGCACCTGGTACTGCTCAATGTTAAGGCCGAACTGGCGACATATGCGGTCCTGGAGGTAGAAAGCCGGGTCGCGGACGCCGGGCATCAGCAGCCAGGCTTTCAGGTCTGCGATTCTGGGGTCGAGCTCTTCTGACATGCTGGCCTCCTTAGCATTGTGTCATCGTAAGTTGAGTCGCGTGGCTGTTCGTATTATAGCAGGTGATATGGTATTGGGGGTATTGACTATGCCCCTGATTTATCCTACTATGCTTCATAGGATGTCAATCAAAGTGACGGTTCTCTTGTGCATGGTGCTTGTGTTCTCGCTGGGCGCTGCCTGCCCCCCGGACGCGGAGCCCAGGATCACGGTCACGGAGGAGTCGCTGGCGATCCGTGTTACGGAGGTGGAAGGCGGCATCACGATTG
>PWZA01000130.1 GCA_003567655.1 Dehalococcoidia bacterium
CCGCAGGTTCCTACGGAAAAGCTCGAGAGACGAGAACTATATCGAAGAGATGCCGGCATTTTCATCGGTAAAACGGGCTGAGACTCCGCCATTGTGAGTATTGATGTGTCACAATCCGATGAATTGCGTGCCGGTCGTGTTCTACAGCCTGGTGGCAATGAGTAAGCACGAAACTCCTCCGGATAAGGGCGCATTGGCAACAGGTCAGCGGCACTTTGGTTGAGGAGCTTCCTGCGGTGAGACGTACAGACCAGACCGGCCCCAGGTACATTGATGCCGTCATCATCCTAGGTTAAGAGACCAGAATCGGGTCTACCAACGAACTGCCTGCGGAAGGCATACATTATACAGGGGCATTCATGGCACCCTTTCTGTTGACAGGATCGCTCCGTACTCCGATGACAGATGCGATTGCTGTGGTAATCACCTATGTAATTCTCGGAACCTGGATACAACTCCCGCGATTACCTATGCCTTTCTTGCACGCCCAACCATGATTCCATAGGATTGCACTCTGCGGTATAATTAGACTAGGTGAACATATGGACAGGTGTGTGAATCAGGTCTGGCGAGGGCACGACTGCGAGATGAACGGAGGTACGTATGGCCAAGCGAGACAGTTCAGGAAAGCTCAGGGGGCCGATTTCCAAGAGGGTACAGGCGGAGAACCCGGTAACAAAGAGATGGGTGAAAATCGACACTGAAACTGGTCGGATAGTCGATCACAAGAAGTCACCAGGCCCATACAAGAGCGTGCGGAAGAAATGATAGTATGTCCATTGACCTTGGATGAATGCAACAAGGTCATAGTGCCTTCGCCGAGGACTGCTTTCATCATGGCGCCATCGAAACAGAAGACAACCCCAGAACTGAGGCAGGTCATTGACAAAGTGGAATCAGTTCTGTCTGAGCACTCTTTCGACTACATTGAGGGAGCAGAGCTTGTAGACTACGGAGACTATTTGTGTTCGATCTGCAAGAGCATTCTCGCTTGCCCCGTGGGAATAGCAGTATCTAGCGTTGACATTCCTGCCGATACCCTCAGCAACATACTGTGGGAAATGGGGTTGATGCAAGGGTTCGGAAAACCAGTGATATTGCTCGCTCACCAAAAGAGAGGTCTTCCCTCGGACTTCGCTAGGCACTTCATCATATTTTTCGAGCAGAGGGGGTATGTGAAGAAGTTCAGCGCCTTACTTGAGAGTCTGATAGCAAGGGAAGGGTATTATTCGGATACTCTTGGAGACTTAGCATTTGAAGCGGGAGACTACGAGAAAGCCGGCAAGTATTATCAGGATGCATACTTGATAGGTGAGGATGCAAGAACACTGGATAAGATACGGCAACTCGGTGACGATCTGAGAGAACACGAAGGCATACCTGCTGGATATAAGAAACGGCTGGTTGACGGATTGTCGACCTTTCAAAGAGAGGTTCTCCGAGCAAGAACAAGGCAGACAGCTTGAGAATCGCTATTGGCACTCAAGTTGCTGAAGTGAGAGGTGAGCATGTCTAAATACGACCCATTGCGGAGATACCTGGGGACACTGACAACCACGGAAATCACATTGACCTTTCAGAGAGTTGAAGAGATCATTGGAGTGAGTATGGAACCTTCTGCGCGCACATATTTCAGGTCGTGGGACAATACTGGCGGCTCAAGTGCTGTGCGCCAGAACAGTTGGCTTGATGCGGACTGGAAAACGGTGATGGTAGATATGGAGAACGAAGAGGTGAGATTCCAACGTAAATAGGAGGTAGTTATGACTTGCTGGCTATACCAAATGAGAAACGATTATTACTCTCATGGACGATATCGCACTGAAGTTTGGGAGGGACACCCTGTAACGAACTGGGGTATAGGAGAGAGCAAACGAAGACCTACAGAGGTGCTACCCGGAGATATGGTCATCCTGTTCTATGCAAAGGCTGGAGCACACGAGCCTGGTATCTATGGATGGGGTATCATCACGCTGTTCGATAAGGAGGTCATAAACTATAGACCTGCTCCGCCAAGTGATTATCTCAAGATGAGTCCTTTGTGGGGTGATGAAATAAGCGACATTGTTGATGAAGTACGTGGTGGAATGCCGCAGGGGACTATGTGGGAGGTGGATGATGAAGCATTGGAGCGGCTAAGGAAGAAGATAGCGGAGCATGTCAAAGGCTTCGGATGATGATGACTCAGCTTGTCGCCACGAAACGAACCTTGCACGACTTGGCGGATTGCTGTCTGAGGCTGCCTGTCAACTCTCCTGATGATGACAGGCGGTTAGCTTGGACAGGGGAATCGTGCCTCGAACTCGTCGACTATCGCTAGCAGTTCGTCGGGCAGGCGTCTTCTGGCTTCGGCGATGATGCTGTCGGGGATCACCCTGTAATAGGCCTCGGCAATGCCGCCGGTCATGCAGGCAAGGGTGTCGGCATCTCCACCGAGCGAGACTGCCTTCCTGACCGCATCCTCATAATCGGTGGACTCCAGGAAAGCTGTGATCGCCTCAGGAACCGAGCCCTGGCAGGTTTCATCGAAGCGGTAGGACGGGCGGATCTCGTCGAGCGTTCTGCTCAGGTCATAGTCAAACTCGGTCTCGACGAATGACTTGATCTCTTCCTTGCTGTTACCCTGCCTGGCCAGGAGGATGCAGGCGGCAACCGCTCGGGCGCCCTTGATCCCCTCGGGGTGGTTGTGAGACACCTCTGCCGATCGTTTGGCCTCAGCCATGACTTCCTCCATAGTGTCGAAGGCAAGACCCACCGGGCTGACTCTCATGGCCGAGCCGTTGCCGAAGCTGTTGTATGGTGCTGGGTCTGGGGTGAACAGCCAGTTGAAGAACATGCCGCCCCAACCGGCTCCGGGATATCGAAGCCCGTACTCTCTGAATGTGGTTGTGTAGTCCTTACCGTGAAGAATGCAGTCTGCCACCGCTACGGTCAGGACGGTGTCATCGGTGAACGTCGATTCGGGCGTGAAGAGTCGGAAACCATAGAACTTGGTCCTCTCCCACTCATAGGCCGAGCCGATGATGTCTCCCGCAATAGCTCCCAGCATTGCTGTACTCCGCCCTGTATGTCCAGTCTCAGCGTGTTCACCTAACCTGTGCGCGCGTCTTGCCCGTCATGAAGGTTAGCTTGTCGTAGATCCTCGTCATCGGGGTACCCCGCTCGAGCTCCTGGAACCGCGATTCGCCATAGTTCCGGATATCGCTCTGAGCACACTCCATACGTTGCAGGTATTTGCGTGAAGAGTACCCGGGGTTGACACGGTGTGCCATCTGGAAGGCCTTGGCTGCATAGCTGTCAACGATTATGAAGAGTCCTGGGTTCAGGAAATGCAGAGTCTTTGCCGCGCCCACGTGAAAGCGCCCGTTCGTTTCCTTGAGTTTCCTCTGGTTCAGTGCGCCTTCTCCATCACCCGATAACTCGCTGTAAACTCTGAGTATGCTCCTCTCATGCTCCTTAAGGTCGATGTCGCTAATGCTCAATCCCCTGAGCCGCTCCAGACTCGGTGCGATCTTCTCTAGTTTCAGTTTGAGCCGCAAGCCGAAGCCTCCTTCTTCGAAGCTGTATGCCTCTTCCACTTTGCCCATCATGCGGCCCATGTCAAACGAGATGAGCATCGCTATGATGCAGCGCAAGAATGACTCGTCGAATGGGTCTGCATGCTTCTTGCGTTCTTCATCAACTGCCTGGGCCACAAGGTTGTAGTGCAATCCTATGCGGTCAAACTCAGTTATCTTGTGTTTGGCGTTGCTTAGAATCAGCTCATCCTTCGGTCCGTTGCAGATTCGATTATCCATTGCACCTCCTGAATCCAGTGCGACAGTTCATCTTCAATACTATCTGAGTCGATTCAGCTCTGCAAGTCACCATCTATGTCGCGTGGAAACGACGTGGCCAAAGCTTGGCCGAGCTCTCATATCATAGACATTTCAGATCTGGCTATCCGTTCTGACGCCAATACGGCGAGCATGGAGAACCGCACCCCGTTACCGTTCATCGCGAAGCTGTTTTGGTTTTAACTATTATAATAGGGGTGACAGAGACCAGGAGATCAGCGAAGGGGGTTCAGATAATGAGAGAATGCGATACCAGGAAACAGAAGTATGGCCACACTTGCTTCAGGTGTGGCGGGGTAATCGAAGCAGGAGAGAAGATGGTGACCCTGTCGGTCACGGTGGAGA
>PWZA01000077.1 GCA_003567655.1 Dehalococcoidia bacterium
AGACATCTCGAAATTCTGTGGGGTCTCTCTTCTATTTGCAACCCCGACCGACCAAAATGTTACAGTAACTCTGAGATGTGATCCGCGATTTGCTGGACCGCAGAGTCACATTATGGACAATCGTTCACCCGCCCCACGGTTTCCCTTTCTTGTAGTACTCATAATAGTGCCAGAGGAAGTTGTGTACGAGCACAAACTCAAAACCTGTTGCCAGGCCAAGGTTCGCCTTCTCGACACGGCCCTCTAGTTTATCCCTGTAGATCCGCTTACAGATGTTGTTTGCGTACACGTAACCGTTGGCAACGCCGGTCTTGACGACCACATGTGTCATCTCTAGGTCTTTGAGAGCCTTCGCTATGCTATCTTGCAGAACGCCATAGTCCCTTGGGTGTGCCGCCGCCAGGAGTTGTGTAACAATAAATGGACCAAGCATCGTGATATGCAGGTCGCTATTGGTGTCGAGTAGACGATTCAGATTCTGCACCGGGTCGCCTTTCCAGTCTGCTATGAACCTCAGAACTCTCTTGATCTTGGCGAAGTCGTCGTCTATAGCTTTCAGGAAGGCTATTCTGACCGGTTGACGCCCAGGCATCATATATCTCTCAACACCTGTTCTTAACTGTTTCCTAGTCACCCTGTCCAAATCTGCGAAGACGTTGCTGTTCCAGTATTCCAAGCATTCGGAATGCCAGACTGTGTCTTCCAGAAACTTCGTGTCGCTTTTCAGAGCCTGGAAGAACAACTCTACTATAGGGTCCAGTTCTGGAGGATACGAGACGAAGTCTATGGTATCGGGTAGGTAGTCCTCAAACGGGAGGGGTATGTCGGTGCTGCTTCTCAGTCTCACACTATTCCCTTGTGACCTGCCAGTCAAGTGAAGCAGATACTCAGTGCCGTCGGTGACGAAAAAGAAGGGAGCTCCAAGCATCAGTGCATAGGATTCAGCCTGGGGTACCCACTGCTCAAGGTCCTCGTCCTCCTGTTTCACTTCTACCAGCAAGTAGGGGGAGGGTGTGTTTCGCCAAGCCAAGTAGCAGACAAAGTCTGCCCACGCAATGGAAGTGCCCACTTGGACAGGAACACGACCATACTCACTGATCAAGGCCGCTGGCCACTTCAACCTATCCTTTAGATACGGGAGCACCTTTGTTGTCGCAACCTCATGTTCGCCTGTCACTGATTAACCTCCTCTTCAACCATACGAAAGCCGTAACCGAGCATGCAGAGCGCTTTCGAGTCCAACTGCAGCCATTGCGGAGTAGTCACACCCTCCGTCCTACTATGCACCATGAAAGGAACATATGTGGACAATACTAGTAGGCCATCCTCGGTGGCTACGGAAATATCATACCGCAATCAATTCTATCTGCCACCCGCAAAACGGTCATGTGTCCAGCAGCTTCTTGAGCATTGCGGTATGATTGTCGCGATGCAGAGGTGCCCACTTCATTCGTACATTCAGCTTTCTGTTGTCTCCATCCCCTTTCGGTCTGCTCACATCGGGATGAACCATCGGAAACAAGATGGTCCTGTATCCTCCTAGCTCGATAGAATGTGCTCTTCCCACTGCGTCCTCAAATGAGTGGGGGACACGAAGCCGAAATATCCTGCGAAATCGTTGATAGACCTGCGTATTCGACAGAGTGACGAGAACCTTGGGGCGAGCTAACTCGACTTCCTTTACTAGCCAAAGCGTTGAACACGTGGAGGCGGCTCTCTGGATCTGTGCGTCGTACACTCCTTTGGCCCGATAGATGTCCTTAGGGTACCTACACTTCATGAGATCCGTAATCCATACTTGCCGCCGATCTAGGCCTAGAGGCCTGAGATAGTGCGCATCCAGAGCTTTTCCGCTGATGGTACCCTGTGCAAACGGCTCTGGCTGGCTTTCAGCCCACGAAGGATTCTCACCGATGAACATCACACGCACAGGAACCGGCACCTGTCGAGGGGCCAGAGGCGTGATACTGGAATGTCTGAAGACGCAGGAATTGCACTCACCGATCGAAGCTGCTATGGTTTCCCAATTCGCTAGAGGCATAGGTATTTTACCTAACACCGTACGAGGTGATCATATTCTACTAGCTTAGGGCTGTGAACGCAATGATAGGTATCTTGGACACCACACCAACCGCTGCTTTGATGGACACTGATCTGGTTGCTGCCCACACTCCTGCGAATGTCAAGTACGACAATCATCCGACAAACGTGTGACAGCTAGATGGCTAGGGACTCGGTTACTAGCACAGGTATCTGGTTGACTACTCTCAGCGTGGAGTCGATATCTTCTCGATTATAGTGAAGAAGCTGCTGCTTAATCGCGTCGTTCCTTGTCCTTACATACCTCTTATATAATGCAACTGCCTCGAGACCGCCTGAAATGCCGCTGCTTCTATGTATCCCGAAATACTCTTCCATTGCATCCAATCCCAATGACTTCATCGGAAACCTGAAATTCCTCTGCACGAATTGACAGACATCCACATGCATCCCCATCAGGTTGGACAACGGGCGATCCGGAAGACCTTGCCTACGCCATGCTGCGCGAAGCTGAGGGATGTCAGCTGAGATCCCGCTGTAGGTGAACACCAGGTATGATCGTCTTTTCTCGATTATGTCGATCAGTGCCTGCAGAATGTGCCGTTCCTCGTCCAGATTCGATTTCTCGGCAAAGTACTGATGATACGTTATGTTGTTGCCTGTCTGTATCGCTACTCCGACTAACCAAATCAGCCTTTCCACGTCGTACTCAAGATCGAGAATCAGAAAAGGTGAAGCAGCTATGTTGCGTGCCTGGTGTTTATCTCCAAAGAAGATTGGCTTTCCACTCATAATAGAGAAGGCATGGCACTTCATTCGGAATATCTCATCGACACCCGGGGTATTACCAAACCGGGCAATCAGTTTGCTATTGAGCTCCTCTTCATCTAGCTGCACTAGCTCGGAAATGCTGTTGACTCCAATATCCCTGAACTGTTTCTCTCGTACATAGGAGACGTTGTATATGGTAGATAGTCCCCCGCTTGTTACGACCTTCTCTCGACAGTCCTTGCTCAACTTGCACTGCTTGCACTCATGCGATAGGACGGGTTCTACCTCGGTTTTTGAGAGTCCTCTGATGTCGTCCAGATAGGACTCAACACCCCACAAATGCTCTCTTGTCAGGTTCACCTCAACGACCTCCCCCGTGTTCAATATGATGTAGCCCTTCGGTCTAGTCTTTCTCTTTCTTAGCGGATCCAGCAGCAGCCAATAGAAAGCTAGTTCAAGTTCATCAGTGTGCGTGACTTGCTTATGATTCTTGATCTCTATAGGGACGAACTTGCCCTTTTCGGTGTTTATCAGATCTGGGATGCCCTGGATTCCTAATCGGTGGTTGCGGAATACTCTTGGGATCTGAACTACCAGTGTTTCCTCTGCCAGTGGTTCAACTGCCTCTCTGCTGTGTATCTCCCGGGGCTGTATATCCTCTACCACCCCGGATTCAAACTCCAGGCCTTTTTCCAGCATGAGCTGCAGCAGGGCTGTCTCTTTCATATCTGGTATCGGAATTCCCGTTGAAAATGAAACGAACACTCTGTATTCGCAGCGCAGGTATTCCACTAAGTCTTGTTTGCTAATCCACCTCTTACGCCACTTGCCAGTCCCCAAGTCTATGTATCGGCTTACCATTGCTTCCGCTTCCCAGCTAACTCTAGTGTTGCTGTGGCCTCCTGTCAAGACGTTTTCATGGTGGGCCTACCACGGCGAGTCACAATCTGAGTGATTGTTGAGATTCACAGTTCAGTGTGTGTGATACTCTCTCAGCTTCAGATAGTAGTTGAGCCAACCGTGCTCACGATGGAAACCGGATCTCCATCGACATGCGCCGCGTAATCACCCTAGCTCGAAACAGGTCTAACGGCCCATCTCAGTTCCTCTGCCAACATGAAGTCCTTCCCGTATCTCAGAACAACTATTCTGGGAATCTTGCTGTTGACTCCGATCACTCGATAGATAGGAACGCCCTTGACGAGTGCGTCATAGGAGCCTTGGAGCGACACCTTCAGTTGACTCCAGGCAATCGAAGGCTGAACGGTGCCCTTCACTTCGATTATCTCGTCCTCTTCGTCTTTGTCCCTGAACACCACCCGAATGTCTGCACCCCTTACATCCTCCAGGATCTCAACATTACGTC
>PWZA01000038.1 GCA_003567655.1 Dehalococcoidia bacterium
AGCACGGGGTTGGGTGCTGTTCTTCCCAATCCACAGAGCGAACCTGCTTTCACGTCCTCAGCCAGTTGCAGCAGAAGATCGACATCCTTCATCTTACCCCGGCCGGCGGTGATGTCATCCAGAATGTGCAGCATCTGCAGGGTGCCCAGTCGGCACATAGTGCACTTTCCGCAGGATTCCCGCGTTGAGAAATCGAGGAAGAACCTGGCAGCATCCACCATACAGTTGTCCTCGTCCATGATGATCATGCCCCCCGAGCCCATCATCGACCCGGCATCACGGAGCGAATCATAGTCGATAGGGCTGTCCAGGAGTGCTCCGGGCAGGCAGCCTCCAGAAGGCCCTCCTATCTGCACCGCCTTGAACTGCTTCTCCTTGCTCATGCCGCCGCCGATGTCGTAAATCAACCGGCGGAGTGTTGTCCCCATAGGCACCTCCGCCAGTCCCGAGTTGATCACATTGCCTGCGAGGGTGAACACTGCGGTGCCTCTGCTTCCTTCCGTGCCGCTGGACGCGAACCAGTCCGCGCCACGCTCGATTATCGAAGGGACGTAAGCGAATGTCTTAACGTTGTTCAGCAGGGTGGGCTTTCCCCACAGGCCCTCCTCGGCCAGTCGAGGCGGCCGTGTCCTCGGTTCGCTTCTTCTCCCTTCCATGGCCGCGACGAGCGCCGTTGATTCGCCCGACACAAACGCGCCGGCCCCTGCGGCTATCTCGATGTTGAACCCGAATCCGCTGCCCAGGATATCGTCGCCCAGGAAGCCAGCTTCAGCTGCCTGTTCGAGTGCGATCCGGACACGTTTGATGGCCAGGGGATACTCGGCGCGAACATAGACATAACCCCGCTCAGCACCTACGGCATAGCCGGCTATGATCATTCCCTCGATGATCTGGTGCGGATCGCTCTCAAGGACTACCCGGTCCATGAAGGCACCGGGGTCTCCTTCGTCGGCATTGCATATGACGTACTTCGGCCTGGCTTTCGCCTTACGGCATTGCTCCCATTTGCGGTGAGTGGGGAAACCGGCTCCTCCCCTTCCGCGCAGCCCCGACCTTTTCAGTTCAGCGATTATGTCGCCGGGCGACATCTTCAGAGCCCTGTCAAGGCCACTGTAGCCGCCGGTGGCGACATAGTGGTTCATGTTCTCAGGATCGATGTAGCCACAGCGGCGCAGCACGAGGCGATGCTCGTGTTCATATCTTGGCAACTCTGGTATGTAGGCAGCCTCGTCCTCACCTCCCTCAAGTGTGCCCAGGGCAAGCTCCAGGCATGGGTCATCGCCTGCAACGTAACCTTGCACGAGGCGGGGCACGATCTCCGGGGTTACGCTGGCATAAGCGATGCTGAGGGAGTCCGGCTTACGTATGATTACGAGGGGGTCGGCATAGCATAGCTCCATGCAGCCGACCTGGATGATCGGTGCTTCCAGATTATGTCTCTCCAGTTCCTTGCCGAGGGCATCGACAACGTCCAGTGCGCCGGCGGCCCGGCCGCATGTGGCGGCGCTGACGAGGATGTGGGTACTGCTCTGCAGGGCTTCCCACTCCGAGCTTGCCCTCTTCCGGATTGTTGCTAGACTCATGTGTTACAAGCTTCCAAATCCTGCTCTGGGTGCCGCAGACAGACCTGATCTATCCCTGCCGGAACTCCTTACCCCTGTGTTTCAGTGTTCGGCGTCTTTGTCGTCTCCTTGCTTGTAAGGTATGAGCGCCTCTTCCGCCTTGAAAGGCGTCATCCTGGGGAAGATCCTGTCTCCTATCATGGCCACCGGAGCGAGCATGCAGCAGCCGATGCAGGCTACTCTTTCCAGGCTGAAGTTTCCATCCTCGCTGGTCTCTCCTGCCTTGATGTCCAGTTCGCGCTCCAGTGCCTCCAGGATGAGCTTGCCGCCTGCCAGGTGGCAGGCGGTCCCCATACAGACGACGGTATGATGCTTTCCCAGGGGAGTGAGACGGAACTGGTTATAGAAGGTGGCAACCCCCCAGACCTCAACCCGCGGTATCTCCAGGAAATCCGAGATCGCCTGCATTGCATCCCTGGAGATGTACCCCAGCTTCGCCTGGGTTTCCTGCAGCAGGGGTATCAGACTCCCCCTGTCTTTGGTGTGCGACTCTATAATCTCAGACAGAGCTTGGTTGCTCTGGTCGCTGGCAGTCATTCCCTTGCCGTGCCCGCGGACGTCATTTAAGTTGCTTGGCAAACGACGGGAGGAAAGTAGCTATGCCGGTCGTTTCCCGAGGGCCTATCACCACCTCCCATTCGAGGTTCAGAGCATCTTCAAGCTCACCTTTGATCCTGGACACTTTTCCAGGGATCACGATCTTCCTGTGCTTCACCCTGTCCTCGATGCCGCATTTCTTGATGAAAGTGCCTACGGCGTCACCGGTGAACTTGCCTGCCGCCCAAGCGGTGAGGACTCCCAGCCCTTCTGCCTCCTTCACGCATATGTAGGCGGGAACCTTGGTCGCCTCGACAGCCGATGATACAAGGAAGTACGTCAAAGCCCAGTTCGAGGTAACGAGAACAGGTGAGGACTCGTCGGGCTGCCCTACTTCGTAGAACTTCTCCTCCACTGCCATAGGGAAGCGGGGATCGGTATAGATGTTGAGCCTCTGAACCAGCAGAGGGAGGAGAGTATGGCGGTCGAAGTCGGAGAAGACGATTATTGCTGCCCACTTGTTGATAAACGCCGACCCCACCATCATCTCGTGCAACCTGTCTTTGTCCAGTAAGCAGGGAAAGCCGATAGTGGGGTAGCCGAGTGGCCTGAAACCCTGCTTCAGCGATGCCCTCCTGATGAAGGTCTGGTCTCTCATCGCCTCCAGCACGCTCTTGGAACCGGGGTCCAGGACCAGGTCCTCGATTCCCTCTTCCTTCAACCTGGTGGTAAGAGGGATCAGTTCCTCAATGCTCTTTGCCCTGAGGCCGATAGGAGTTATGTTCTCCTTGATCCTGGGGATCGCCTGATCCAGGTTCTCCTCTGTTATGGGGTAGAGGAGCGGACTCCTGTCCGCGTATATGTCCCGTGCAGCAAAAAGGGCGTCCGGGTCTTCCGAGATCAGGACCACGCCCACGTCCGTCGCGTCATGCACCTTCTTTACCAGGGACAGGAACTTGTCCTTGTCCCCCGATTCAAACCGAAGTGCCAGGAGGTCTGCCTTCAGTTCCACGCCCACCCAGGGGAATTGCAGTTCCTTTATCTTCCTTATCTTCTCGTCGACTCTGGCATCGTCCTCTTTGTCCGAGATAAGGAGCGTGATGGCCGGTGAGTGAACGAATGTCTTCTCGTGCCGGTATATCACTTCCTCATTCCCGATCTTGACGGCATTGTCGCCGGAGCCTATGGTAACAAGTCTTATCGGCGGCGCCAGCAGGTCCAGCAAATCGGCCTTCACCTCATCGGAGAGGTAAGGGCACTTGTCGACGGTAGCTCCACCTGATGCCAGCTTCATGGCAAAAGCAAAGCAGGTAGGGAAGCCGCAGTCCTTACACGGTTTCCGTCCCGGAAGCATCTTCACAATCTCAGACCCTGCGATTGGCATAGCAAACCTCCTTTAATCGGCCATCAGCTGTCAAGCTCTAGTTGATTCACCAATGGCCGTAACCTTCGGTCATCGGTACTATTACGCCGGAAGCTCTACTTCCCCCTGTAGCCAGGGGTGGCCGTTCTTCTCCAGGAACTCCATGAGCTCGTCCACATTCTTGACATCATCCTCAGTGGCGATCTTGTCATAGAGCCCTTTGGCCTCCAGTGCGTCTTTGAATCTCTCCTTGATGCCCTTTGGCAACCAGACGATCCGCTCCAGGCCGCCATCGGCCTGAATGAACTTGGGCGATCTCAACTGCTCCAGTCCGGTTCCCAGCCTTCCTTCTATCTGCTTGCCTCCCGACGTCTCGCCTGCCATGTGGGGGAAGGTCTCGCCGATGACGGTTTCGCCCTTGTACTCCCTGTGTACCACCCCGAAGGCATCCACCTCGGGGATGTAGTAAACTATCGCCTCGAAACAACCGCAGGAAGTGTGGGGGTGCTCG
>PWZA01000159.1 GCA_003567655.1 Dehalococcoidia bacterium
CCGGGAAGGCCGCGTAACCCGGCCCTGTCGGTGACGACACTCCGGCGGTTCCGGTCAGACAGTCATGAACGCTCGTCTTGCTCTTCCGACGCCGGGTCGTCCCCGATCTCCTCATCCTGGCCCGCTGCGGGACCGTTGTTCTTGCGGGCGGATCTCATGCTCTGTGCTCTGACAACGGCAAGGCCAACAACGGCCGCCATTGAGATCAAGATCTGATCACCTGATCCTCCGCATGAACCGCCACAGAATATACACATTGCTGTTCCTCCCTGTGCTCTGTCTTGTCGGTCATCTATATTTAATGTAGCGCACAGCCCCCATCGGGTCAAATAATACTGGTCAGGCTGATGTCAGGGGTGGTGTCGGGAATCGATAACCACGATGCTGTCGTGGTTGAGC
Source organism: Dehalococcoidia bacterium (assembly GCA_003567655.1). Taxonomy (GTDB): domain Bacteria; phylum Chloroflexota; class Dehalococcoidia; order GIF9; family AB-539-J10; genus RBG-13-51-36. Next base: position 400 of record PWZA01000159.1, read on the forward strand.
CAGGAGGCAGGAGTAGGCCGGTGGAGACCCACGCCAGGTGTGGCCAGTGGTCGGTATCGCACTGGCCGTAGGTGTTGTCCCCCACAGCCATGGTCCGGCCGCTGTTCTTCATCCCTACCGTGTGCAATGCTCCTGCCGTGACCGATACCATGTCGTTCCATTCGTCGACATTGCACTGGCCGTAGAGATTGTCTCCGGTGGCGATTGCCGTGCCGTCATCCATAATCCCCACCGTGTGTGTCCAGCCGGCGGCGATCCGGACTATGCCTGTCCACTCCTCCACATCACACTGGCCGAAGAGGTTGTCTCCCGTAGCAACCACCGTCCCGTCCTCTCTGATCCCTACTGTGTGCATTCCCCCGGTGGCGATCTGCACGATTCCCGTCCACTCGTCGACATCGCACTGGCCCAAGTAGTTGTCTCCCGTGGCAACCACCGTGCCATCGTATCTGAGCCCCACGCTGTGCCAGTCGCCAGCTGCCACCTGCACTATGCCTGTCCAATCATCGGTATCGCATTGACCGGCGTAATCGTCTCCCACGGCTAATACCGTGCCATTGTCTCTGGCTCCCAGAGTGTGACCCCAGCCTGCCGCAAGGTGGACTGTATCTGTCCACTCACCTAATTCGCACTGGCCGTAGGAGTTGTCGCCAACGGCAACTACTGTGCCGTCGTCCCTTAGTCCAACTGTATGCGTACCGCCTGATGCGATCTGGATCATATCAGTCCAGTTACCAACTCCAAGCTGGCCGTGGGAGTCGTCGCCTACGGCTATAGTTGTACCGTCGGTCTTAAGTCCGACCGTATGATATGCGCCCGCGGCAACCATGGAGATCTGTGCCATCACGAAGGTTGCAGTGATCGAGTAATCGCCGTCCACTGTAATGGTGGTTACAGAAGAGTTGAGGGCGGCCACGGTGTCGACATCGCCGGTCCAGTTCATGAAGACGTATCCATCGTTAGCTTCTGCCACCAGGTTGACGACCTCGCCCGAATCATGCATGAAGGCTCCTTCGCCCGGCGTGGTTACTAACCCACCATCGGTGCTCGATATGCTCAATTCATATCGTAGGGGAGGGGTGGGCTGGCAAGCCACAGCAGGCGCAATACATGCGAGGATAATGGACAGGGCAACTATGCCCCGCAGGCAATGTATTCTGCCGGACCAGGAACCCGGCTTCATGGACAGTCTCCCCTTGTGTTGATCGCAACTCTCGGTGATCATAGGGGTATGGTAATGCTGCTTACCATGTACTGTCAACTGCTCGGGTAGAAGAGGCTTAGGTGTTGCAGCGCAACGCCGCTTACGGTCGCCTTAGGAAGCGGAGTGCAACCACCAGAGCAAGTAGCATGGGGATCGCAGTCATCATGAGACCGATGCCCGTTGTTGTCAGGCTTCCCAGCCATCCCATGAGCGGGGCACCAATTGCTACCCCGGCTGTGAGCAGGGCGTGGAACAGGCCTGTAGCCAGGCCCCTCTCCTCTGCGCCGGTATGATCGGTAAGCAGCGCCGATATCGCCGGAAACAGCAGGCCGTAACCTGCACCGTATAGAGCCATTGCCAGGGCGAGCGACACGAAGACTGACATCAGGGGCAGGATAGCAAGCGAAACGATGACGCACAGGAGTCCGGCAATGATGGGCCGGGAACGTCCGGCCCTGTCTGAGATGGCTCCGCTCGGCAGCTGTGTCAGGATGAATACTACGGAGAAGGTTGCCAGTAGCATACCTATCTCGAGAGATGTCATGCCCAGCCTCTGTACGTGAAGTGGCAGGAGGGTAACCACCCCGCCGAAGGTGAAATACTGGGCGAACACTGCCACGTATGAGGGCACCAGTTTTGACCTGCTGAGAATACTCCTGACCTCCTGAAGACCACGTAGCGAAGCCGGTCTCTTTCCGGCTGAGGCACTTGTGCCGGGCAGCGTCAGGCTCAGCAGCACCCCTATAAACGCTGCCGATGCTCCAAAGAAGAAAACGGCATTGAAGCCGAGTCGTGAAGCGATCAGTCCGCTGGCGGGGTAGCCTACCAGAGAGGCACCGGCCAGGGCGATGCCGTAGAGGGACATGGATCGTCCCCTGCGTTGGGCAGCGGGATGGTTGGCGATGATAGACATGGTGGATGGAGCTACCAGGGCACCGCTTGTGCCATGCAATGCCCGCACTAGAATGAGATGAAGAGGGCTGCGCGTGAAGGAATACAGCACCATACTCAGGGCATTGCCTGCCAACCCTCCTATCAGCGGTGCCCTGTGTCCGATACGGTCAATGAGTTGTCCGAACAATATGTTGGCAGGGGTGTTGATTATCGAGTATAGGCCAACAATCAGTCCCACCATACCTATCCCGGCACCGAGTTTCGAGGCATAGAGAGCTAGTACGGGTATCAAAAGGTGTGTGTCGAGAAAGCCGAGAAAAGTGATGGCAGAGGTCAGCGGGAGTGTCCGCCTGCTATGTCTCTCTGTTGTCGCCATAGTCTATCAGTATACAGGATACCATGGCTGTACGGTTGGCGGTTACAGTAAACCCGGGTCCAGGTGGTGCCGATATCCGGGGAGTGATGCCTCCATGCCGGCTAGAGCAGCCTCTTTGCGGAGCGCTGAGGTTGCTGATGTAAGGCGTCGTACTGAGTCGGTAACCGCCCTAATTGCGGATCTCCGTCATCTTCCCGGTTACGAGATAGATGACCCGCTCACAGATATTTGTCACTCGATCCGCACTTCGCTCCAGGTTATGTGCCACCCAGATGAGCCGGGTCGCCCTTGTGATGGTTCTGGGATCCTCCATCATGAAGACAAGCAACTCCCGGAACACCTGATTGTACAGGTTGTCAACCTCATCGTCCTCTGCCGTTATCTGTTTTGCTGCATGGGCGTCACGGCCGATAAGGGCATCCAGGCTGCGACTGAGCATGTCATTAGTCTTGTCCGCCATGCGGGGTATGTCGATAAGTGGCTTCAAGGGTGGCTCGTCCCCGATCATGATGACTATCTTGGCTATACCTTCAGCATGATCGGCGATCCTCTCTACTTCGGTGATGATGTTCAACACGCATACAATGGCACGGAGGTCGGTGGCCATCGGTTGCTGAGTGGCAATGAGCTCCACGCACTTTTCCTCTATCTCAAAGCGCTTGGAGTTTATCTCGGTATCATCGGCTACTATCCTGTTGGCCATGTCAAGGTCTCGCCTTTTCAAAGCCTCCACGGAGTTCGTGATGGCCTTCTGAGTCATGCTGCCCATAGCGAGCACATCGTCCTGGATCTCTCTCAGCTTCTTGTGAAATGTCGTCCTCATCTCCATTTGTCAACGCCTCCTCACGGTAGCTAACCGAATCTGCCTGTGATGTAGTCTTCAGTGCGTTTGTCCCTGGGCCTGGTGAACAGCTCCGGCGTCGGGCCATGCTCCACCAGCACTCCGCAGCTGTCCCCCTCCATCAGCAGGAAGGCAGAGATGTCCGAGGCCCGTGCTGCCTGCTGCATGTTGTGGGTGACGATGATTATGGTGTACTGCTCCGCCAGTCGCCTCATCAGGTCTTCGATCTTGAGCGTTGCCACCGGGTCGAGTGCGCTACACGGTTCATCCATAAGGATCACCTCGGGTTCAACGGCAAGCAC
>PWZA01000001.1 GCA_003567655.1 Dehalococcoidia bacterium
CCGTTCTCTTTGGCTTTAAGGAAAGGAATCAACTGGCAGAGCTTGGATTTGCCCGGCATATCCCAGCCGAAGCCCATGATGTACTTCGCGTTCTCCATATCCATCGTGTAAGGGCGCCCGCTGCCGGTGGCCATGACACGCCATGCGAAGAACGAAGGCGTGTAACACACATCCCCGTGCTGCACCTGGTTCGGGGTTGCAATGGCTTTCTGTAACCGGGTGCAGGGGTCATCGGGGCGAGAGAATATCACCAGCGATTCAGGGCCGTAATTGGCGATGGCTTTGTTGAACTCCTCCCCGATGGTGGCAAATGCTTCGTCCCACGATATCTTGACCCATCCCGGGTCTTCGTCCTTGCCCTTCCTGGGGTTGGTCCTTTTGAGTGGCGACTTTAACCTGTCGGGGTCATAGAGATGCCTCATGGCCGAGGCACCCTTGACACAGGCCTTGCCATGACCTCCCAGGCCGTCGGCGGGGTTCCCCTCTATCCACTGGATTCGCCCGTCTCTGACGTAGCAAATGGTGCCGCATTGGCTGGCACATACAGCACAGCACTGATATAGTGTCTGCTCCCACACGATCGGTTTGCCGTCTCCAGGGGCGCTGGCAAAAGCCCTTAAGCGTCCATCCAGAATCGACGGCAGCGCAATCAGCCCAGCCGTGCCCGCTCCTGCGGTCTTCAAGAAATCCCTACGGCTTAGATCCATGATTCCCTCCTGCTCACTGAAGTTGGTCGTTGCATTATCGTGCAATGGTCACAACAGGCATCCGTGTTGACGTAGTATGAAGTGAGGTATTCTATCCTATGATATGCCAGAAATCAACATCATGCGCTGGAAGATTGCACAGTGGTGCAATTCTGGTCGAGAGGGGCTGCAGTCTCGCATATCTATGGGGTACAATACCGGTTTGAGTGCCTCTGCTCTTGGCATTCCAGAAAGGACTAAGAGATATGATCGGGTTGTGCAAGTGTGCTAGAGCGCTTACGGATGGGAACAGGGGGATGATGCTAAAACTCCTCACCGAAAGGGACATCTGCCTCTGTGAGATGAAGGAGATTATCCCCATATCACAATCACAGATATCCAGAGACCTGAAAGCTCTTCTCGACGCCGGGTTTCTGAAGCGCTGGCGTGAAGGCAGATGTGTTGTCTATATGGCAGACAGGACCAATAGCGAGGGATATTGCCGGGCTCTGATTGACCTGGTCGCTGCCTCCTTCAACGATGATGAACGGGTTCGGCTCTGCAGGGAAAGACTGCAGTCAGTAATCGCCAACAAAGTGCGGGAAAAGAGCAAGCAGGGGATACGAGGCCTCGCATAAGCAAGCCCAGTGATGGTGGTCTGTACACCGTCGCCCTATAGCCACCACCTGCCGGTCTGCTACGGCGATCCGGAGCGGATCATACCTCAGAGCCTTCCGGCACAGGACACTCCGCACATCTCCCCTCCCGGCAGTAGTTTCTGAAGATGTGAATCAGCCCCTGCTGTTGACAGGCGGTGATACCGGAAGGCGAGTGGAGACACAGCTGCCTGGCCATATGGCGGGTCAGCTCATTATCGGACAGCCTGTGATAGCTTCGGTAGATATCCAGCGCCCTTTCTGCTAGGTGCCGGTCACCGTCCATCTTCCCCCGGGCGAAGGCAAACGGCAGCAACACGTTGATCGCGATCTCGCCCGCCTTGCTCTTGCCCAGCAGGGCAGGTGTCTGCGTTCTGCTTTCGACACCGAAATCGAAATGATGTCGCCAGTAGCCGTCGCCGGTAACGGTCAACCCTTGCTCAAGCGAATGCATCCTCCCCGGCACAGGTGCCCCCCGTACTAACTCGAGTAACCCGGCTGCCAGCATCCCTCCGAAAGGCTCGCGACAGGTCTCCCGACAATAGCGCTCGAGGAGATAGCTCTGAGCTACGATGCGCCGCACGGGAGTATTGCTGGGGTATATGTGGGAGAAGCGCCAATCATCCTCGCTCATGGTTTCGCCCTTTCCCGCCAGGGAGTGCCAGGCCCGCTCCAGCATCCGCGCCTCTTCTTCGCCGGAGAAGCCACTCAGCCGTCTCTGTGAGGGAAGCAACCCGGCTGTGCCAAGAAGCAGGGCTTGCATCTCGAGCAAGCCGTACAGGGATTCGATGTAGGTGAGGGGCACCTTGTCGGCGAGCTCCTCAAACGGCCTCGTGTTCCTGCTGTAACCGAGCGCCCTCATCATGCCCCGGAAAAGCGCCTGCCCTGCGTGATTGAAGAGAAGAAGCTCATTCTGAAAACGCATCGCCTTCGCTTTGAACCTTGCTTCGCCAGCGGCGTTCAACAGTTCTCGGACGGAGTCCCTGTCCCTTCGGTTCGATATCTGGAAACAGGGGAGCCTGTACGGCATCAGATAAGCCTGATGCCTCAGCGCCTGCGCCAGGCACAGAAGGGGGACAGATGTGCTATTCTCGAGCAGTGTGGCCGAGTGGCAATCATGCCACATCGCAACATGCAGAACAGTGCCATTGTAATGGGCATCGCGATGATGTCCATGGCGATACCAATCACCGGACCTGGTGTGAATCTCGATATCGCCCTTCAGTAAGAGTGACCCGTCCAAGATGACCGCATCCCGGAAATCCGGGCCGTTGTTACCGTTGGCCCTCCCGGGATAGAGCACTCCGATTGGCTGACCTTCCGTGGCGGTCAGGGTTTTGCCCGCTACCTGCTCCCATAGCATAGCCACCTGCTTTTCCGATAGCTCTATCCGCTTCCGTGTAGTCATGGCAAGAAAAAATGCCCGTCTGACGGTCTCAATGGCTGAGTGTATGGTTGGTGAACCATCCCCGTGAGACCATCATAAATGGCATTTCCCTCTTCCGTCATATCCGATCACCCGATATAATCAGTGTCTCGGTCGCAACTGTCAGGCTAAAATGCTTGACCTCAATAAGATTCACCGCCGTGTTCCTCTGCGGTGTACTTGAATCCGCTACGCTCGGCGATCATGCTGAGCAAGGTAGCAGATGCACCGCGAGGCCGATACATACCCGTCTCCCATTCGCTAATGGTTTGCTGTCGCGTACCCAGCTCCTCGGCCAGCTTCACCTGAGTCAGGTTCAGGTGCTCCCTCAGCGACCTGATCTCTTCCTTGTTCCACTGCCTCTTGCTACTCGCCCTCTGCTCCATCGGCTACATTATACACGTTTTAGTGTAAGAGTTCAAAAAATCGGCCGATTCCGGCGGAAATCGCTTGAAATTCTGATTTTTCCTGCTATAATACAAGTTAGCAATCTCAAGGTCAGAGTGCTAAAAACATATTAAGGAAAGGAGGTAGCATGGCTAAAATCGAACCTTTGGGAGACAGAGTGGTGATAAAACCAACACCCAAGGAAGAGGTAAGCAAAGGAGGGATAGTTCTACCGGATACAGCGAAGGAAAAGCCCCAGGAAGGCAAGATAATCGCTGTCGGTCCCGGCAGGTTGACTGATGATGGCACACGTATAGCCATGGAGGTCAAGAAGGGGGACAAGGTTATCTACTCCAAGTACGCAGGCACCGAGTTCCGGCTGGATGACGAGGAACTGGTGATCATGCGTGAAGGCGACATACTGGCCAAGACAAGTTAGCATAAGGAGGTAAGTGAATGGCAAAGCAGATTTTATTTGGAGAGGAAGCAAGAAAATCTCTGAAGAATGGAGTGGACACCCTTACCGATGTCATAAGGGTGACCCTGGGGCCGCGTGGAAGGCCTGTAGCACTGGATAAGAAAGGGGGCGCTCCGTCGGTTCTCGACGACGGGGTTTCTATAGCCAAGGAGATAGAGCTGCCCGATCCCTTTGAGAACATGGGGGTGCAACTGGTGAAGCAGGCGGCAACGAAGACAAACGACCAGTGCGGAGACGGTACCAGCACGTCTATGATCGTGGCGCAGGCCATCATCGCCGAAGGCTTCAAGAACATCGCTGCCGGTGCCGATGCCATGGCTCTGAAGAGGGGCGTGGACA
>PWZA01000150.1 GCA_003567655.1 Dehalococcoidia bacterium
ACCACTGAAACGGGGCCTCTCATGACCGGACTTTTCCCTTCCCGGCCGGTCTGAAGTTTAACTTGTTCCATGCCTTCGTTGAGAAGCTGCGCCAGCCTTCGTTGAGGATGACCCTGATGCCTGTCAGTACAAGCTCGTAGGGGCGGCCGCGGCGGGTGCCGGGAGGCATTATCTTCCCGACTACCCTCTGGTGTCGCCCTGCGAGCTGCATGGGTATGCTGTGTTGAATCTGCCGTATCTGGGATTCCAAACGCCGCACCTGGGCTTCCAGGCTGCGGGTCTGGGCTTCCAGGCTGTGGGTCTGGGCTTCCAGGCTGCGGGTCTGGGCTTCCAGGCGATGTATCTGCGAGCCTCTTTCGCGTAGGCTTGCTTCCAACTCTGCCATGCGGGCGTCTTTCGCCTCAAGCTTGGGGCTGTAGTATGAATGGATCAAATTTACAATAGCCTCTTTCAACATGCCCGCCGTGGCCTGAAGTTCAACTGTCTTATCTATTATCCGCTTCCGTGACGTGACAGCTCTGTCCGGGTCCTTTCTCCAAAGCCCGGTTATCCTGTTCTCCATAATGCGTTGCTTATAATACAAAAGGTGCTCGCTGGTTACACTCCACACATGATGTGCTGAGTCAACAAAGAATAGTCTCCTAATCATATCCCAGTCTATAAGAATATCAAGCGCTTCATCATACATCCCGGTCGTTTCTAGTAGAGACCTCTTGTGTAGAATACACTTATGATTTATGTAATTCTGTGGAATAAGCATCCAGGGGGCTACATCCTGTCTATATAGGAACTCCCTGCCAATTTCTCTATTATCCTCATCAAGAGAGACTTCGTACCAATCGGCGTAAACAAAGTCCTTCTTCTCCTCCAACGCAGCTCTTACCAGAACCTCCAGGTGAATTGGGTACAAGATATCGTCATCGTCCAGATAGCTGATGAATTCCCCGTTGCTGTTTTCAATGCCTACATTCAATGCATGTGCCTTGCCTTTGTGTTCAGCCACGATGTACTTAATTCTATCATCCTGAAATTCGCTAATTATGTGACAGACATCTTCCCCACCATCGTTAACCACCACCAAATTCCAGTTACGGTATGTTTGACTTATAACACTCTTGATTGCATTCTCTATGTATTTCTTGCCGTTGTAGGTAGGCATCATGATATCTACTAACGGTCCATCTGTTACGTCCAGGTGCGGCTTTTTTACAAAGAAACTACAGACAAGCCATTTCTGGGACGGCAGCTCATGCCACTGTATCTCTTCAGCATATTGGCTTAGTTCGGTAGTCAGGGTGTCTTTGAAGAAAACCCTGAGGTGCCCCGGGAAGGGAACAAGTAAGCCATTGGGGACGGAGACGATTATCCTTCCGCCGTTCCTGACAATGCGCACAGCCTCTTCCATAAGCTTTCTGGAGTCTCTTACATGCTCCAGTACTTCCGCTATCAGCACAGTATCAAAAGAGTTATCGGGAAATTCCAGGCTTGTGGCATCCATAACCATGAATTGGGCTTTGGCATCCAGGCTCTCCTTCTTTGACAACTCGACCGCCTGCCGTATTCCCGGTTCACTTACGTCAATACCAACTACCTCAAAGCCGAGCCTGGCAATCTCCACGGACAAATCGCCATTGCCGCAACCTATCTCCAATAATTTTTGCCCCTCTATGAGGTGAGACAAGAGTTTGAAGCGACTGCGATGGGTTTCATCTCTTTGGTGTTCAGTGTTATAGCACCACTCATCGCTGTCAAGGATTTCTCCTATTGCTCGCCTGCGCTCTACCTCCCCCTCAGTACCAATGATTTCTTTTGCCACAGTATCCGTTTGCTCGGTCTTGTCCGCTCTGACTAAAAGCCAGGGAAATGCTTCCAGCTTCGACTCTGCTTCGGCCCGGCTGGTTTTTCTGCCTTCACAATCATAAAAACGCACTTTCAGCTTATAGAATTTGAGCAAATTAACTAGCGCTTCGCAGCTAAACGGGTTTATATGTTCTTCTGGTACCTCAATATTGATAGGAACACAAAGCGCTAATCCCTTGCTGGCGACTCTCAAACATTCTGCCAGTGCAACCTTTGGATTTCTGAAGTGTGCGATGACGTCTCCCAATATCACAATATCAAAATGGTTGTCTTTGAATGGTATCTCTTCGGCAAAGCCGTGAATGAATTTAAGGTGTGGATATTTGTCACGTCCCCTGAGGATGTTAGGCACAGACAGGTCCAGTCCAATGCCCTTAATGCCTCTCTGATGCAGTATCTCCATGTGTGCACCATTGGCACAGCCGACATCCAGGTAAAACCCCCCCGGTTTTACCAGATTACACAGCCCGTGCAGTCTTTCCCCACGCTCTCTGGTCAGAAACTCGGCAACGTCAACATTCACATATCGCTCGGAGTAGAAAGCAACAAGCCCGGCGTCGCTCATGGTTACATCTGCCTTTGTAGGCATTTTGTCTTTGGCAATTCCGACGGGAGTAACAGAGAGATTCTTGTAGAATATTACTGTTTCTTTCATGTCCTCTTGCGTGCTCGCTAGATAGACTTCACTCATTTTGACTAAGAGGTTTCGTTTAGTTCACCGGTAATCTTAACACTCGGAATTGGAAGATAGGTGTGCTCGAATCACACTAATCCTCTCCCAACTCCAACACATTTGAGACCAATGACACTCAACTCATCTTTGGATAAGGCATTCCGCCCGTCGAATATGGCGTAAGGCTCAACCATGGCTTTCTTGATTCTATGCCAATCCGCCTCGACGAACTCAGGCCACTCTGTAGCCAGCGGTATCGCAGATAAGCACCTTCGCATACATCTTGCTGTCCAAGGATACGAATCGCTCACCGCCGGTTGCATCTCACTAACACTCTCCTCGTTCTCGACCTTCTCTAAACCATGTGACGAACTCCTGTATTCCGTCCTCGATATTGACTCCTGGTTCCCAGCCTAGCTCGTCCCCGGCCTTTGATATGCCAGCCCGAGTGTGCCCTACGTCGCCGTGCTGCGGCCTTTCATACTTTATCTTGAGGGGCTTGCCCACAGCATCTCCTATCAACCGGCTTAGATCGTTTACGGTCAAGGGATTTCCGCAACCGACGTTCAACACCGCTCCTTCCAGCGCACTGTCTGCGGCAAGAGTGTTTGCCTCAACGATGTCGCTGACATAGGTGAAATCTCTTGTCTGTGTTCCGTCGCCAAAGATTACTATTTCGTCTCCGTTGAGAGCGGCCCGAACGAATTTGCAGATCGCCATGTCAGGCCTCTGTCTCGGACCGTAGACCGTGAAATACCTTAAGGAAACGGCGGGTAGTCCATAGTTCTGGTGATAGAGTTGACACAGGTGTTCTGCTGCCAACTTGGTTACGCCGTAGGGGGAATACGGCTTTGGTACTACATCTTCAGTGAAGGGGAGAACCGCATTCCCGTATACCGAGGACGACGAGGCGTAGACAAATTTCTTGATCTGTGAGTTCTTGTAGAACTCCAGGAGCTTCTGGGAGGCCTCAATATTGTTTCGCGTATACACGTCAAAGTTCGCGCCCCAGCTCTTCCTGACACCAGCCTGGGCAGCATGATGAAAGACATAATCCACCTCAGGGAAGTCGTCCATGCTGAGGATATCCTTTTCAATGATAGTGAAACTGCTGTGCTTCATAGCCTCAGCAAGGTTGCGCTCCTTGATCTCCCGGGCATAGAAGTCCGTAAAGCAGTCTATGCCTATGACCTGTTCGCCCCGTGACAGCAACCTTTCAGCCAGATGGCTCCCGATGAACCCGGCACAGCCAGTCACCAAGCATACACTCATTCTCGCACTCCGTACTCCTGCTGCATGATCTCGTTGATGGCTTCAACACCCTCTAACAGAACTGGCTGATGGTATGATCTTGCCAACTTCAAGAACGCTTTCAAATCCTTAGGTAAGCACCTGCCCCCGAATGCTTTGCCATG
>PWZA01000154.1 GCA_003567655.1 Dehalococcoidia bacterium
CATAAGGGACTATCTGGTGCACTCAGATACCGTTGATATCACCGGCGTCGGGCCGGTCCTGTTTGAGCGCAGCAGAAAGGCCAAGCGTGTAGTCATCTCCGTGAATCCATTCGCAGGGGTTCGTGTTGCTGTTCCTTACGGATCATCCTTCCAGAAGGCCAAGGAGTTCGCGTGTACCAAGGTAGACTGGATACAGAGGCAACTGGCAAGGATGAAGCAGTATGAAGAAGGCAATGATCGTGATGGTAAACCTACTCTTGACAGCATCGATAGAGCGGAAGCCAGACTGAGGCTCATCAGAAGGCTGGAGTACCTGTCTGTCCAACACGGCTTCACCTATAACCGGGTGTTCATCCGCAATCAGAAGACGAGGCTGGGCACTTGCTCTAGTAGAAACAACATCGGCCTGAATATCAAGGTCAGCCGCCTACCCGAAGAACTGATGGACTACGTGATTCTGCACGAGCTTGCTCACACCAGGGTCAAGAACCACGGCAGGGAGTTCTGGATACTGATGGATGAGCTGGTGGGAGACGGCAAGGCTAAGGCGGCGAAGGTACGTGAATACAGCATCCGCTATCTTCTGGGTTCTCCCTGAATACAGGTGAGCCAGCCAACGGGGAAGGAGGGAACAATGATAGAGGGCTACGAAGCATTGGCCAGTGCCATCCTCTGTATGCCGGTCAGAGCAACCGACATTCCTACGCTCAAGGAAACAGCAGACGCTCTCATTGAGCGATTGCCGATTGGCCTGCCGCAGTATCACTCCCGCAACCGGGCTGTTCTGCGTGCCCTGTTCGGGCTGGATGGTGAGCCCAAGAGCCGGGCTGAGATCGGCCGCGAGGTGAGTCTGTCGACAGAGAGGATCAGACAGATAGAGAATCAGGCGCTGCGATTGCTGAGACATCCATCAAGAAGTGGGCAGATATCCGAGTTGATTGTTAAGAGGAAGTCGAGATAGGTGGAAGACACAACATTCCTCGGGATTGTTGTTCTGCGGCAGGAGTTGTGGAAAGACTCCGCCTGCCCATCAGCTTGTGGCTTGTTGGTCAATAGACTACAATGTGCGCATCAATGAAGTACCCTTGCGCCATAGTGTTGAATACGTTTGAGATGAAGCTGGATTTGAATGAGCCGTCCAGGCATTATTCAGCTCTGCGTGACAGAAATGCATGATGACCCGTGCATTGACGTTAACTCGGTTCAAGACCTTGACCCTGCCTTCTTCACCACGTGCGGACGTGCACTTTATGTTGCTCAGCATTTCGAGAGAAACCTGAGGGTTATTGCTGCTGCACTAGACATTCGCTCGGCACACGCGTCAGGCAGGCTTCCTCTTTCAGATGAGGATGGTCTGGAGGAGTTCTACAAGACTAAGCTGAAGCGCTCTCTCGGGGAGGTCATACTATTCGCGCTCCCGACGTACTTCCCTCCGTTCCTCATTGAGGATCTCAAGAAACACATGTTACCATCGCTTGACAAAGCGAGGGAAGCTCGAAACCGTATTGCACATGAATTCCTCCTAGGGATTGAAGAGATGCAAGTCTCATCCGATGTATTTGAAGAACTGACAGGATCTCTTCGAGAGGACGTGCGTGTTGTTGCAGACGCTGACTTTTCAGTGTGCTGCATGATCCAGGCCTTCAACAGAGCTCCGCTACCAACTTGCAGGGAAAGCTACGTCAGCAAGATAATCAGTTGGGTGTTTGGTGCGGACGAGAGACAGCCACATTGAACAGATGAAGCAGTGCGGGTTCTCAAGAGAACGATGAACCAGGTCATCTCCTGTATTGCGTGACAACCTCAGCCAGCAACCATAGCAGCAGCGTCTGCTTATCTGACAAGAGGCTTGGGGTGTTGGCCTCGTTCAGCTTAGCACTCGCAGAAGAAGAGCACCTAGTGTGATGCTGTTCTGCTAACGCAGCCGTTGGTCGGGAACACTGAACAGAATAGCGACTTGTGCAGCCAAATAGCTCTGGGTAATCAGGTCTGTTCGGGCGACTAATCAGCATACAGGCACCTAGACTGATGTGCTATGCTACTCTTTGAGGAAACTGCAAGTTCCGGAAAGGGGACTTAACAGATGAAGCATTACTATGCTCTCTTCTCAGGTGGACTGGATTCTACTCTGGCTACTCTTCTCACGATGTCACAGCAGCAAGCTATCAGGCTCACGCCCCTGTTCTTCAGGTATGGCCAGAAATCCGAGGCAGAGGAGGCTAAGGCTGTCTTCCGTCTCATTCCTCTTCTACGAGGGCACTTGCCTAACTCCTCATCTATTCTGGATGATTGCAGGCAGTTTGACATTGGAGGGCTGTTTGCCTGGAGTGATTCTCCTATTCTGAAACATAACCCGACTGACACGGGGCGGTCTCCCGATGTTGAGAATCGCAACATGATTCTCATAGGGTGTGCAGCATCCGTGATAATGGCTGACTGGAAGAGAGGTGACGAGGCCCCCACTAGGCTCATTGGAGGATTCAAGAATGAGCATTACGACACTACAAAGAGGTTTGCAGACGCTATCAACAGGGTGTTCACGGCATTTGAGAGACGCATATGTCTGGACACGCCTCTGATAGCTCCCAGTCAGAGAGGTGGGAGCTCCCCCAAACGTCTTGCCAAACTGGCTCGGGACTTGGGCGGACTTAAACTGCTCAAGGACTCCTGGAGTTGTTATTATCCACAGAGTGGAGAGCCATGCAAATGCTGTCGGGCATGCCAAGGACGACAACGCTTCTTCTCAGAAGTCGGGGTACGGACAGCCAAGAAAGGACATAGGTAATATACAGTGCAATACTCGCTCATTGTAGACGAAGAAGGATGCAACAACGTGTCGAAGAGCGAGTCCCTTGTCCGCGCAAGTGAGCGCGGCACAGGGATCGGAGAAAAGCGCAAACTCTGACCGGGAGAGAATCAGGATGCTATCATGTGGATGGGACAAGCAGCAGAGATGAGTTATTCACCTTTTGTTATCAGCACGTTGGCCCTGTTGTTCACGGTCTTCAGTTTCTGGTGGATGAACTGGCGCACAGGAAAGGTCAGAGTTGGTGCGCCCCGCACTTACGCTGCTATTGCTTCGTTGTCACACACAATGGTGTTGGAGTTTCCGTTTGTCTTTTTCAACGATGGCCCAATGCCGATCATTGTACAGAATCTCAGGCTCATCTTCTCTGACGAAGCAGAGCCTCGTCCTCTCGATTTCATCGCCACGGTAGGAAGACTGGGCACGGACGAAGACCGCTCGTTTGCCACCCAGTTTCCAGTCCGCGGACGTGAAGCGATTCTTATGATCTGCGAGTTCCAAAGAAGTCCTGGGGGCATGGACCTTGAGGCGCGAAGCTATCCGATGGAACTCCAAGCTAAGTTAGGTAATAGCAAGTCATGGAAGTGCATTTGCCGCTTCTCCCTCAACGTGTCTACACAAGCTTCTCAGACAATCAGGAAGGCGTTCGTGGTACACGACAATGCTTTGCTCTGTAGCGATTAGGCCTGTTCCCGTAGGAAGACACAGTGCGGTATCCCGCAGAGAGTTCACACTACATTTGTCCATGTTGTTCAGTCCAGGCCACGAATGTCTGATGGATATGGCGCGGGTTTTGGCCTGAAGTATGGCTTGAGCATAGGCTAGTTTTCGCACCTCCGGCACAGAGCCTTTCTTTGCGAGCAAAAGCGGGTATTGACATTGAGACACTTAGTCTTTATACTGAAATATTATAGGAATAGATTCATTAACTACTATTCTGCTGAGTGATCAGCATTAAGGAAGCAGTGTGATGGAAGACAGGAGAATAGAGGTGATGGTGAGGGGCAGTTGATCGTGCAACCGGCCTTCGAGAGGCCGGGTTTTGTGTTTCAGGAAATCTTATGAAGGAGATAACTGATTCATTAAGCAGAATGGAGGTGATGCCTATAGCAAAGACGGAACAAAGACTTTACGTGAGGC
>PWZA01000083.1 GCA_003567655.1 Dehalococcoidia bacterium
ATACCATTGACAAACACTTGCACTTAAGAGATAATCACCATATCAAATGGTAAAGATAAGATTGCGACGTATGGGGAGGAAGAACAGACCATCCTACCGGGTGGTAGTATCCGACATTCGCTCTCCCCGCGACGGGAGATTTGTGGAAAGCATCGGGCATTACGATCCTCTGACCGAGCCTGCAACTGTCGTCATCGATGAGGAGAAAGCTCTGAAGTGGCTGAGAGCCGGGGCCCAGCCCACGGATACGGTGCGCAGCCTGCTCGGTAAACTAGGTATAATGGACAAGTTCAAGCCGGCCTCAGGCCAGAACCAACCATGAAGGAGGCGACATGAAAGACCTGGTGGAGTACATCATCAAAGCCATCGTAGCTGAACCTGACGCGGTGCAGATAACCGAGGAGGACAGTGAGGACGGTCTGTTGATCAAGCTGGAGGTCGCTCCAGATGATAAAGGCAGGGTTATCGGCAGGCAGGGCCGTGTAGCTCAAGCGATACGAACGCTGCTTCGAGTAAAGGCAGCTAGAGAAGAGACCAGGGTAAGGCTGGAAATCCTGTAGCTCTATCTTTTCGAGCATTCAACTCACGGCATCCGTTCAACTCCAATCATCCGAGTAATCCGGGCTTGCTTTATCACGAGAACGGCGATTCTCCTGGAGGGAGTGCTTGCATCTCTACCGGGCACATCGGGTTGTGCGCATTTCCCGTATGCTCCATAGCCTCCCTGTGTAATCCCGGATCCAGTCACCTGCTTGTAGTCTCTTCCTCTCTGAGGAGCCGGCGATGGTAGCCCTCGTCACTCACTTAACAGTTGAACGTGTTTGCATGTCGCGCACTCGCCCGCATAACTGCGTCTCAGAAACTCATCAACCGATAGGCGATGCCAACACCTCTAGCTATCTCGCATTCTTACGTCCCCGGTGATAGTGTAGGTAGCGTTACCGGATCAGCCAACCCGTCCGATTGCCAATCTGGTGACACATTGCTACAATCATCCTACCAAGCAAAAGGAGGGGCGCATGGACTTTTCGCTTACCGAAGAACAAAGATCTCGCAGCAGGGAGTTCTACGACAAGTGTGAGGAACTGAGCAAGAAGAGGCCGTCCAGCCTGGTCGGCTTTGAAGCCATATACGAACTGGATGAGTGCTGGGAGTACAACCTGCATTGCGCCAGGGAATTCGCCAAGCAGGGGTGGCTTGCCCTGGGCTGGCCACCCGAGTATGGCGGCAGCGGGGACATGATGGACCGTGTACTCTTTGCTGAAGCAAGGGGCTACTACGGCACACCCGGAGTGGATATATTCGGAGTGCAAATGCTGGCCCCCACCCTGCTACAAGCTGCCAGTGAAGAGATAAAGAGAGAGTTCCTGCCGCCCATTGCCCGAGGCGAGGTAATGTGGTGTGAACTATGGAGCGAACCAAATGCCGGCTCGGACCTGGCCACGTTGACCTCCACAGCAGTGAAGAAGGGTGACGACTATATATTAAACGGCCAGAAGACCTGGAACACGGGCGCTCACCGCGCTGACTGGGGTTTCGGGGTTTTCAAGACAGACCCGGAGGCCCGAAAGCACCACAATATGACCTTCATCCTGCTCGATATGAAGACACCTGGCATCACGGTAAGGCCGATCCCCTACCTGGATGGTAGTGCTCCCTACTGTGAAGTCTACTTCGATGACGTTCGTGTGCCCGCGAAGAACATCGTGGGCCAGGAACACGAAGGCTGGGCAGTTGTCAATCTTCTGGCCGGTTTCGAGAGGTCCGGCATCAACGAGATCATGAACATGATACGGGGCGTGGAGGAACTGGTGGCATTCTGCAATGAGACGAAGCGACACGGGCAGCCACTGGCCAGGGATCCGCTTGTACGCAACCGGCTGGCCCAACTGGCCTCCGAATTGCAGGCAGCCCGCGCCCTGGCATACCGTGTTGCCGACCTGCAGAACAGAAACGAAATGTCGCTCATGGATGCCTCTGCAGGTAAGATCTTCTTCAGCGAACTGGGAGAGAGATTCGCGTTCGTGGCGGGTGACATTCTCGGCCCATACGGGCAGATCAGGACCTCCCGATGGTCACCGATGAACGGTATGTGGGAGAAGATGTTCCACGAGCACTTCATAACCACTATCTCTATGGGAACGAACGAGATACAGAGGAACATCATAGCCTGGTATGGCCTTGGCCTGCCCAGGATGAGATGAGCCTATCTTCGGCAAGGAGGAATCATGGATCTTAGATTTACGGAAGAACAGGAGATATTGAGGCAGTCGGCGCGAGATTTCCTGGCTACAGAGTGCCCGAAGACGCTGGTTAGAGAGCTTGAACGAAGTGAAGGGGGATACTCTCCCGAATTATGGAAGAAGATGACCGACCTGGGCTGGATGGGCCTGATCATACCCGAAGAATACGAAGGAATAGGTTATACATTCCAGGATCTTACGGTCCTCCTGGAGGAGATGGGCAGGAACGTCGTCCCCGGACCGTTTATCGCCTCTGTCACCAGCACTTTTCCGCTTATCGAGGCCGGAACTGAGAAGCAGAAGAGAGAATTGCTCCCCGGGATAGCTCAAGGTGAACTAATTCTGACCACGGCTCTTCTGGAGAGCGATGCCGTCTTCGACGCCTCCGGGATCGCCACTAAGGCAACAGCACAGGGAGATAGCTTCATAATAAACGGCACAAAGCTCTTCGTCGACATGGCCAATGTTGCCAGCCACATGATCTGCGTCGCTCGGACAAAAGAGGGCGGGGAACCCGAGAAAGGCATAACACTGTTCATCGTGGATGCTTCGGCTCATGGTATAAAGCACAAGGTAATGCCGACCACGGCCCAGGACAAGCTCTGTGAGGTGCGCTTTGACAACGTCAGCGTGCCGAAGGACAGCGTGCTCGGCAAGATAGACGAGGGCTGGCCCATAGTGGAGATGATGCTGCGCAAAGGCGCGATTGCCCGCTGTGCCGAATCAATAGGTGCGATAAGGGCTTGCGTAGACATAACCGTGGCATACGCCAAGGAGAGAGTTCAGTATGAAAGACCGATAGGTGCTTTCCAGGCGCTTCAGCACATAATGGCCGACATGTGGACTGCGATGGAGACAAGTCGCTACCTGGTCTATGAGGCAGCGTGGATGGAATCTAAAGGTCTTCCCTGCGCCAAAGAGGCCTCCATGGCCAAGTCATATGTTAATGAAGTATACCGTGACGTCAGCAAGTGGGCGATCAGGCTGCACGGAGCGATTGCCACCAGTGACGACCATGACATACCTCTCTACTATCGCAGAAGCAAATCGGCGGACACCGCCTTCGGCAGCACAGACTTTCACAGGGAGATAGTAGCTCAGAAAATCGGGCTGGTCTGACTGCTCGTCCCGGGATCAGCAGTCTTTAGCCCCTCGGAGACGAGGGGCTAGGCTTTCTGCTGGCTCGCATATCGCACTGCCGTCGCAGCAATCCGCACGCGGTAGTTCACCAATAACCTCACCGAACCGTACCCGGCATCTTCCTGCGGAGCCTTCCCCAGAGGTAGAGACCCAGCAGGGGCGTGAAAACAATGGCGAGCACGACAATATCCCCACCATTCGAGTCCATCGCAGCGGTTAGCAACTGCATAGGATCCTCTCCCTCATACTCAACAAGGTCGATATCCACCATCCGGTCGGCACTGATACGGCCTCTCAGTTTCGTCAAATAGAACTCATCGCCGCTCAGATAGGTCGAGAGCAACTCGGGCAATACTTCATACTCGGACACGTCCTCGATAGACACCATGTCACCGAACTCCAGCGCGAACAAGTTTTCTCCGCCATAGTCAAAGCCAATGATGAAGTCATATTGTTCGGGCACCACGATCCGGTCGGAAAACACGTACAGGAGTACCTCCGTCGGCGCTTCGTTGAGCGAGGTAATCCGCAGCGGGTAAACTATATC
>PWZA01000107.1 GCA_003567655.1 Dehalococcoidia bacterium
ACCCGGGATATCACCGAGCGTAAGAAGGCTGAAGAGAGATTGCTTGAGTATAAAACCGCCGTAGACCAATCCGCAGATGGCATCGCGATGTCCGACCTGGCAGGCAACATCCGTTTCGTCAATGAAGCCTGGGCCAAAATGCACGGCTACTCTCCCGAAGAACTCATCGGCCGACACCTGAGCATCTTCCACACTAAAGAGCAGATGGAGTCACAGGTCATCCCCTTTCAGCAGAGTTTCCGGCAAACCGGTTCCAGGGAAGGTGAGATCTGGCATGTCCGCAGGAACGGTGAAGTATTCCCGACATGGATGAATACGACCCTCCTGAAGCGCGCAGACGGGGAACCATTCGGTATGTTCGCTCTGATGCGCGACATGACAGACCAGAAGGAGATGGAGAGACAGCAACGCGACCGAGAGGTTGCCGAGGCACGGGCAGAAGAACTGACCAGGTCACGCCGGCGCGTTATCGACGCACAGGAATCACTTCGCAAGAGCATAGCAGGCCAACTCCACGGAACCGTGCAAAACCGCCTCATATTGCTGGGGCACAGACTGGCAGAACTGGAGGCCAGGCCGGCAGCGGAGACAATGGCCGAGGAACTGGCCGATATACGACTGACACTCGAAGCACTGCAGAACGACCACATAAGAGCCATCAGCCACCGCCTGTTTCCCTCGGTATTGCGCCTGGGAGTATCCGCCGGCCTCGATTCGCTGGCGGATGAATACGGGGCTCAGCTGCCGGTGCAACTGCGGATCAGTAAGCGACTGAGAGACAGAGAGCAAAGCAACAGAAGGCTGGTTCCTGACAATGTAAAACTGGCAATATACCGGGTTACCGAGGAAGCCCTGGGCAATATCCTCAAACACAGGCCCGCCGCGAAGCGTGTGATGGTCAAACTGTCGCTCACAGCCAATCGCGCGTTGCTTCTCACGGTAAGCGACATCGATGGCGGGCAGGATAGAACAGTGTCATCGAACGGGATAGGCCTGGCACTCATATCGGATTACACAGCAGCGGCGGGAGGAAGCTGTAAGATCGAGGCTATTCCCGACAAAGGCACGCGGGTTACGGCACAGGTTCCGCTTGCAGGGATTGACGAAGAGCGGAGATAGACAGATTGGCCTTCGGTATGAACGCCCGAACGCCCTGCTGACGTGCCAGCCTGGAGTAGACCGGTGCGTCATCCGAACTTGTCACTATTGTCTGTGTAGCGGGAAGGTGCCACCTGATATATGCCGCTAACTCCAGTCCGTCCCGATCGGGCATATGAAGATCCAGGATAACCACATCCGGAGTCAACCGATGTACGAGATCAACGCACTCGACACCGTTGCACGCCTCTCCCAATACCGTAAAGTCCCTGCTCTTCTCCAGTGAAGAACGCAGCCACTCACGAAACAGGGGGTCATCATCAACCAGAACAATCCCGTACTTCACATGCCGTCCTCTGACTGCCAGCCCAGAATAGTTAAAGCCTAGCACATGCATGTGTTTGTGCGGTATTGTGCCACCATGGCAAACGCCCGTGTATACACTCATCGCGCTACCGTGCTCACCCGCGCTGCGAGGATTTCAGGAAGGCCAGGGCAGCCTTCACCCGCATGTTGATCTCAGGCTCTCCGGAGAGCCCCAGATGCTGGTAGATCACGTTGATATAGCTCTCTACGGACCTCTCTTCAATCGATAGCTTCCTGGCTATGGCCGAATTATTCAATCCCTCGGCAAGCAGCCTCAGCACCTCCTGCTGCCTGGGAGTGAGCATACCTACTTCCGAGTCCTCCCGCGGCTTTACTCGAGCCATCACCGACGGATCCATGACCACCATACCACGAGCACAGCCCTCGATGGCCAGTACAACTGTTGATAGATCACGAACTGTTTGCTTCAGAAGGTAGGCCCAGCCCATACTCTCCCCCAGGGGCAGGCTGGTCAGATAACGGGGATCGTCATGCGAGGACAGGATAACGATGCCGATATCAGGGTTCTCTCTCTTGATTGCCAGGGCCGCCTCGATACCATCCATCTCTCCGGCAAGCTCGATATCCATCAGTACAGCGTCCGGGCCGACATCCCGGGCAATAGCAATGGCTTTCTCGCCCCTGTCCGTCGTAGCCACCACCTCCAGGCCGGGCTGCCGCGATAGAGCACCCACCAGCATCTCTCGAAACAGGGCTTCATCCTCTATAACAGCCACCCTTATCTTCTCCACAGGCGCCCTTCCTTCACGCTGTACCATCAGTTCGAGTTGCAGACAAGCTTCCCTCTGAACGGCAACGTGCCATCTTCACATTCTACACCATACTGCCACAGTCAGCAAAAGAGGTGCTAGCACGATAGCCAGTACATCACCTGAATGCTAAATTAACATGAGAGAATCATACGGGGGTAAATAATGAAAACAGCCTTGAAAGAAAAGCCGGCGGAGTCACACAGGCGGGCCGGCAGAAAAAAGAGAAAGGAGAGTACTATGCCAGGAAAAACCGAGGGCAACAGCTCCCATCTGAGGCCTTACACGCTGTTGTACCGAACACGTGATCTGCTTTTCAGATGTGAGGACAGGGTGGTCGGCAAGTTCGGGCTCACTGCAGAGCAGTATTCGGTGCTTGCGGCGATAAAGAGCCTGGAGCATCCGGTAAGACCGACCGATGTAGGACGGCTGGTTGACCACAAGGTAAACACTGTAAGCATGATAGTAGACCGCATGGTAAAGGCCGATCTGGTAGACAGGGTTAGAGACCTCCCTGACCGCAGAGAGGTGCGCCTGATTATCCCCCCCAAAGGTGAGAAGGCCTTCAAACCAGCCGATGCGGCAGTATCCAAACTCATGAAGGAGATACTTTCATCGCTGTCGGCTAAGGACATGGACACCCTGACCGGGTTGCTCGAGACCATACGAGAAAGGGCAAATCGGCAGCTCAGCGCAGGAAACGGACGCTCGGGACGATAACGGGGCGTGACACCGCGGGCACAACCGTCTCATGAGACGGTTGTGCAGACTTGCCCTCTTCCAGCAAGCGTGTACAACCTGCACCGCATATCGACACTTCTATCCCGGCAGAGCAATGAGGATACGGTCCTGAACAACGCGGATCCTTGAAATCCTGCCGCTCAATCAGCACACTCCGATATTGGCTACGCTGATCAGGTATTATCATCCTCGACAGCCCTGCCTTTCGCCTACGACCGATGATTGCTTGAGCTAACCGCCGCTTAGCACAACTCCGGCCACGGGTGGTACAATGGCGCTTGATGTCTACAGAGAGAGCAACGACAGGGCCGGCAGAGGAAGACGATATCGTCGCCACGGAGGGAGTCTCCATCCCCTGCTTTCGTTGCGGCATTTGCTGCACATGCTATCAGGCTCCGCTCATACCTGAAGACATAGAAAGCATTGCCTGCGCCCTGGGCATCTCAGAGTCGGAGTTCATATCCGGCTATGCCGTCAGGGTCCCGACAAAGGAAGGCTACCTGCTGCGTAGTGCAGGGGAGGGCTGCGTCTTCCTTGCCCGGGATGAGGAAGGGAAGGCCGGCTGTGCCATACATCCCTGGCGCCCTAAAGCCTGCCGGGACTGGGAGCCGGGCCTGTCCAGGCCGGCATGCCTGGAGGGATTGGCCAGACTAAAATCTGAGGGCCGTCTGGGACAACTGGATGTTCTCTTCCCCGCCGACGATGAGCGACAGGCTTTCTACCTATCGCTGGAGAAAGCCCTGCACCGCGATAGTTCCGGATAGGAATACTTGTCGCTGCCCCTGCAACCACGCGCGGATCGATATGGATATGAACTATGCCGAATGCAGTGGAGCGGGTGATGGGATTCGAACCCACGACGTCTTGCTTGGGAAGCAAGCACTCTACCGCTGAGTTACACCCGCATGAGAGCCCTGACGGTCATAGACCACTTACGAAGTATGCCCGCT
>PWZA01000100.1 GCA_003567655.1 Dehalococcoidia bacterium
ATTCGGCTGGAGAGACGAGTACAACCGTTGGATCTCGACCGAAAAGGGTCTGGGGGCTATATGGATACCGCTGGCCAAGGATCGACCCTCCAAACCCCGTGAATCGCTGCATGGAGGCACCACATTGTTCCTCTCCCGGCGTTCATAGGGGTAATCGGCTGTGGACTGCGGTCTCGATGTGCTGGTCACCGTTCACCGGGATTCACTGTCGAATTACAGTGTTTCAACAGAAACAGATCAACAGGCAGCGTACAGTGGAGAGAAGAGAGCGATGAACAGCTAGAAACTTATGCTAACGGCTAAGTGCTAACCACCGACCGTCAGCCTATACCTATAGCAGCGAACCGAGAAGTAAGAAGTGCGAAGTGCGAAATCCTAGCTGATAAACGAGAACCGCGAAGTGAGAAGTGCGAACCCGGAACTGGAAGCAGGATCCAGAGAACAGGGATCGACGAACTGAGAGTGTAGGGTGAATAGCAGGGCACACAAGAGACGAGTTTCCAAGCTGCAGACTAATGACCACCGATGGTAACTGCATCCGGTTGCACAACACTGACGTTCGTGCAATCAGCAGTACTCGTGTGAGGGGTATTGACACTTCGCGCTAGGCGGGTTATGGTAATCGACACAGTGATAGAATCCAGGGGAGACTTCAGTCATCTGAAAGGGGAGGTAACATGAACATCTCCACGAATAATCCGGCTTCTAGAGTAACTATAAGAGGCAAAATCAACGATCGACAAGATCCAAACAGGCAACGAAGGGAAATCGCTATTGAGAAAGAGGAGTCGCGCAAATTGCCATTGAAGGATTACCCGTTAACACATAATAGTGTCCCGCAAGGGCTAGAAGTAGAGTTAATAGCTGAACGGAGTCAAAGCAAGTGCCAGGCTTCTTTTCACCGTTACCCTGAAGAGAGTCGCTTTGGTGAAGGCGCTCACATTTACACTGCCACCACAAGATTGCGGGACTACTCTCAATGTGGCCGATTTCACAGCTTTCTACAGGAAGCAGGTGTGTTGACGCCGGAGACAGAAGTCAACCTGGATTTCGAGAAGAGCGGTGCAGTCATACGAGTATACCTTACTTAGACCTTGTCCTGCTAAAGCCGATAACTCGTTGCTGCCTATGAGACCTTGGGGATGCATTCTTAGGAATGCATGGCCTCTTGGTCTGCCTCTTCGCTGAACAACACTCGGAGGTGTTCAACCCAACCATACCCTTCAGTGAGTGCTGGAAAGATGCCTGGTGAGGAATCACCCTCTCAGCTTCGTCCCGAAATCACTGTCCTTGCGCAGATCGCTATAGATGGCTGCAGACGCGAAATCGTCGCTATGCATTTCACCACTCTTCACTGCATCGCTCGCGTGTTTGTAGAACGCTTCCTTGTCATCTTCTAATGCTGCGATGGCTGTCAATCTCTTGTTGCCGGGCAGTGGGCTCTTCTTCAGCTTCTTGATCTCTTTACTTAACTGCTCTTGCAATCCCAAGACCTTCAGCAGTTGGCAGAATAGGCTGTCCAGATCGAATCTTGCTTCTTCGCTGCGTGTTTCTACTTCCCTTGAGTACAAGCATAGCCTTGTGGCTGGTACAACCGCTCCTTGCATGAGTTCCCTGTCAATGGAGTCAACCAGCATTGCATCAGCATCTGAGGAATCCTCCTTGAACCATTTGCGCCAGCAGTTCTGTGTAAGAACTATTCCCGCGGCGAGAGCCTCCCAGTAAACCTGGAGGAAGTAATCCCAACCTACGCTTAGGCGTTCCCCTGCTTTGCCCCCCTCAACCCCTGATAGCCCTGCAACGCTCCTCAGATAACGGGTATTCACTATCCCATTGTTATGCGCGAGGAGATGTCTTCTCTGATAAGCCTCATTGATCAAATCCCAATCTACTATCCTTCTTACTGTGTTGACTTTCAGCTCATTCTCAAAGAACAGTATCTGCTTACTGAAGCTCTGGAAGAGCGCCGTTTCTACCCTCTTATCCATTAGCAGTTGCATGGCTTCAACTACGTCGGCACATCTTCTTAGCTCTCCGAGAGACAGCATCATATCATCACTCAAAGCTTCCGGATAACGCTCGTAATAACGGTGAAGGATATCTGCTAGCAGGTAGTCGAAAGCGGCAATCAGCATCATGAACGAGCTCCTCAGGAGCAAACCCCTGTGTAGCTCGCCATCTAGGGCTACGTTCACTCCGGCGAAATCATAGTCCTTTGCCACGTCGATGATCTTATTCACCGTGGATGATAGCTCTTCCTCATCAATGCTCAACCACCCTGGGGGCTTCACACCCCTTCCAGTCGAAGTAGAAGGATTGACTAGTAGGGACCGTATTCCGTCCTCGATTCGTTCTCCCGTCTTCCTTGCTGTCTCATCGCGTGCGTCAGCTGTCGGACCTATACTAGTGACGAAGTGTCTGATGCCATACAGTGCGACCCTGAAGCTCATCACTGTCTGTCGGATAGCGCAGAACTCCTCTGCTCCCGTTTTCTTGTCAGACATCTCCGTCGCCTCGTTTTCCATTGTTTGCCCGCTTTCTTACACCGTGCGGTCGCATTCTACCACCAACCACACAAGACAGGCACGTCCATCGATGTGTCGCCGGAAGACGGAGAGCGTATGGTTGCTGTTTGATCTGACGCTGAACGGCCTTATCGTATTATGCCAGACCGCGCCGAGCCGACGGTGTGGATGTCCTGAGTTTGCGCTCTCGCGGATAGTTTTCCACGACTACACACTCACTCAGACTGCGCAGCAATAAGCCTTGCGGCAGCAATCGAAAGTGTCATTTCAACAGCAGCCATCTTGGTAGCTTCCAGCCGTAGATTAGGACAAATACGATCGATATACCAGCCCAAATGCCGTGCCAGTATCCTGCCGCCCCTACTAGCGTCACATACAGGAAAGGACAAGCTAGGAAAACCCCCGGGAAAACCCCGGCCTCAAAGACATAGAGCCAACCTAGATGTCCAGTGGTGGGTGTTCTTCCTCGCTGTGTGGACAACCAGATTTCCCACTGCAAAGGCTTTGAGAAGTCATATCCAAAGTTCTTCACCAGTAACGCCTGTTCCCACTCTTGCACCCTCTCTTGCATCCCGGCACAAACCGGCTGCCAGTGTGGTGCTGTCTGCTCGAGGTAAGCATTGACTTTGGCCTCTATGAACCTTAGAAATCGGCCGGCTCGATTGATCCTCACAAGTTGTCCAAGCCAGGTAATGGCTAATACGGCTGCAACTAGCATAACCAAGAAGAGATACTCGGGAGGTAAGTAACGCAATACGAGTCCTCCACTGGTCAAGAGCAGAGTCGTCCCCCAAGCAAACATGTGGAAGGAGTGTTTGTAGCACTCCTCGATTTCCGTTCTTAGGGCCGTGTACTCCCACTGAACTATGCGTAGAAAGTCGTCCTTCATGATCTGAGAGCCTCCTGTAAGCGACGTATCGGATCCTTCATGCCGCGACGAAGAGTATAGCTCCGACAGGACACCAGGTAAAGCCTCAGATCACCCAGAAGTGCAGCGCTCTAAGATCAGGCGTACCTCGGATGAAGGGCACCGTGTTGCATCGAGCCCAGCTGCAAACCGGAGAGGTCGCCTCTCAGAACGCGATTACCCGAATGGTTTGGCCATTGCACCATATAGCGAATCGGTCAACACGGCTGGCCTTCTTAGGCAGATCGACTAAGGCTACAAATCCGTTGACGCCCCTTTGGCTGTGTGTCAGAATGGCGCATGACCATTTCGGAGTCGAAGTGCCTTTTTGACATATACATCGCAGTTGATTTCAGCGGTGCCAAGGATCCATGCCAGCAGAAGAAACACATTGCGTTTGCCGAGATCCAGCACGACCGACCAACTCCTAGAGTTGAAGATGGGCTGACGAGGTCGGCTGCCATTTCTCATCTCACAGCGCGCCTCCGCTATCATGGTTCTCGTGGTAGACGAGTTCTTTGTGGCTTCGACTTCCAGTATTCGTTTCCAGCCGGTCTTTGGCGCACTCTGACGGATCTCCCGGATACTTGGGGGCAGATGGCCCAGGGGATGGCGGATGGGGTTCCTGGATTGCCTCAAATCGTCGAAGAGCCTGAGTCAAATGCGCGTGAATGGGCCGAGGCAGCTAACAACCAGATTGCCCATCAGTTGGGCTGTCCGGCTGGCCCATTCTGGGGGCCGAACTTCTCACAGGCCAAAGACCCCGGGTTTTTCCGCTCTCAGAAGCGCCCTTTCAATGAATACCGGATAGTTGAGAGGTGCCTGCCGGGCTGTAAGCCGATCTTCAAGATCGGAGGGCAAGGGTCGGTCGGCCTTCAAAGTCTCTGCGGCATTCCGAGCCTCTTCAGACTGAGAAGCCTGTGTTCAGCACAGAATATACCGATCCATTTCTGGCCATTCGACGGATGGGGTCTTCGCGGGACTCACACCTTGGTCGAATGGTATCCAGCTATCCACAACAAGGGCCAGAAGTCAGATAAGAACGACGCCTGCGCGTGCGTTGAATGGGCACAATCGATGGATGAAGATGGTAGTCTGTCTCGTTTCTTCACCCCGTGTCTTCCCAGTTCCGAGAAGACTCAGGCAATCTTTGAAGGGTGGGTACTGGGGGTTTCGTGAACAATAGGGCGGATTGAGTCATCCGATAGTCTACTAAGATCAACGAAGAGTTCGCTAGCATCATGGAGAGCATATTCGATGAACACAATTGAGTATCTGAGATGGTTACAGGGTCAGACGCAACGGAGACGGTTTTCGATTGATGAACTGATAAGGTATCGTAGTCGACAAACTGACGCCGAGATTATTAGAGAATTCGTCAGCCAACGCAGGCTTGACACTTACGAGGGGGCGGAAGCATTCCTCAGTGAATTTCTTACTGTTCCATTCCTGAACTCACTGCCGGACGAAGTTAGCTCTTCCTTGACGCATGTGGTCGTTGGTTTACTTGACACATACGAACCTAATGCCTGCGCAATCAGGGCTCCGGATGGCGGACTCTTGGTGATCCTGCACAGCGATTTGATGACGGCGATCAGTCATTACAATGAGCTGCAGTGGGCAGCGGCAAGGCATCTGATGACAGAAGAGATTGAGCAGGCCAAGGAACTCATAAGTCGGGGGCATCGTTTTCTTGTAGACTTCTTCAGAAATGAGCGGCGTACGAATCGTCCATCGTTACCCTCAATACTGGCAGAAGATGATTTCAGTCGTGCTGAGATTCAGGCGAAAACGATGGCGAACGAACTCTTTGTTGTTGCGCATGAGTTCGCTCATATCTATCTGGGTCATCTGGGCACGGTCCGAAGCCAGTATATTGGGCCTAAAGGCAATGAGGTCGTAGTTCAAAGGTATATTCGCCGTCAGCAGATGGAGTTGGACGCTGATGTGCAAGCTGTGAAATGGCTGGCGAACCTATACGAACATAATACGAACAGTTTTTTCCTTAAGCTGCCTTCACGGTCTGTTTCACTATGCATTGAGATAATGATGCTGCTGCACATCGTGGAGGTGAATTCCATGAGCGGAGTCCGACCATCATCTCACCCTCCGGCACTAGTTCGGCTCAATCACATATTGGAGAACTGCGGGTCCCGCCTGAAGCCTGACGATAGGCATTTCATGACAGAGATGATCAGAAATGCGTCTTATACTGAGGATTTCAAGACTTTGATTTGAAAGGCCTCTTTCACAACATCGCGAAGCGACATGCCCAGCCGTTCTCCAGTTTAGAGTAACGCCACGCATTTTGGCCTCATAGAAGAGCCGCTGCTTCCGAGGGAGGTTCCAAATTGATCTAGCACGTCACGGCTTCCATGCCTGCATTGTGTCACCTGCTTTGAGCCCAAATGCCAATGGATCTGCATCGCATTGTCAAGTTCAACATTTGCCTGGATTGTTGGGTTGCACCCAATATGGTTTCAGAAGGCGACGTCTTGTGACTCTTCGCTTCATTGGTATGCTGCTTCCACCTCACGAAAGCGAACGCGTCAACTCAGACAAGAATGCTACCGAACCGGGACATTGACTTCGCCCGTCACCCCCGTTATCATGTATCTCATCAGGTGTCCATGAAGGCAATATTCCTGATCTGGCATACTGTTGGCAGCAAAACGGCTGAATGGTGGCAGGAGTGAAGAGGCTAGTCGCTCCAATTGCTTCGAGACAAGCCTCTAGAACAAGTAGAGAAAATAGGATGAGGATGGGTGTCCAGTCGCGGGCAGTTACCACTTCAGTGCTACCGGTTTCAAGCGGGTTCATTCGTAGGAGGTATTCATGAGAAGCAACATGCTTACAGCCATCATAAAGAGTACGACGCGATGCAACTATCGCTGCAAGTACTGCTTTGTCAATGCAGACACGTCTGGGGAGGATATGACACTTGGAACACTTCGTACCACGATCCACAAACTCCTTTCCACCGCCAACGATAGCGCAGTTAGGTTCATCTGGCATGGTGGGGAACCCCTCCTGTGTGGCTTGGAATTCTTTGACAGTGTGGTCGCACTTCAGAGAGAATTCAATACTCAGAACAAGGAATGCACAAATGCTATTCAAACCAATGGCTCCCTGTTAGATGATGAAACTATCGATTTCCTCAAAAAGAACCATTTCCGAATTGGCTTGAGTCTCGATGGCCCGCGCGAACTAAACGACGTGATCCGACTTCGTGGAAGGGATGCCGGTACCTATGACACAACCATTGAAAGAGTCAGGTTGCTCCGAGAGCATGGGCTAACCACCGGAGCGATTGCCACGATAACTAGGCACAATTGCCATTATCCTGCGGAGCTCTTCAGGCTCTTCAAGGAGAATGGCCTCCACATGAAGCTAGGCCAATTGGTAAACTCGGGCAGAGCAAAATCTAACACCGAAGAACTCGGTCTGCTCCCGGAGGAATACGGCGAGTTCGCAGTGCAGCTCTTTGATCTCTGGCTTAACGACGACGAAGGTATCACTAGGATAGACCCGTTCGAATCCATCGTGCAGAGCATGTTGAAACCTGGTGCAAGGCCAACAGAATGCATCCACGCTGGTAGATGTCACGAGATGTTCATATGCGTTTCGCCGAACGGCGACCTATATCCATGCGGTCTTTTCCATGGGCATGGGGACTTCTGCTACGGTAACATCTGTGATTTGAGCCTCGACCGGATCGAAGAAACACCGGCTTATAGAATTCTGCAATTTCGACAGGACGTCATCAATGACTCATGTGGGAATTGTCCTTTCTTCCAGTACTGCCACGGTGGATGCCCTTTTAGTGCTTTTAGCAACACGGGCGACATCCTGTCTAGGGATTACTATTGTGAGGGATTCAGGATGGTCTTTCGGCATGTAGCCGAGAGGTATAAGGCGGCGCTTGACCCCTCTGATGCTCTCGACAAGTTCAGGATAGTATGTGGAGGCGGGGGAGGAGGGGGCGGAGAATACGGTCGGTATTGTGTTGATTATAGTGTTGATTGGAGGGAGTATCCGGTCTATTCAGAGTTTATAGCGTGATGTCCCGTCAATGCGATTGAACACAAAAGGTGGTGAGTTGATAATGGGCAGACGAAGAACCAGAGGGAATGCGGACGAGGAGATCAAGACTGTCTTCAAAGAGATAGCAACTGTTCATGGGTTGCAGGAAAGATTCCCGGTGCTGGCTAGGATGATCGCAGAAGAAGGAGAGAGAAGGGACCAGTACGCCGTTCAATATGCGGTAGACCACAGCGTTGATCTGCGAGAACCGGTGCAGGAGCAGAGCAGAGCCTGTCCGAGTGGTGACACCTGTTTGACTTGTTCCCTTTCTGACGAGGTGGGCGGATATTGCACAGGATGCGATAATGAATACTTCCGTCGGTGTCTGAAGCATTACTGCTCTTCAAATTGCAGAGCATGCGGTGGCGGAAGACATACCGCGGTGCCAGCCTGTTGTGGTCGGTCTCCTCGTCGCGACTCATGGGATAGGATTCTTGATGTCGAAGTGCAACCATATACCCCATCGCCAGTATCGATTGAGTGTCGTCTCATTCCCGTGATCCTCCCTCAGATTGCGAGGTATCGCATCCCCGATGCTCTCACCGAGATCGACGCCTGGGCAGTCCCTGTCCATAAGGTAATGAATCTTAAAGGCGAGTTTCGAGCAGCCGATCTTAAAGACTTCCTTGGCTTGCCGAAAAGTCGGAAGCTGATTCTCTCAACATATGCGCCTGATAATTACACGGAGATCCTATGGGAGAAAGGAGAGGAGCTTGACTATCAAGGTCACGCGGTTGATTACTGGTTTCCGGCACACTTCTCAGTCTATGACAACGACAGCAAGTATCATCAATTTGTGAATGCAAAACGTCAGCAGATTCACGCTGTTCGTACGAGAAGCCAATTTGTGTGGTTTCGCTTAGGGGAACACATCCCTGTCGAGTTCCTGAATCCAGTCCGAAACGCTTCTTCCGCACTGATTTCGTGCCAGCAAATGTACTCTCCGTTTAATCGAAGCATTCTTCAGAAAGAGGCCCAAATCGCAGATAAGTGGTTCCCCTTGTCCACTTCATTCTTTCTGATGAGGCATAGAACCTCCCTTCCTTTGCAGCGAAGCCGCGTTGTCTATGATATCAATATGCGATGGCTAATGACTGGACTGATGGGGAGAGACATTCACAACAAACCAGTTGAGAGGGATGTACCAGTTGATGTCGTGTTGGTTAACAATCTCAGAGAGACGCTGAACGAGTTGGAGGCGCCGAGCTAAGCCCTGCGAGCAATTTGTGGTTTGGGGACACGACACTTATTTCAAGCGTCGCAAAATGGAGCAGTAACGCCTAGCAGATCACACCAGCGGACGGCCTACCACCACCTCTGATTTCTGGAGTTAGACCACTGCTTACGTTGCTACCTAACACTCCTCGGTTTTGTGCTGCAGACAGGCCGATGAAGCCTTGACGGGACAAATCAGATCAAGTATCTTGTCACTCCCTAGCAGCGCCAGCATTTGACCTGCCCACAGGTGGCCGGTTTTGGGTGCCCCGTGACAGGTCACGACTGGGTGAATAGGCAGGATGGATAAGAGGAGGACCCGCTTGGTCTGTGCCCCTAGCAGCAGGTGGACTTATGGACTTGAAGAGTAAATACCATACAGGGAGCCCCAGTGATTCAGACGTTATAGAGTATATAAACGCAAACTATGAGAGAGTTCACAGTAGGGCAACGAATAGCGATGAACACCGTTGTCTAGCTGATACGCTGTTAGAGACGATCAGAGATAGTTCAGGTTTTGGATTTGCAGAGACAGATTTAGGGCTTTGGGACAAGCCAGCAATGTGGGAATCGCTGGCATTCACTGAAGCGTTGCTCTTCTCCATACTGCCGCATCCACAATCGATTAGAGCACTTTGCCTGTTCGGTGTTCACAAGAAGGTCCCCCTGGAGTCGCATCGACACGATAGGGAGTTCAGGGAGTTGATGGCACCCGTATTGAGTATATATGATATGAACACCTTCCTGCATTACTATGAAGCGCAGAATCCGGAGTCTTCTAAGGTGCTTAGCAAAGATAGGATTGTCTTACCGGGTGTTAGCGAAAACATAGGGATGGGTCTGGTTCTGCTTCGACATGAAGTGGCAAACATGTGGTACAAAGGATTGGGAGAGTATCTGGAAAAGGAAAGGTTACATCAGGTTGTCGCTTCAAGTGACTTCAGGGAGTTGTCTGTGTTCACAAGGATCAACATAATCAACAAACTCATATGCTTCTACTCAAATCTTGGAAGGCTCAAAGAAGTAATGCAATCCTATGATTGTAGAACAAATCCAAGTGAAATGATGGAGCGAGCAAGGTTCTCTGATCTGACGCTTCTTCAGGCGAAGGAAGCTCTCGAGATTCTTGTTGTTGAGGGCTCCATCGCTACCGCAGAGTTCATCGCTACCGAACTGACAAGCAATGCCAATCTGCTTTACTAGATAGAGGGACAACTAAGACACACGTAGTTTCTGTTGGGTTCTCCGCTTCTTAGGGTCTGGCTGTATTCCGTTGGCAGCATTGAAGAACAAGAGCTGAGTAGAATGTAGAGCATAGGAGGACTATGAGATGGAGACAATTCGTAGAGCGTGGGAAGACTCGTTTAATGAAGAGGGTCGGTCTGTGCTATCGATCGGTTCGCCACAAGAAGCAAGGCAGATTATCGACGGTTTCGTCATGCCGGATAGAGTGGACCCCCTAATCTTTCTCTCCAACTTGGAAGCTTTGGTTTCGGGAAGCATGCCATCTATGAAAGACCTCGCAGATCTAGAGAGGAGCTATGAGCCGACACCCTCGCTATCACGATTTACATGGGTAGGAGATAGGCCCAGTGGTATGCCGCTGTGGTTTATTGCTGCATATCCTGATGTTGTTCTTTGGTGTCACAGTCAGATCAGGGAGTATATGAAGGCTCGTAGGTCGGATGAAGACTTGAAGGCCCTTATCGCTGACCTGTATGATCTGGACCCTGCGGACCCGGGCTTAGAGGAAGAGTTGGGAGACTCTATGGGCGAGGAAGGCAAGTTTTGTCCAATCACCCTCCTACGAAACCTAGTACAAAACTATAAGAGCAAGACCGGCAGAGAGCTTGAAACCGCCGTAAAGAGTCAGGAGACTGACGTGTATCTAGCTTCAGAGTTATGCGAGGCATCGGGTGCAGAGAACAATTGGACTCTTATTGCGGTGAACACAACCAAGTATTACCTGGAGCTAACGAGAGGTTACCGCGACAGATTCAGGAACGAGGTGTGTTTGTTGGCGGCAGCTGGGGTTCTGGATGCCATATCCTATGTTATGGAGCAGACAATCACGCCGTCAGAGATCTTTGAGATGGCTGAAAGGGCGGCTCCGTCTGGAGAAGAAGCGTTACTTGATTTCATCATAAGCCTGGAGACAAAGATATTCTCGTTAGACAGCCCCTCGGAGTTTGATGTACCTGACATTGAGGCTGCGCTATTCACGCAGAAGGGTAGTATTGAGGATGCGATTGAAAGAACGAAGCGGGACTATGTCAGTGAGCCTATGTTTACTGAGGCAGTCTCTGTTCTAATGCATTCACATCAGTTCAGCGGATTGAGACGAATGCTTGAAGCCGGTACTCCATGAGCATCTGGACAAGAAAGCGAAATGCGCTGACCTTCCTGTTCTACGCAGGTGTTATTGCCTTAACCATCATCATGGGTCTTCTCTTCGGTATTGTTGCATCGGCGATAATCATACTAGTTTTTTCCAGCACCTTTGCCGGGTATTTGGCAGAGCGTTACACCGCGTCCTTTGGAGCTGCAACATTCGCTAAGGCAACTTGTATGGTGCTATTCTTTGTGGGGATCACTATACTCTTTGTCGCTGTCGGCTGGTGGGGCCTTGCCGGCATCGGCGGCTATTGGCTACTGTTGACGCTATCAAGGGGATTCTGGGGTAGACGACCTGCGATCTGAGGCCCGGAGTTGTGCCAGCCACTCACGGTTCTTCATCACCCCGTCTTCTGGCTTGATTCTCTCAGGAAGACGGTGCTTGCACCAAACAATATGCCTAACGTGCAGTGGTCAGCACCCCTCGATATCAGTTCCGCGGCGATAGCTAGGCTTCCATGGATGACCAGTCCAGCATCTAGCAGACACGATCTATCACTCGCTCCTTTGTTTCATCCTCACAACATGAAGCTCCTGTCCGCTGCCGAGCAAGATCGAGTGGTTGCCCAACCAGAACATGATCCTCTGTGGTATACTCCTCAGGTATCAGTAGACTATAGTAGGAACTCACAACGGAGGAGAGCAGAGCAGATATGAAGAGCTACTACCGCGTATTGCTGGAGCTGAGGTATCAATAGGTGGTGCTTTTCAGACGATGTTTGAACTCAGACTCTAACTATTGGAAAAGACTCTTGCCTAGAACCAAGGTCCACCTACGGCCCGCTCTTTTAGGTGAGGGGCGTCTGTGAAACACGCCGTCATCATTCCCATCAATACTATCAAGTAGCAGAATGATTGGATGCAGATTTCATCACACAACTCAGGGGCATTGGTAACCTTTCCAACAGAGTAACCAAAACCGCTGTTACTCAGACGAACCATGTTCCACTCGGAGCCAATAGGGTCTCCGTGCACAATATGGTTAAAATGAGAACACAGTTGGTTTGCCAGACTGGTATCAACGCCACCGCTCATCGTATTCAGCATTTTCGAGAGGCTCGGCCTCTCACGATACTGCCAGCCATTCTCCCACGCATTGATTTCGCCGGGATTGGAATGAAGATATGAGATGGTCGCTGCCCTCTCGATTAGAGGGCGCATTAGCACTAGAGCACCGAAAAGGTAACCTTGACGAACTAGTTCACGAATCGTCAGAGCTAGGTTAACTCCCTGAGGGATAATCTGGCATGCGGCCTTTTGCAGTTTTGATAGTTCTGCACGATGAGTGTAGGCAGCGATATTTGAATTTAACTCCATGCAAGATATGATGACCGCATCGAATTGGTGAACGGATTCTCTGCCAAGATAAGGCTCATTTGAGGGTAAATAAACCGGCTCCGGTTTTTGCTGCTTGCCGACCATCGTGACTTCTCTTAGACACTTGGATTTAAAGCAAGTCTAGCAGAAATGAGCCTCAATCAACAAGGTCAGTACTACCTATTGATACCCGAGGTCGGTCTGGTTGAAGCTAACTGGAGCGTGTGGCCAAGCAACTATCACTTGAAGTGTTACCTCCTTGCACACTCACCCGAATCATGACCTTACGGACAAAGCATAGCCGTGCCATGGTCACGACATGGATCAGCTTGCTCTGATCCACAGGCAGGCCCTAGTATCAACATGTCTATCGTAACGGGCTCAGTTGCGCCGGACAGAGCTTACAGCTGTACACGATGTAGTCACGTCTCAATAAGATCTCTTGCAGCGAGTTCGTCAGGTTCTCTCGGAGGATCACGATCTCACTTGAAAGCGGCTTGAGTTGCCCTTCCGCCCTCGTCTTGTATCCCATCATCATGTCATGCAATGGCCGCGCGAGACCAAGCGCTTCAGCCGTAGAGGCACTCCCTATGTCCGCAGCAATCCGCCTGATCTCTGTGTTTTCGGATTGTGCTGCTTCTTGACGGGTTTCCTCAAGAAGCTTCTTGCAGCTACATATGTACTCTTCCACTTTCTCTTTCCAACTGGAATACTCTCGCCACAGAGCAGGGAACGGCAGATGCTCTCTCAACGAGCAGAACAGAGGGCTGGCTTCAAGCACTCCCGTTGGGCAGAGGGCCGTTTCGAAGGAAATAGCGCCAAACCAGGGCACAATCAGGCCATCCTTCAATTGCTCAATCATGGCTCTGATTTCAGCCAAATGCTCAGCCTGGTTTTCAGACAGGATTCTGATCCTAGCCTCTCTGATCTCCCTTTCCTTCTCGGCCAGGCCTAGGTGCTTCCTCAATGTTCTGTTATCTACTATGCCATACTTCTCCCTGATCTCCTTGTCAGATAACCCCTTTTCCTCCATGTCAAGAAGCATCCTGCGGCGCATAACCGGGGAAATTGTCTTCATTTGTATGACTCCTCTATTCCCACTTCCCTGAGAGTGATCTTACCACCATCTGCACTTTCATGTCAAGTATTAGCATGCCATCTTGTGTCTCATGTACACGGGGTTATTCCCTTGACACACGCCATGCGCTATGATACAGTGAGAATTGACGGAGATCACTTTCTGGGAACTGTTTTCTAGACAGCACAGTATCTACTAATGAGGCAAAGTGAGTATGAGAGGCTTGCCAGCAAAGATTACCGGGAAATTAGGGGAAGAACGCTGCCCCTGTTGCGACGCACTACTGTTCCGAGCCAATGCGGAGGGGCAGGTGGAAATAAAGTGCCGAAAGTGTCGGCGTGTGATTAACCGCCGCTTGAACCGTACGGTTGCAACTCAACCCACTACAGGGAGCCCCACTGAGGGCCTGGGCAAATACAAGAGCCCCCAGAGGCCGAATACAGGACAGTGGGGCAATGACCCGGATAGGTGAAGAGAACAGCGACAACGGAAGAACGAAGAAACCATGCATGCTGCCCACAGGGGAGCAAGCGAGAGCCATTGTCGAGTTACTGGCAGCGATGTACCTGGCTGTATACAACTCGGAGGACACAGCAGATGATGAAGCCAAGGACGAGCATACCGGGCAGTGAAGATGAAGGACAAGTGACCATTATTACCGGTGGTTTAGCTTCCGGGAAATTGAAGTCGTACTGGCAGAAACCTACTTTGGGAGGTTGAAAATGATCACGATCGACGAGATTCTAGCGATGCGAAAGAACCGCAAAGCGAAGCCAACTCATGATGCGCTACGGAGACTACCCTATAAGAAGGCATTTGTCTATGGGCGTGTATCTAGTCTGGGCCAGGTGAGAGACAGCAAAGAGTCGATCCGGGAAATTGCCAAGGTGGTTGGGCTAGCAAAATCCGATGGTTATCAGAGTAACATCACTGCTGAGGAAACTGAAAGGTGGTTGTTATCAATTCAGTCAGTCAGCGTAGCAAAGAAGGTTATGGAAGACGGCGACATTATTGTAGATGTCCGGGACCTGGGTATATCTGCGAGAGGGCTAACAGACGAAAAGCGGCACGGGTTAACCCACTTAAAGACGCTCATTGCAAGTGGTGAAGTCGGCGCAGTCTATGTTACCGAGGGTGTAAGTCGATTGTCCCGTGATCAAGATAGGATACTCCCATTTCAACTGCTCAGGCTGTTCAAGGAGCAACAGTGTCGTCTGAGAACACCAGATGGGGTATGGAATCCATCAATAGAAAAGGATTGGGAGGCACTTGCTGAGGAATTTGAGGATGCAATAGGGGAGCTGAAGATATTTCGAAGGAGAATGTACCGGCGCAAGAAGGATAAGGCTGCGAGGGGGGAGTATGTTGGTGAGCCAGTTCCACCAGGCTTTTACCTACCCATAGTGGGGCAGAAGCGAGATGGAAGATACGAATTTGGCAAGAGCAAGCCATATCCACCACATAGTGAGGTGTGTTGCCGAATCCTGCGAGAGTTTGTGAAGCAACAGGGAAGTGCACTGAAGACAACCCAGGCGCTTCACGGAGTAGTGTTTCCGTTTTTCCGGAAAGAGTTGGCTCACATGGAAAGCCGCTCTGCCCTGAGAGTCTGCCCAAAAGCCGCCAATGGGTACTGTATCACGCCGTCATTGGTGAAAGGAGTTGCCACAAATCTGAAGATGATCGGCATTTGGGAATGGGGAGATAGCTTCATAGAAGATAACCACGAGCCTGCCGTGTCCAAGGAGCTATTCCTAACTGCTCATGAGTTAGCTATCGACTCAAGGAAACCAAGAGGGCGCTCCGTTTACTTCGAGCCGCTTGAATGGGACGGTCTGCTCTGGTGCTGTAATCACGTAGAGCCCAGACCTTTGTGCAATCATCGGCGAGATCGTGACTATTCCTGTCAGCGTGACTACCATCAGGGCAAAGGGCACGTTTGTCTTAGCATCTGTCATCGTTTCCTCGATGAGCCACTGGCGACAGAGGTTCTACGTCAGCTCGATTTTGGGCCATATGCCGACGAAGTTCTGGGAGAGTTGGAGGCTGAGGCGATTGAGGGAAAGGTTGAGATAGCGGAAAGAAAACGACAGATAGCTGACCTTGAGCGTCGGCTGGATAATCTGCAGAGCTACTTTGGTTGCGGAGACCCGCAACGGGAGGAAATCTACTGGGAACAGTACAATAAGGCCCAAGATAAGCTGAACGAGTTGAAAGCCCGACCTTTGCCTCTGCAGCGAGTTGCGGTTGCCGATATTCAGCACGTTCGGGAGTTCCTATCAAAGCTGCCTTACAAGTGGGCTACTTACCCTGCAACTCTGCGAAATCGGCTGCTGAAACTGCTAATAGAGCGTGTTGAATTGCACCATGATAGAGAGACCATCGAGGCTAGAATCATCTGGAAAGCCGGCTTGGAGCAATTACTAGTCATCTATCGGCCTGTGACAAAGGCGAGACGCGAGAACCGTTGGACTGATGACGAGGATAAGTTGCTCAGGATGCTATGGCCATCATCATCGCAACGGATTCTACGGGCAGCTTTTCCAAACAAAAGTTGGGAGTCGCTCACAGGAAGAGCCTTTCGCCTGCACCTACGGAGGGAGCGTAGCTATCACCCTCCTGTAAGCTGGCGACGGTGGACTGCTGAAGAAGACAGCAAACTGGCGACCTCGTATGAATCAGGCGTGTCGCTCGAAACTATCGCAACTGACCTAGGTAGGAGCAAGAATGCCATCGAAAATCGGGCTGCTGTTAAGCGCCTCGTGCGTCCGGCCGCGGCCAGATGGAAAAAAGGAGACGCTAGGTGGCTCAGCCACAACTTGAAACCTTTGCATCCAGCATCTTTGGGTAGATGATAAAGGGGATAAAGCCGTAGGGATTGGGCTTGGACTCGACCAGCTCGGTGTCGATGAACAGGTGGAACTCGGTGTCGGTCCAGAGCTCGGTGATCCAGGCC
>PWZA01000141.1 GCA_003567655.1 Dehalococcoidia bacterium
CATTGAATACAACTCCCACCGCCCACACCAGTCCCTTGCCTATCTTACCCCTATGGAGTATATTGAACGAATACTCGCCAATATCCGCACCTCAGTGTTACCTATGTGGTCAGCCAGCACACTGACTTCTCTGTCATGACGGAGTAGACTAGAGTTAGTGAAGAGGATTCTGCTGGTTTCCTCCAACTCGACGATGAATAACGAGTTGGCGTTTCTTTTGCAGCACTCGGGTTTCCGGGTTGCTGGTGCCGTCGACGGCGTGCAGGCAATGGTAGAGATGGAAAAAAGCACCCCCGACCTCATAGTTATGCGCGAGAACAGGCGCAAGATGAATGGCGATGAACTGTGTATCCGCATCCGGGAGACCTCCGATGCTCCTATAATAGTTCTGGGGCAGAGCAATGAACATCTTGCAGAAGTCGAAATGCTTGAGATGGGCGCGGACGCCTATCTCGCTCAACCCTTGAACCCACGGGAATTGCTGGCCAGAATTCGATCGCTCCTGCGCCGCCGGGGAAGCTTGCCCACAACCTGAAGGAGCATACCGTACATGCACTATCAAGCAGTATATAGTCCGGTAAATTCGCTCCAGTGCGCTGTTGAGCGGAGTTACCTGCGCCCGCAGGCGCACTGTGGGTTTTTGCCACCCGAGTGCAACCTGGCCGGACTCTCTGGTCTCCCGGCAAGGACGGCCAAGGGGCTCCGAAATTCTGCGACTAATGTCACAGACAGACAGAACATGCTCGCCCGTATAATTGGGCATTGCACCTGAACAACTGAATACAGTACAGGGAAGCTGAGAAGCGCCCCCCGTAAACTGGTCACCTGGGCGGCGTGGAGCTAGTGGTGAAACCGACCCGAAGTGAATGGGTCGGTTTTTGTGTTTGAGCGGGAATCAACCTTCTTGCCGGGGTTGTCTAGAGATGTAGTTGCCCGATTTATCTGGCGGCCACAGAACCTGAAGGCGAGAGTTGATCGATAACCGGGCCGATGGGCATGCCGGTAAGCATGACCTGGCCTTCTCCCCCAACCCCCATTGATATAAGGGGGACCAAGGGAGGTTATGCCGGGCAAGGCGGGCCGGGGTCGATGATGGCATAAGGCAACGGGAATGGTAACAGCAACAACTAACAATAAGCAGAATACGAAAAAGGAGAAAAAATGAAAAGAGGAGTATTTAGTATTATACTGGCCACGGCATTGGTGCTCACCATGGGCGTTATGCCGGCGGTGGCGGCCCCTACGAGCATTTCGTTCGTCGGTTTGAGTGCGGGTGATACCGTAGAGGGCCTAGGTGTGTTGGCCGATGATCTCGAGCTTACGCATAGCGGGAGGCAAACCCTCGTCGTTATCGAGACAGGCAACGACACTGATTCGTTCGTCTATTCTGCGAACCTCGATTCACAGAATGACACTCCCCACGGCGGCCTGCCCGGTGGCATTGGCTTCGGCGACCCAGATCGAGATGATCCCATCTTGGGCTGGTACGCTACGTTCAATGGCAAGACCGTCAACCGGTTTTCGGTCACCATGTACGACTACGGCGATTGGTTCCCTCATGGGACCGCCTCGGACATGACACACACTGCCAAGCTAATCGCGTATGACGCTGACGACGATATTATCGACGAGGATGTCTTGACCTTCACCAGCACGGGTGGCAGTTCAACGGGGCGGCAGTCAACAGAGTACGGGCCACTTAGCTCTGCGGGGGATGCCTTGGAAGCCACCGACGGCAATACGCAACCAGGCATATGGACTTTCGTGGTCGCAGCTTCCGGCATATCCAAGGTGGAGATGTTTTTTGACGGGCAGCAGAGCGTAGACCCGGGAGTCGGATGGGCCGGCCTGGAATTCGAGCTTGAGGTATACGACATCTGCGGCTTCAAGTACGCGGACTGGGAGGGCGACCTTATACCATTGTCCGGCTGGAACATCACGCTTGAGAAGTGGGATTATCCGGACGGCTGGATTGAGATCGACTGGGTCGAGACCGAGACCGACGGCAAGTACTGCTTCACCGGCCTCGCCGCAGGCACTTACCGAGTGAGGGAGGTGCTCAAAGACGGCTGGAGACAGGTCTACCCTGACCCTGAAGGTGCAGAGCAAGGTGCTCACATTGTCGTCCTGCCCGGTGGACAAACCTACGCAGAAGAGTCCACGATTCTGTATGGCACGCAGCGCAACAACCCTGACAATAACGGTCTCTACGAGATCAACCTCGATACAGGATACGCTACTCGGCTGTTCAACACTGGCGGGAGCGGCAACTCCCCCAATGCCCTGGGATTCGACCCGGAAAACAGGAGATTGTACTATATGCAGTTCTCTGTGAGTCCTACAGAAAGCACTCTCTACTTCTATGAGCTAGGAACTGGTGAGGAAAAAGAGGCAGAGCTGCATCTTGCGGGTGAGAAGGTGGTAGGCGCAAGCTTCTACGATGGCGCATACTACTATATACCGGACGATACGTCTGACCTGTACAAGGTTACCCTGAAGCCAGATGGCACTGTGGATGGAGTTACTCTACTGTGGCCGGACTTCAGTGAACATACGTATCGTTTTGGTGACTTCGCAATCAGTCGTGATGGCATGTTATATGCTAGCACGGGCACAAAACATGAGTTCTTTAAACTAGATGTAGCCACGGGCGCATACACGGAGATTGCTGATGCGGACACTACCGATGGTGCGGTGGCATTACAGGTTTCCTTCGGTTCGGACGGCACGCTCTATGGACATGCTGCAGGAACCGGTGAGTTCTTCACGATTGACCTCGAGGCAGGAACAAAGACGCCTATCGGTTACGTCGAAAGTGACATCAGAACAAAAGAGATGTTCACTGACCTGGCTTCTGGAACTCAGCCCAAGTACTACGACTTCCACAACACCCCTTATGTCCACTGCGAAGGACAGACCGCCTGGGCTGCCGATCCTCACCCCGGCGACACCCGCTTCTCGAATGCCAACAACTGGGCAACCTATGTTGAATATGCGCGAGGCGACGGCACCGAGCTCGATCCCAAGGCCTATCCGCTCTACGCCGGACAGCACTATCTGGCGGGTATGCTCTACGTCTGGGATGACGACGACACCCTCTGGGTGAACTACAGCACCGACATTCCACAGGACATCCTCGACCACTGCGAAGAGGAAGGTGGGATGGTCTATGAAGTGGCCGGCTACTGCGAGGGTGGCTGGACGGGCTTCCTGGAGTACCACCTGCACATCGCTGACGACGAGGACGGTATTCCTAGGACCAGGACCGGCAGGAACAGAGTTCTGAGCAACCCCATCCCCGGAGACTTCGAGTACAAGGGCTACTTCGACCCGGCAGAGGAGGAGTCCGGCTGGATCGAGGTCGATATCTCGGAACTAGGTGACGACTTCGTCATCGCTGCCCACGCCGTGATGCAGTGGTGCGGTTACGACTGCGACGCACTGGCTGAAATCGAGGCAGCTCTGCAATCATAGAGGTGACCGGATTCTGACCGTTCGACCTCAAGGTTGAACGCAACGTAACCCCCGGGTGGTCTGACCACCCGGGGGTTCCCTATTCATCGTCTCCCGTTCACCAGGCCGCGCCACCATAGACCGTCTCTCGATGCACTCATGCAAGAAGATTGAGGCCCCTATGCACGTATCGCCCTGAAAGGCGACATGCCTGCCTAAGGTGCAGGGGGTTCATTAACAACGGGCAATTAACGGCAAACCTGAGCACAACTGGACACGAGCATCTCCTCCAACACCTCCCTCCATCTCCCCCCAAGGAGCCTGGTATCCAATCTGATCTGTGTGGTGCCTATCCTGACTGCCCCGTCATATCTTCGGCCCCGGGAGTGCTTCGCTATGCTCGCAATGACGGGC
>PWZA01000080.1 GCA_003567655.1 Dehalococcoidia bacterium
AAAAGAGATCAAGAACCCCAAGAGCATCGTCATGAGGAACAAGAAACTGGCAACCCATGGCGTCTGCCCGACCTGCGGCATGAAGGTATTCAGCATCGGTAAGTAGGGCTGCCACTAGAGATCCTAGCACAACCTAGAAG
Organism: Dehalococcoidia bacterium; assembly: GCA_003567655.1. Lineage (GTDB taxonomy): Bacteria > Chloroflexota > Dehalococcoidia > GIF9 > AB-539-J10 > RBG-13-51-36. Next base: position 141 of record PWZA01000080.1, read on the forward strand.
GGCTGGACTCTCCCAGCGTTGGGACGTCCAGCCCTCTCGTTATATCCTGAATCGACATTTCAGGCTTTCATTCTAGCTAAGCGGGGAGGTACTATTGCCTCAAGAAACTCCCTAAAAGGCACCTCAGTGGCGGAGTCTGTCTGCGAATACACAGCGCTTGGGCATATTCGGGAGATCCGTCCACGGACGATGAGCCTCTGCCCAACAATCGGTTTCTAGAACCTCCCTCAGACCAACAATGGCGAGGAGGCCGAGAACCTGCGAGCCCGCACGTGTTTCAGCGTCGGCTTGGTGCCCGGAGCACTTTGCTCTTTAGGGCGATACCCAGTGGATATCCCCATACACTGATAGCGGAAGCAGCTTAGTTATGTTAGTCCCGTCAATGTCCACGGAGTACAATCCATCCTGGCGGGAGAACCATACTCTCTTTCCATCAGGAGACCAACGCACAACGTAATAACCGCTACAGAGTTCTGTGAAACCTGTTCCATCAGGTTTCACTATCCGTATTGTTTCTCTTGAAGAGTAGGCGATAAGACTACCGTCAGGCGACCACTGAGGTACACCATCGGAGTCTGGTGAATGTCCGACCCGGAGTCTGTTCGTTCCATCAGCGTCTATCACATACAGCGATCTGTCACTACCGTACAGGATATTCTCTCCGTCGGGCGACCAAGCGAGTATATCGAAACGTGCATACGTGATGGTGAGGTCATCTTCAGCTAACTTATTATTGTTAGTACCGTCAGAGTTGACCAGGTAGAGATTGTAGGTGTTATTGAGCCGATCGGCAGAAGAGCCTTTTGCTGCTAAGTAAGCAATCCTGTCACCATTCGGTGAGAAGGCAGCGACTGTGACTCCATATTCGTGGCTAAGGATCTGCGTGAAATCACTTCCGTCAGCATCTGCCAAGTATATGCCTCCTCTATCGCCGCTAGTCTTGACAACAAACATGACCTTCTCTCCTGTCGGGGACCAATCGTAGAAATGATACCAGCCTATCGTCTCTGGTTGCTCAGGAGGGGGGATTATGACCCGGTCGGTTCCGTCCGCATTGATAATCACCCATCCCTCACCGGGATTGTGAAAGAGAATCTTCTCGCCGTCAGGCGACCATAATGGTCTTCTTCCTTCAGTGAGTCTCTGTTCATCGCTGCCGTCAAGATTCATAGTGTGAATACTGTCGTAACGTGCGAAGGCAATCTTTCCCTCTGGTGAGTCTGGCTCGGTTGGCCGCGATGTATCTGGCGGTTTAGGCTGCGGGTCTGTCTCTGTATCTGGATCGGAACAGCCACCTAAGAGCAGTGCTGCTACCACCACCGATATGACTAGAACTCGCTTCATTACTACCTCCTCGTCATTATGTTTCGTTAGGCTTGGTCATCAACTGTATAGCTCCAGCATGCTCAATTACACCAGAACTATAGCACCAACAATGCAGACTATACAAATCCTCTTGCACACAGCTGCCTGAATCCTCTTTCGGGATACACCTTCATGCTTTCAAGATACCATAACCCACCTAGCAGCGAACTGTCAATTGATTGCTAGTACCAAACAACACAAGTGATTGTGCAGTCCCGCGTGTCTGCGCACGGAACTACTATGCTCTGCCTATACGACGTATGCCGCGAGCCATGATTATGACCAGCAGCACCGTGCCAGTAACGATTATGAGCCAAAGCCAGATGGGCAGAGCCGGAACCTCTCCGACCTGAATGCTGCGCAAGTGAGATGATGCCACACCATCGTTATCAACCACAATCAAGGACACAAGATAGGTGCCGGCAGCTGAATAGGCATGCGTAACTAGCATCCCATCTCCAGTGTTTCCATCTCCAAAGTCCCATTCATACCGGACAATCTCTCCGTCAGGATCATAAGACTGCGAGGCATCGAAGCTTACTTGCTGATCCACAACGACTTGACCCAGTGGGAAAGCAAACGACGCAATAGGTGACACGAGTGACTTTGCCTCCTCAAACGCTCCGTCACCCGTCGAGTCTATGCTCTGAGTCACTCCACCTTGTGTATCAACCAGTCTTTCCCAGTCAATGGCGTATTGATGCACTGCCTTGGGTGATGTGGGAATACCGGTGAGAGCAAAGGTATCCACTCTGTCCGCCCTAGTCGAAATGATGACTAGACCGTATTCACCCTCATCAGTCCCGACCACCTCATAGTAATAGGAATCCGTTGCATCAAGTATGATAACACTCTTCCCTCTAATGAGCGAGTTTGGAATCTCCTCTCGCGACTCTCCTTCTACCAGACCAGTGACACGACCCATCGAGTCGTATATCCTGATCTCGCCAGGACTGAATATGACAGCATCGATGATGGCCTCAGAGTACTCAAGAGGCAGGTAGATCTCATCTACGCCTTCCGTAATTCTCCGGTTGACCGACCCCGTATATCCGCGATGGGTCATTGCGGGAAGGATCCCAGCTAACATCATTTCCCTATACGACTTAGTGAGGAGTACTTGTCCGCTGATCTTGAAGTCAATGTCCATGGGTAAGTACACCAGATAATCTTCACCGGTCTCCCAGCCCCTCAGCTCAGTCACATAGCCATCAGCCGCAACCTTGATCAAGGATGCAAAGAACCCCAATGCAGGAATCCCAGCAACATCTCCGAGTACTTTGAAACCCACCGTCTCAACCGCTTCCTGCGCTGGAGTCGTTGTCCAACTGGCGGCCAGCCGTTGCAAGTATGTCGACACGGCTCCCGGGAGCCCGGAAGCCGGCAGAGCGAACTCCAGCTTCATATCGATGGTGGCCTGTTCGACGGCGGGAGTCTTTATCCTCACCAGCTTGTATTCTTTGGGGGGATCTGTGGAGCATACGAGAACCATGTTCACATTCTTCCCGCCGAACGGCAACCGAGCTCCAATGAACAGTGGCCATCTTTCGTTCACTGAGATGTCTTCTGCGAAAATCGAGCTCAATGTGGAGACCTGAACGTCATCAAGCGTTATCCTATCGGGCAACTCGAACCATTCGGGCAACGGTAGGACTGCGAGCTCTCTGAAACACCGATGAGTCTGCCCGACAGTGTCCTCGAGTTCCAGCCAAACCTCCTTCGAACCGCCCGTCGCAAAGGACCAGCTCATGCTCTTGCTTGTGGCACTCCACGGTCCGGAAGAAGTGTTCCACTCATACCACTGTGTCCACTGGCCAGTCGGTATTCCGTCCTGCGAATCATCGCTTGAAAACCGGACCCTCCTGATGTCCTGGCCGAATGGTGACTCGTCGATCCGGATAGTGAATGATTCGCCCATCCCAACAGCCTCAGTCTCCCAGCACAACGGCAGACCGGGGCTAACGTAGGGGTCGCTACGGCATTGCTCACATACGAAACAGGCAGACACCCGGGCGAAGTAGGCAATCACGCTCTTATCAGAGTTCATGGTGAGGGCTACCGAACTACCGGTGCCAGAGGCGTCGCCTCCCCAGCGGTCGAACTTCCAGCCAGAGGCAGATGATGCGGTGATAGTCACCTGCTCTCCATCATCGTAAGCATGGGTTCCCTCGCTAGGACTAGTGGTTCCCTGGCCGCTGATGCTTATGGTAAGGCTATGCTTACCCGTCGCGATATCCCCCCGGATGAGCACCTGAGACGGACTGGGCCTGGCATCCAGCAGGTTGGCCGATGTGAAAGGTTTCTGCTTCCAGGCTCCGAACTGCACCCGGTAGTCACCCGCTGCCTGCACCGTATGGCTCC
>PWZA01000010.1 GCA_003567655.1 Dehalococcoidia bacterium
GTGATGGGTGAAGCATAATGAAGGGAGTCTCATGAATGCAATCAAAACGCATAAGGACCTCGATGTTTGGAAAGAATCGATGACTCTGGCAAAGGAAGTATACAGGCTAACGACAAACTTCCCGAAGGAAGAAACCTTTGGATTAGCATCTCAAATGAGGCGAGCAGCAGTGTCAATTCCAAGCAATATAGCCGAAGGAGCAGCGAGAAACTCCACCAAGGAATTCATTCAATCCCTCTATATAGCATTAGGCTCTCTTGCCGAGTTAGAAACCCAACTATTATTAGCCAGGGAACTGGAATTCGTCCCTGAGAAGCCACCATGCATTACCGATCACCCTTCACCTGCCGCCAGCCTAGATGGAAGCCTTGAGCAGATAAGAAGAATGTTACTTGGTCTTATAAAGTACTTAAGAAGCAAAACGGTAGAGAGTGAAGGGTGAAGAGTAATGAGTGAAGAGCAACCGACTACGCATCACACATCACGCATAACTGATCACACGACCGTCTGCGTGGTCGGCCTGGGGTATGTGGGATTGCCTTTGCTGGAAGCGTTCGCCAATCACTTCCGGGTCGTAGGATTCGATGTCGACGAGGCGGTTGTAGACAGGGTCAACCGGACGAACGGCAACCGGGACATGGTCGTGACGCGCGACCCCGCAGAGATCGGCAGGGCCGACTACATCATCATCGCCGTGCCCACGCCGGTCACCAGGTCAAAAGAGCCCGACCTCTCGTATCTAAAAGGGGCTGCGAAGATCACAGGGCAGCACATGAAGAGGGGCAGCACCGTCGTCCTGGAGTCGACCGTCTACCCGGGCGTTACCGAGGAGGTAATGAAGCCGATACTGGAGAAAGAGTCGGGGTTCGAATGCGGTCGCGACTTCAAGATCGCCTACTCGCCTGAGCGGATCAACCCCGGTGACAGAGAGCACACTGTGGAGACGATCGTCAAAGTGGTTGCCGGCATGGATGAAGAGACCACCGGGCGTGTCGCCGATCTCTACTCGAGGGTGGCCCCCCAGGTCTACAGGGCCAGAGACATCAAGACGGCCGAGGCCGCCAAGGTCATCGAGAACGTCCAGCGCGACCTCAACATAGCCCTTGTAAACGAGCTGTCTGTCATCTTCCACAAGATGGGCCTGAACACCGGGGCTGTGCTGGACGCGGCCAGCACGAAGTGGAACTTCCACAGGTACTCGCCCGGCCTTGTAGGCGGGCACTGCATACCCGTCGATCCATACTACCTTGTGCACAAGGCCGAAGAGCTTGGCTATCACCCGCAGGTGATCCTGGCAGGCAGAGCGATCAACGATTCCATGCCCAAACACGTGGCCGAACTGGCAGTCAAGGCCCTGAACGATGCGGGCAAGGTGATCAAGGGCTCCCGTGTGCTTATCATGGGCCTGACCTACAAAGAGAACGTGGCCGATACCAGGGAGACACCGGTGAAGGGCATCATCAAAGAGCTACTCGACTACGGTGTTGACATATACGGCTGTGACCCACTGCTCAACGATATTGAGCACGAATTCGGCATCAGATCCTGCGATGCCAGCCTCCTGGTACACGGAACAAACTCAGCAAAATCTATGAACTCCACGAACTCCATGAACTCTATCAACCCGGTCGACTGCATCATCATCGCCGTGGCCCACGATGAGTTCAGGAGCATGGCACTCGATCAACTCAAGACCATCATGAACGACAATCCCGTTCTGGTCGATGTGCGGGGGTTGTTTGCGGAACGGGAGGCGACAGAAAGGGGGATTCGCTATAGGACGCTGTAGCGAAAGTGCTGAGTGGCTTCCCCCGAACGCCATTCGGGTAGGTCGCTCGCTGACTGTGCTTTCCCCTGTCATTCTTCGTCCCGATGCAACCGGGACGAAGAATCTGGGCGTCGGGAGGTGAGATCCTTCGCTTCGCTCAGGATGACAGAAAGGGGGCCTGGGGCCTCCCCAACACCGGCATCTACAACTGAGCGTCGACTACTGGTGATCATGCAGGTGTCTTCATGAAAGCTCTCATCAACAAACTGGCAGGTGCCGGGTATCGCCGCGTGTTCAACAGGGAGATGAGCCAGATGCGAGAGAATTCGTGCAGCAACCGCCGGTGCCCAGGAGCGTAAGTGCCGCGACAGTTCACTGACGGATGGCGGTGCGTTCTCCCTCCTCGCCGCGTGTGCTACACTATGGACTCAGTATGAAGAGTTCGGACAGCCTGATAGTAACAGGCTTCCAGTTCATAAGGAATGCATGCGGCGAGGCCTTCCGGCTCGCCCGCCATCCGCGCCAGGCACTTCGTTCGCTCTACGGGGTGTCTCTCTATCGCAATGCCGTGTATCTTATGGCCGGCACGCTCGTTACTTCTGTGAGCGGGCTCGTGTTCTGGATCATCGCTGCCCGGTTCTACCCCGTCGAGGCAGTGGGAGTGGCTTCGGCTGTGATCGCATCCCTGGGTCTTCTCGCGTTATTCTCCGAGTTGGGTCTCGGGGTAGGCTTGATTCGATTCCTGCCCGGTGCCGGCAAGAATGGTAACGATATGATGAACACCTGCTTCACCCTGAGCGGCCTGGCGTCTGTAGCCATCGCCTTGGTGTTTCTTGCCGGCCTTCACCTCTGGTCGCCGGCATTACTTGTCGTGCGGCAGCACCCTATCTTCCTCGCAGCCTTCGTTGTCTTTGTCGCCGCGACAACATTGCAGGGGCTTGTAAGTAATGTCTTTCTGGCAAAGCTCAATACGAGGTTTGTATTTATCAAGAGCATCGTCTTGGGTGTGCTGAGAGTTGCCTTGCTGCCTGTTCTTGCCGTCTTCTTTATGGGTGCCTTCGGGATTTTCGCCTCACAGGGGTTGGCCGTGACGATCGCGGTCCTTGTTGCGGCACTATGGTTTCTGCCCAAAGTCCAGCAGGGATATCGCCCTATCCCTAAGGTTGACAGAAAGGCACTCAATGAGGTGAGTCGCTATGCTGCGGGTAACTACGTGGGCAGACTCCTGTGGCAAGTTCCCCCTTTTGTTCTGCCGCTTGTGGTACTGAATGCCCTGGGCGCGGAGATGAATGCCTACTTCTACATTGCGTGGACGATTGCCATCGCCCTTAGAGTGATCCCTTCTTCCGTTTTCAACTCACTGTTTGCTGAAGGCTCCAATGATGAGGCATCTATTCGGACCAATACCGCAAAGTCGCTGAAGCTTACGTTCTTGCTGCTGCTGCCATTGACCATAGTAATATGGATAATCGCGGATAAGCTGCTTCTGCTATTTGGTGAAGCGTATGCTGAGAATGCTGCTCTGCTGCTGCGCGTTGTGACACTGGCGGTTATCCCGTGGGGTGTGAATTACCTCTATGTTAGCGTGGAGAGAATCAGAAAGAATACAAGAGGCATAGTCACCTTGACAGCAGCGGCGACCTGCCTGAGCCTGGGGTTGAGTTACATCCTGATGCTGAAGATGGGACTGGTCGGTGCAGGGATAGGCTACGCGGCAGGGCAGTCGATTGTCGCCGTGGCGGTGGCGATCGTTCTATGGCGCCGTTATCGCTCACGTGCAGAAGCGGAGAATAAGGAGGGCTAGACCAATGATGGGTAGAGCGAGCGAGAAGGAGACAATCGGCGAAGTGGTTAAGAATGGTCTTTGCACGGGCTGCGGCACCTGTGCAGGCATCTGTCCTGCGGATGCTGTTGAGATGGTCATTGAGCGCAAGAAGGGGATTTACCTCCCTGTGCTACGGGAGGACACGTGTACACGTTGCGGCCTGTGTCTTGAGGGCTGCCCGGGCCATGCTGTGGATTTCAAGCAGCTGAACCTGGGCATATTCGGCAAGGAACCCGATGACATACTGGTTGGCAACTATTTGGGTTGCTATACCGGTTACGCTACTGACCATGATATCCGCTACAACTCGAGCTCAGGAGGGCTTGTCACCGCCCTTCTCATATTCGCCCTGGAAGAAGGCATCATCGACGGCGCCCTGGTGACCGGGATGAAGAAGGAGAGACCTCTCGAGCCTGAGCCTTTCATTGCCAGGACCAGGGAGGAGGTAGTCTCGGCTGCTGGGTCGAAGTATTGTCCCGTCCCCGCGAACACTGCCCTCAAAGAGATACTGGAGAAAGAGGGGAGGTACGCTGTTGTTGGACTTCCCTGTCATCTCCATGGCATACGAAAAGCCGAGATGATTGACGAGAAGCTGAGGGAGAGGATTGCTCTGCATCTGGGGCTCTTCTGCAGCGGCACGCCTGGTCTCAGAGCTACGGAATTCCTGTTACGCCGACGGAACACAGCCGCTGATGATATCACGGCTCTGCATTATCGATGTGAGGGGTGGCCCGGAAGCATGTCGTTGCACCTTAAGGACGACAGCACCAAGGTTATACCGTATCCTGCCTACTGGGAGGGATTTGAACGCTTCTTCTTCCCACCTAGATGCAGAGTCTGCCTCGACTGGTATGCGACCTTATCTGATATATCGTTCGGTGATGCCTGGCTACCTGAAGTGAAGAGAACCGACAAGGCAGGCACATCCATGATCATCTCGAGGACAGAGCGAGCCGAAAAGGTTCTGCTCCAGGTGTTGAATGATAGGAAGATCGAACTCCATGCCATAAGTGCGAGTAGTGTCTCTCAATCCCAACAAGGGTTCGAACGCAAGAGGAAGCAGCTTAAGATAGCAGCCAGCGTAGCCAGGATCCTCTCAAGGAGGGTGTTGGCCCCTGATGTCGAATGCTTCCCACGACCCACAGTCACTGACTATGTCCTGGCAATCCGACTTCGCCTGGGGAGACTCCTTGCTGCGAGAAGCAGCCTGTGGTGGCTGCTGGACGTTTACTGCTCTCTGTTAAGGGTTGGCAGTCGTGTGAAGTCCAGGATCAGGCTCTGACCAACACCGTTCTCATTCCTTCCTGCGACCGTCAAGGAGTTCCTTCAAGAGCTTGCCATTAAGCATGGCGCGTTCCCTCATGACCGCTGTCTGAGATGCGAGTTCTTCGCGTATTGTCGCGCTCTCCTCCCAGATGTCGTGGATCCTGGCAAGCAGAGCCTCGCCATCCAGGTTCTCTACAAAGCAAATGGCACGATCCTGGCCCAGCATTTCGATGATTCCTGCCCGCTGGTCGCCTGAGTTAAGCAGAGCAAGGGAGGGTACTCGCATCGACATAGCGTTGATGACCGAGTGCAGCCGCTCGCCAATGAAGAGGTCGAATTGTCCCATAAGCCCCTTGAGTTCAGCGGCGCTGTACTCATTGGTTATCACCTTAACTCGCTCTTTGGCTTTGCACCTCTGGAAGATGTCGGCAGCCACGATTCTGTCGTCGAGTCCCTCTCCAAAACCGATGCAATGAGGGAGAAAGATGACCGTAGCGCCGAGTTTGGTTACCAGGCTGTCTATGGTTTCCGCCATCACCTCCACGTGCTTTGTATAACTGTCCGTGGGACTCCTCAACTGTGGAAATGCCGTGCGGGCTCTCTTGCGCGTGACTGTGACCCCGATGAGAGGTCGGGAGGAGTCGCCAACACCCTCCTGCGCGAGTATCTCCCCTACACGCTCCGCAGGAGCGGGCCCGAGCAGAAAGGCCGGGTCTCCCGTCACGGTTATTCTGTCATCTTGCAGTCCAACGCCTTTCACATGTTGATAGGAAATACTCTCCCTGAGCGTTACCAAATCTACCTTGCCTAGAGCAAGTCTAAGAAGTGGCTTTCCCAGAAACCCGAGGGGCCCGGTAAATCGCCCTATGCTGCCTCCGTACACTACGAGGGGTTCACCCAGAACCCTGCGGAGCAACGGCATATACAAAAAACTAGAATACGGCAAGACCCCTATCTGGGACCCTCCTATGCCAAACGTGCCGTCATGACCCACGACAATTACATCCGATTCCACGTATGCCTTCCAAATCTCTGATTTCATCAGTCTTAAAGCCTTTGCTCCAACGACTCTGTGAAGGAGTAGGAAAAGCAAATGCTGGAAAGCAACGAAGATAGAAACCAATATCTTGAGCGGTCGACTGTAGTCCTTCGGATTCTTGAACAAATGCAAAGACTTTCTGGCATCTATTACCCTGACCTTTGCACCGTATCGGGGTTGGTCGATGTCAGGAACAGAAGAGAGCATGCTGACTTCCACCCCTCCCAGGCCGATGAAGCTCTCCAGCATGCCCTCCAGGATGGTCATCTCCCCCTTGTTGAGGCTGGGTATATTCTCTGCGATGAAGATCCTGTACATTTCCGCTTGCCACGCCTTCAGTGTGCGCACCTACCGGCCTTCGAAGAAAACCCTGTGGAGTATAGCACGATTCTCCGCACTAACTCCAATGAACTCGGTAAGATTCAGCTTCTCTTGTCTTGCGGCATATCTTCATCGGTTGCGCGAGGAGGCTCAGGCACACTCAGCCCTCCTCATCAATGTCACTTTGCCCCAGCTTCCCCTGCATTGCCCCACCCCCCATACACTCTCCATACCTCGAAGTCGCCGTTGCCGTAAATCTGTGCCGCTGCCGGGTCGGCTCGCAATCTGGCAAAGTCGTCCTCCGTGTCCTCAGCTGTCATATGCCTGGCATTCTCCGGGAGCATCATTGCAAAGACTCTTCCGGCTTCGGAGATGAGCAGGTACCTGTCCTGGAAGTCGAAGGTTTCACTGATTGAGGCGAATTCCTTATAGCCAAAGTGAGAGGGGATTGCTTCTGTAGCTAGGGTGGCTCTCGCTCTGCCAAAGTGGAAATGCTCGAGCCGCCTCAGCCCGACACCACCCAGACGGGTAGCAGTAACAACGTTTCTATCCTGGTGATTGCTGAACCACTCTGCCCCAACTATGTTCATCTGGCTCACCTGTAAGTTATGGTTCATTACCCAAGGTGAGTGATAGACATTGAAGATGCTGAGAATAGCGGCAGCAAGGACCGCAAGAACTATCGCTGCGATGAGAGCCTTCCTCGTTGGCTTCAGCCTGCTCCAGCGGAATAGATGCCGTTTCGTTATCAGGTCATAGAACACGAAACCGCTGATAACGGGGGCCACGATCAGAAAAAACCGGGAAATCCTCAACGGGGATTGTTCCCCGGTAAAGCCGAACAAGGAGAACACCGAGGCGCCGACGCCCACGACAAATAGAGCGGCATAGCTGAAGTGATATGGATCGGGGAGGGATCTCCTGCTGAGGATCGATCTCACCACTAGCAGGACCGCAGTCCCTGCGACAATCCCGTACACAAAAACGGCGCCATATCTGGCGATAAACAGTTCAATCGTCTGAGATGCGGTAAGCCCGGCGGCAGCCAGTGTCTCTGTATGGCCTACGTAAACGGACGTGCGCGCACCACGACTCAGGAAATCGCCCACGACCCGCAAGCGATGCAGAATGGCCTCCTGAGGGAAATGCCAGATGAGAAAGACTACAACGCCAGTGAGTGGGATAAGATAATCCCAGGCTGTGCTCCCGCCGCCCCGGGGAGCACGCCCTTTAAGCCTAGCGATTTGACGGTAGATGACGCCCGAGAGGTTAAGCGCCAGGATCCCGGTGATAACAAAGACGGTTGTGACCGGATGAAAGAAGGCCAGCATCACTGCCAGGAAGACCGACAGCGCAATCGGGATCCTGTGTTCTGCCGGGAAGACCCGTCTCCTGTGGTAGAAGTACAGAATGAGGGGCACCATGAAGGTCGACATCGTAGCGGGGTGTACAAGCGTGTGCAAGTAGGAGAACACAAGGGGAGCGGCAAAGGCAGTGATCAGCAACGCCTGCCCGCGGTTTTTCCCCAAGATCGTTGCCAGAAGATATATATTGAGCACGTACAGACCGGAGAAGAAGGCGGGGAGCAAGTTTGTGACCGCCGCATAGCTCAACCCGGCGACATCCAGCAGGCTTACTCCCAGCACGTGAACGATCGGATAGAAGTTTCCGTCACCTATGTGCCCGGTTGCCATGATGTCCTTCATCATCCCTATATGCGTCATCGCATCGCCGCTGGGGAAGAAGGCATAGCCCCGGAAAACGGGCAGGCCGAGAAGAACGGAATTGGTGAACACGACGAGAAGAAGTCCTGCCAGCCACCAACTCGTCCTATCGGAAGCGAACGCCTGGTGAAGGAGAACGCCGATGCCGCAGGCGCTCGCTGCCACAATCAGAATCCAGAAGTAGGCCGGATAGGCCTGGTAGACGGATAGCTCATAGCCGGCAGCGGGAGGGGTCCTGGCGATGACAAGCAGGGCCGCGAAGAGAGCGACAGAGCCCGCTGCAGTCAACAGTTTATCGACAGTCGCCGTCCGAAGCTTCATGATATCGATAAGTCTATCTCACTAGAACAACGGTCTGCAAGGTATTCCTCACATCACGACCTGGTGTTGCGAGGCGACCTGCATCTGCAAATAACCGCACGTTACGGGCCAATTGTGCGCCAACCCCTGTTGGAATCTGCAATGCGCTGGATAACACGACCTCATGTCAGTTATCCTCTCGTTCATCAATCTACGCATATTGCCCTTAGGCAGAGCCGCGATGTTCATTCATCTCCTGACCCACGGTCGTGCAAACTCAAACACTTTTCTGAATCGGTCCCTTCTGTAGTATCTGATGACATCGGGGTCGTCGATTCTCCTCTTCCTCGTAACGGATGATCCGACATACCCCACAAGTCCCCCAAAAGCCCAGGCAGGCCGATGGAATATGTCCCAGATGATGCTGGCCATCACCAGGAGCGGGTGATAATGAGCTATGTACTGCCGGTACCCTTTGAGTTTTCCTCTGCGGTAATCGCTCTTCAGGGTAGTGCCCGATTGACGCGTCAGACATCCCCAGACGTTATCGACAAACGTTACGCTATAGCCGTGCGTTACGGCCTTCGCTAATACTATGTCAGAAGAAGCATCGGTTATGGGGAATCCCCCGATTCTGTCCAGAAAATCCTTGCGATACACCCGTATCCCGTCGGTTGGCTCATTAGTCCTGCCCTTGTCGCTCCTGATAACCCTCCTGGGGTTGCTCAGGAGGGCGGCCGGTGACAGGAGTTCTTCAGGGTCGATCTCCTCGCGCATCGTCATCAGGCGGGGACTAGCTATCGCGATATCGGTTCGCTCATCCATTGTCTCACATAGCACTCTGAAAGTGGCACTGTGAAATCTCACGTCCGCATCTACCTTGATAAGACAGCGCACATCCTCGGATAACTCCGAGCACGTTTCAAATCCGAGCCGTACCAACTCAGCAAAATGAGTGCCGAAGTTCCTCTCTTTTTCGTCTCTGCGCCGTATTGCGTGAATCCACTTGTGGCTATGTGCCAAGCCCTCGATTATCGCAGGAGTCCGGTCTGTGCTGGCATCGTCAACGATCACCCAGACTTGCGGTAAGAGTGATTGCCGTATGACACAGTCTGCCAGCTTTCGAAGATGATGCTCCTCGTTTTTTACGGGGGTAATCAGGTTATACGATAGGTCTCCCATAGCACTTTTTCGTGACCGCTGTTTAGGTCACCTCACCCATCTGGGTGTTCATAGTTTCAGAAGCCCCCACTCAGCTATAACGAGTGTTCGCCTAGGGGCGGGACTGACGGGACACCGCCTTATCCGGGAGTTCCTTACAGATTAGCGTGCTCTCTCGGTTTCGGCGACATTCCCCAAGGCTTTCCGGATAGTTATCAATGAACCAGATCATGAAATCGGTTAGATCTACCTTGTCCTGCAGCAGCCTGTCGCGCTTCTCAGCCCATTCCACCTTCACACGGTCATCCTGAACAAGCGCGAGTGCCTTCGCCAGCGCACGGTCGATGTCGCTGAAGGTGTAGAGCAAGCCATACCTTTCCTCCAGTTCGGTCAGATTGCCCAGGTGCCCGGCAAACGAGCCGCAGGTGACAGCCGGTGTGCCCAAGATTGCCGCCTCCCAGGCCATGGTTCTAGTATCGCAAACCAGTAGTTGTGCGTAGGACAGTACATCATGAATCCGCGATGGATGGGTGGGTAACCTGAAAGCTTCCAGATCTGCCGGCAGATCGCCAGCGGTCGAGATGAAGACACGAGTGTATTTGCCCAATCGCTCGACCAGACGATACCTGTCATCATCCGAGAAACCCGTGAAGCTCAGGTCATGCACAGCATCGGGAGCATTGAAGCGCAGGACAACATACTTTTCATCATCATCGATGCCCAATTCCCGGCGAACCGAGGGGTCGGGGTGAAAGCGGTTCGGGTGAAGATAGGCAAGCTCTTTGTACGCCTCGACACGGAGGTGCTTCCTACCGAGGTCTCTGCCAAAGCACGCAGGGGTAAGGATAACACTGGCGAAATGCCTGGCCACGAAGTGCTGTAGGGGAACCCCTTCGTAGTCGGTGAATAGAATGGACGGCTTCCGCATAAGCCACCCTGCCAGAGCTGCGTCTATTCCAAACCCGAGGATAACATCAGCACCGGCCTTCCGGCAAATGTTGCAGGCTTTGGGCAGATGTGCAAACATGCTAATCGGCTTCAGGTAACCAGACCCGGGTGTAGACATGTACTGAGTATGATCAACCCCATATCTGTCCAGCAACGCGATAGTTTCACGATACTGCCGGGCGAGGATTGTTACCCTGTGTCCCGTCTTCATCAGGTCCTGAATCAGAAACCGCCAGGTATAAACCTGCCCCGGTGTATTTATAAAGAAGCACAGTGTCTTCACCAACAAAGTCCCTCATAGACAAGCGCTTCCCTTGCCTTCATGACTCGCCTGCCGTCTATGACGATCTTCCCGCAGTAATCCAGCTGCTCGAACTCATCCCATTCGGTAACTATCAACACCGCATCGGAATCCAGAGCATGTGCGGCCGTCCCGTATTCTATGTCAGCGAAGAGCTTCTGAAAGCTGGCCATGGCTCCTGGATCATGGGCCCTCACCCTTGCCCCTTCCTTAAGCAGAGCCGCGACTATGCTCACCGCGACTGACTCTCTAACATCGGTCGTATTAGGTTTGAAAGCAAGCCCCAGGACACCTATGACCTTGCCATTCAAGTCAGGAATATGACTCTTCAGCAGCTTGATCATCCTGCGAGGTTGTTCCTCGTTCAGTGTCAGGACATGCTCAAGTATCTCGGGCTCGTAGCCAACTCGCCTGGAAGAGGCAATCAAGGCCCTGAGATCCTTGGGCAGGCACGAACCTCCGAAGCCGGTGCCGGCATTGAGGAACTTGTGCCCTATTCGGGGGTCGTGCCCCATTGCGCTGGCGACCTCGTAGACATCAATCCCAAAGGCCTTGCATATGTTGCCGATTTCATTGATGAAAGATATCTTTGCTGCCAGAAAGCTGTTCGAGGCACATTTGACCATCTCTGCGCTCTTCAAATCCATCTTCAGTATGGGGCAGTTGAAACCCCGGTACAAAGCAGCGAGCTTATCGCCGCTCCGTTCGTCCCATTGTCCGATTATGATCCTGTCAGGGTGCAACGCATTTCTCAAGGCGGTGCCGACGCCGAGAAACTCGGGGTTCACACAGACTCCAAAATCAGTCCCGACCTTCTTACCACTGAGCTGGAGCAACGGCATGATGACCGTCTCCGTTGTTCCTGGAACAACAGTGCTCTTGATCACAACAGTCGAACCGGGCGACAATAGCCTGCCCATAGCGGCAGCCACCAACTCTACGCTTTTCAGGTCATAATGCCATGAGGCACCTGCTGTCCCCACACATATGAAATGCACTTCGGCATTTGCTATTGCCTCGGAAAGGTTGTTGGTTACAGCAACAGGATAGGCTGCAAGAGCCTCCGCCATACCGGGCTCGTCGAGAGGGTCCTGGCCCTTCTCTATGGCGCTGAGTCGCTGCTCATCGACGTCATGCAGGATGACCTCGTGCCCCTTGCTCGCCATGGAGGTGGCCGTAGCTAGACCCACATAGCCGGCACCTATCACAGAAATCCTCATAAGAGCATCTCTCCACTATGGATATCGGCAGATTGGTCTCACTATCAACTCGCTAGCCGCGAGTCTCAGCCTCTCGTCTTGTCTGCGCATGAGATTGCGACCTCCAGTGCGTGGAGCCCGTCCTCTCCGGAAACCGGGGGCGGCATATCGTTCTTGATGCTACCCACAAACGCCTCAAGTTCCAGCTTCAACGGCTCACCAAACGGAACCATTAACTCCTTGACCAGGTAAGAATCGTTCTCTTTGTACCTGCTATAGCTGGTGGCCCTCTGGTCAAGCAAGGAAGCTCTGATGAAGCTCTCCCTGGCGGCGATAGTGATCTCCCGCACTTTGAACGGCGTAAGCCAGTTCACAGACACCCGGGCCAGTATTCCGTTTTCCATCTCAAACATGAGGAGAGCAGCATCTTCATGAGGCCCCAGATTACGGGACGTCAAACTGAAGATCTTCCTGAACTCGGAGCCGGTGATGTACCTTATGAGATCGATGTCGTGAGTGGCCAGGTCTACCACCACTCCCACATCCTTAATCCGCGGCGGGAAAGGCCCAATCCTGACTATTTCAACGAGGCTGACCTCTCTGCCCTCGATTTCCCTCTTGATAACGGGAACCACCGGGTTGAACCGCTCTATATGACCGATCATGAGCTTCACGCCATTCCTGTCAGCAGCCTGGATGATCGCCCTCGCGGCCGCGACGCTCTCAGCAATCGGTTTCTCCAGTAATATGTGCACTCCTCTTCGGGCGGCTTCAACGGCTACCTCCTGATGGAGGGAGGTGGGAACCGCGATGCTCACTGCATCCAGGCCACTACTCAGGAGATCCCGGTAATCGCTGTAAGGCGTGGTACGGTACTTCTTGGCCAGGCTCTGTGTCAGAGCAGGGTCTGCATCGGCTATGCCTGCCAGCTGAACACCAGGCAGTTGCGAGTAGACCCTCACATGGTTCTTCCCCATGGCTCCCACACCGATGACGCCTACCCTGAGTGGTTTGCTCAATGGAACACCGCCTTCAAAAACCTTCTTTCAGTTTCTGCCACACCTGCTTCCACTGTCGATGGGGCATGGCGTAGAAGCCGCTTACTAGTTCGTCCTCTGCCACATCGTAAGCAACGACAGCATTGAGTAGTACCTTGGCTCGGTTTCCAATGTGCACATTATCTGAAATAGCCGCTCCTATTCCTATCCAGACATCCTCGCCTATTGTCGCACTTCCTCCTACACACGTTTGGGCAACAATCAAGCTCCGTGCTCCGATCCTAGCATTGTGTGCGATATGAACTAAGTTATCAACCTTCACATCGTCCGAGACAATCGTAGCCTGCTCTGCAAATGTTGCTCGGTCAATCACAGTATTGGCTCCGATCTCGACTCTGTCCCCTATGATCACCATCCCCATATGGGGCATCTTGCGCACGGTCTTTCGGCTGACGTTCTGCTCGAAGCGAAAGCCGTCCACACCGATTCGCACTCCGGAATGGATCACACAATTGTTGCCTATCCGGCAGTTCTTGTATATGCAAACTCCAGGATACATATATGTGTCTCTGCCGACGGTTACGTCATCGAGGATGCAGCAGTGGTGCATGATTCTGGTGCCGTCACCGATGACCACGTTTCTACCGATACATGTGTAGTCTCCAATGTAGACCCGGTCTCCGATAAGAGCACTGCCATTGATTCGTGCCGTCCGTGATATCCCCTGTTCCGTAATGATTAACTCTTCTGCGTGAAAGAGTTCCTGAATATGCATCAGTGCATCGGCCACATCTTCTACTACAAGATAGACGTTCTGGGGGTATTTGCTGCAGACCCCATCCAGAGTCTCAGGGATGAGCACGACTGCATTCTGCAGTTGTCTCAGCATCTCAGCATATTGGGCGTTTCTCACAAAGGCGATTTTGCCGTCGACGTAACCGTCCACAGCACAGGTGCCGTCTATTCGCAAGTCCGTGGCCGGACTGCCAAGAATTCGTCCCTTCACCACAGATGCCAACTCAGCAACGGTCATCTGTTTGGTCATGGTTTTCCCCTATCTCATGAACCATCTTACGACTTCAAACGCTTCCGCATACTCACTGCTGCACTGCGCGCCCCTCATCCTTGCCCAACCAAAAATAAAGTCCTTGGAGAAATAACTCCTCTGTAGCACGAATTGAGATCTATACAGAGATAATACCCGCCATTTCTCCTCGATTTGTTTCTGCGTAAGCCTGACAAGGAGTTGTGGCTGGAAGACCAGGTTGTTCCAGGGCAACTCATACCCTATTATGGAGGTGTCCTTCTTGAACACTCTCACAGCCTCCTCAGCAACTGTCTTGTGGTCTTGGTGAGAATCGTTGAGCGAGGGAGCTATAACCAGGTCGGGCTGGAATTCGTTCTTCAGCCTGCTCAACTCTTCGCGTATTTCCGATGCAGAGGCAGGAAGGTTCATGTTGGGGAAGCTATGGACGTGGTAATCTGCTATGCCTACGTGGGACGCCACAGCAGCAAATTCATCCTTCAGCGTATCCGGCGGCAGCCCTTGTGGTACAGCGTTCTCACAGGCCGAGAACACAACCCAGCGGAAGGTGTTGCGCTCCTCCTCAAGGAGCCTCATCAGAGTTCCTCCTGCGCCGAGCTCTATGTCGTCAGTATGTGGAGACAGCAGTACTACTTTCATTGCCCCTGCCTCGACTCTCGGCGGATCTCATCTCGAGAGGCCACAGGACTGAGGCGAGATCGCTTCACATACTTGACCCACACCCTCCAGACGAAACTCCTAACAAGCATCCAGCTCGTCTTCACGATGAAAGACGGATACGTGATCTTTGAGTACTTCTTGGTCACTTCTGCCGACCGTGGCATAGGCATCGGAATATCTAACACCCGAGCACCTGCCACATTCAGTTGTACTAGCATATCGTTCTCGAAGGCATAACCTTCGTACATCCTATTGAGAGGAAGTCTGGCCAGCGTATTCCGCGATATGGCCGTATAGCCGTGCTGCGGATCGGATACATGCCAGTAACCTGATGCGATTCTCGTTAGATAGGTGAGCACAACACTACCGAACACTCTCCAACGGGACATTCCACTGCTGTACCCAGCAATCGAGAACCTGTCTCCCTTCGAATAGTCTGCTCTGCCTTCCACGACAGGATCGATAATACTCCCCAGCCGCGCAGGGTCCATCTCGCCGTCGCCCGCCATTACAGCCACCACGTCCATCCCGTCTTCGAGAGCCTTCTTGTGTCCTGTCGTTACGGAAGCCCCGATTCCTCCTCGCTCCTCACGGTGTATGACCGTAATCCTGTTATCTGCTCTGGCAATAACCTGCGCTATCTCCAGGGTACGGTCGGTGCTGGCATCATTCACCGCATAGACCCTGTCAACAAACGGTGGAATCGTGTTAAGGGTTTGAGCAATGAACCTTTCTTCATTATAGGCCGGCACTACTACGGCGATTCGCTTCCCCTTATACATCGGCAATGCTCCTGGCAGGATTGCCCACTACTATGGTTCGCGGTGCCACATCTCTGTTCACCACCGCACCGGCACCCACAACAGCGCCCTCACCAACAGTGACTCCGGGGAAGATGATGGCGTTCGCCCCAATCTTCGCGTATCTCCGGATAACAGGTCCTTTCAGTTGAGCTCCATACTCCATATACTTGTCATTGGTGGTAACACAATGGGGGCCAAGAAACACATCGTCCTCTATGACAGTATGCCGGGTTACATAGGCGCCTGTCTGAATGGAGACATTGTCCCCTATACGACAGTCTCCATCGAGTACGGCGTTGGTGCCCACCATGACATCATGTCCAATCTTAGTGTTCTCTCTGATAAGGGCATTGTGTCCACTTCTGAACCTATCTCCAATGTGAACCCCTGAGTATACGACAGTGCTTGATCTTATGATGGAGTCCCGACCTATGCTCAACTCGCCCCCGTCGGTGCTACCCAGAATCACATAGTCTTCCAGGACTGCGCCTTCACCAAGGTGCACTCTGCCCTTAAGGACCGCGCGTTCAGAGATTCTTGATTGTTTGGACAACGTACTCCAACTCCTCCGTGGTTAACAAGGGGTGCACCGGCAGAGACAGCACCTCCTTACAGGCCTTCTCCGCATTGGGCAGGGTATCATTATATCCCAGGTCTTCATAAAGAGGTTGCCTATGTATGGGCAGAGGGTAGTATACCTCACTCATGATCCCCTTGTCCTGCAGCATCTGCTTCAACTGATCCCTTGACCTGCCGAAATCCCCGGTTACTCTGATGGTGAACTGATGAAACACGTGTCTTACGTGCGGCGCTATGTAAGGGCAGGTGAGGCCACGAACACCACCGAGTCCCTCGGCGAGTACAC
>PWZA01000206.1 GCA_003567655.1 Dehalococcoidia bacterium
ATACGAATCCGGCACCATAAAGCAAGTTACTGCTCCAGTACACGCTATACAGACGACCCTCCACACCAGGCCACCGCAACACCCGCTCTCCCGCGTCCATCTCCACATTCTCAATCACAAAGCGCGCCGTCGCATTCGTCGGATTCAACCCCGCAATATATGCATCTCGAATCGTATGCACCCCACTGGCCGCCGGCTGCGAATCATCGAGATTCGGGTCACCGAAATGCTCCATTAACCAATCCTGATAATCGGCAGAACGATCGACCACGGTCGTAATCTCAATCCACAACACCTCCGGCTCACGGTCAATGATAAAGCGATTGAGGGCGCTACCCCCAAGGTTTTCCAAGGAAACCGTCGAGCGATTGAACCGGAAAAACGCTTTGGATTGCTTTGGCTCTGTAACATCATAGAAGCTTTGGAATAGTTCCAAGGCATCCCCGCTTAAAGTGTGGGACAGCTTGATTGGCGGATCACATGGAACTTGATCGGTAGTATCAGCGTACACAAGGGGATGACTTCCAACAAAACGAACAATATCACGCGTATCTTCTGGACCATGATAATAAAAGGTTGTGTCCATTGCACTTGGATCATCCGAGTCCAGCAAATAGACCCGTGCATCAAACGCATCACGGTTATGCATTCGGTATGCCG
The DNA here is from genome assembly GCA_003567655.1 of Dehalococcoidia bacterium. Classification (GTDB taxonomy): domain Bacteria; phylum Chloroflexota; class Dehalococcoidia; order GIF9; family AB-539-J10; genus RBG-13-51-36. Next base: position 661 of record PWZA01000206.1, read on the forward strand.
AAATCTGGTAATGAATCGCGACAGATGCCACTTCATGCCCTACCGGTAATGTCGGAAGCTCAAACCCGACAATCGGCGTATTGCAATACCGATTTGGCGCTCCCCCTCCGGCACCGGATTGCCCAGAGTTTAAATCCACCCTGTAGCCTGTCGTTACTGTTGTATTCGTTTCATTTTGAACAACTCCGTAAATCCCGTCAATGGACGATACACCAACGCCAAGACTCCATGCTGCATAGAGCGTGGCATCGTCCTCAATATCCCAGTTCCGGGCACTTGACATGTCAGCATTGTAATATTGGACGCCCCCGCCATCGATGGCCGTGAAATACCCCAGGAAGGTGTAGCCCGTACGCGTGGGTGCAGTAGCCGCTGGCATCGGTGAGCCTTCGTAAACGATAACCGACTCGCTGCCGCCCGTGCCCTCTTGTTTGTCGAAGGTCACGGTGTAAGCTGTCGTGGGCGGTGTGACCGTAATCAGGACCTCGTCATACGCTTCCTCGCGCCCGTCACTGGCGGTAAGGCGGAGGGTGTAAACGCCTTCGGTTATAAAGGTCGCAACTGCGTTCGTCGTCGACAGGTCGCTGAAGACCACCGTCGACTCGGGCCCGTCCACCTTGCTCCACAGGAACGTCAATGGATCCCCGTCAGGATCGGTGGCCGAACCTGCCATCGTAGCCGTTGCCAATGCTGCAACCGGTGCGGTTACCTTGTAGGGATGGCCCGCCGGCAAATTCCCCGTCATCCCCCACTTGTGCGCCAGGTAGCCCTCGATCTTCTGGCGGTCTTCCGTGGAAAGCTCGCCGCCCACAATCAGGATCTCGCCAAAATCTACATTGGAATACCGGCTGGAGGAGCTATCACGCCCGATTTGGAGAGGATCGGTGTTATCGCTGTTTTTCAAATTAGCACTGGTCCGGCTGGTTATAAAGGATCCATCAAGGTATAGCTCTGCTATTTCTTCCGAATCACGCCGAACCCCCGAGAAGAGTACGGTTGTTCCGTGATTGACCGTTGCCGACAGCGAATTCGTGGCACCAGCCTTGAAACGCAAAGTGTTCGCGGCTGTCCTCATACCGTAAGCATGGGATGCATCGGTAACCGAGCCTTTTCCCATAGGGGCGTTGAGGCTACTGCCGTTATTCTCATAACTTACGAATGTCATCGCGGAAAAAATGTTCACACCACCACTAGAGTCCAGACGCAAGCTGGCATCGTTTGCTACAGTCAAATGCTGCTGATCAGATACGCGGAACGAGACGACATCTTTCCCGCCAATCGTCGTGGTGCCGAAGGTCGGGCGATTGTCACCCATTCCCTGTGTGGCATGATTGTTGTTGCCGCTCTTGTCCAGCCACGCGGCAACCTTGCCTTCCATCATTGTCAGGCTGCCGGTATCGCTGGCATCATACCAAGCGGCCAGCGGCAGCGCCGCCGGAGTCCAAGGCTGATCCAGGGTCAGGAATACGGTCTGGTCCGGTCCGGCATCCACCACCGGCGGATGGTTGATAATATTCAACTCCACACCGAACGGATTCGTGTACATCCTGCCTTCAGCCCCCTGGAATTCTGCACGAACGTATTTATCCACACCTGGCGTGTTTAACAAATCAATCGTAAGACCTGTAGCGACCTCCGCCCCCATCGAGATCCAGCGGACCGATGTGAAATTTTCTGCTTCCAAGGTGATGGTCCCCGCTGACTCATCCACGGTCACACCCGTCAAGGATGGCGGCGTTTGCGTTTGCCCGGAGTAGGTCGAATAGAATGCGCCGGAGACCAGTGATTCACGCACGTTGGTATGCGTCAATGAAGGCATGAACATATATGTGCGGTTTCGGGCAACGTGCGAAGTGCTGTGCGTGTCATCTTCCGAGATACCCCAAACCGGACGATCCGGCATCGTGATGCTCAGAACGTCATCCCACTTGGCGCGGTCCCCCGGATAGCGATCGCCTTGGTTGTAGATCGCCTGTCCGAAGATATGCGGATGATTTTCATAGTGATCGGCATACCATTGGGCACTGCGTTCGTAGCGACCAGGATGCGCAAAGTACCCTATGCCCCCGGCATTACCAATCCCTGTCAAGCGCGTGTGCACATCACTGTTTTGGCTGTTGTAGTATGAGAACAGACTCACAATGTGATCCCCGAGCGACAGCTCACTGGCGGGCACGTCGATCATGATCGGATTCAACTGATCAGGGTAGATGGGAGGGTCGGTGTAGTCTTCCCAAGGATGCGTTACATGCTCCGACGCGTCCTGGCTCGAATAATTATGATCCGAAATAGCCAGTACCGTGTAATCACGACCGTGATAGTCCAGAATCAACTCTCTGGGCGTGTGATTACCATCACTGCGCGTCGTATGATTATGAAAACCGCCCAGATGTACTTCGAATGTGTCAAAGTCCACAGCCGCATAGGGATTTAACACTTCGACAACCTGAGCCGTCGGATCCAACCAATCGGCGTAGAGCGTGGTGTCGCCAGCAATATCCCAGTCACGGGCACTACCCATCTCGCCGGTATAGTATTGCGTTCCACCGCCGTTACCGGCCGTGAAATAACCGTAGAAGAGATACCCGTCGCGTGTTGGTGCCGTGGCGGCCGGCATCGGTGAACCAAAGGTTGCAACGACGCTGGTGCTACCGCCTTCGCCATCCTGCTGATCAAAGGTCACCGTGTAGGTATTCGCCGTCCACTGCGCATAGAGCGTGGTGTGAGTGGTTATCGTGAAGGTATTGCCCGCACTATAGCTAGTGCCGGAACCGTTGGCAGCCGTGTTCCAGCTACTGAAGGTATATCCGGTCCGGGCAAGATCGCCCGCGCCAAGCACCGTCACCTGCGTATCGGGATCGTACGGACTGGCCGGGTCCGTCGGAACCGTTCCATCCGTATGCCCGTTGCCATTGTAGGTGACGAAATAGAATCCGGGAGCATCGGGCATCAAAGCAATCTTGTTGCCATCGAAAGCGTAATCGACCGACCAGCCGGCAGGCACATTCTCCGTGCTGAATGTCCCCGATAGCGAGCCATAGTGCATCAGCACAACAGGATCCCAACCCTCCGGCTCGATGTCACTCGCATCCAGAATGGAGCCCGACTGCAGCGTCACGGCACCACTAGCCGTCAAGGCCGCGCCA
>PWZA01000202.1 GCA_003567655.1 Dehalococcoidia bacterium
ACCAGTCAGGCATAACAGACTCCCAGAATACAGCCGCCCAGCCAACAGAATGACGAAATGTGTCGTCGCGTACCCCCAAAGCTAACTCAGACCTTGACTGCCACATCATTCTTCATGGCCTGGCAGCCATTGCCATGACATTGTATACAGAGGGAAGGGTGGTTAGTCTCTTTTTGGGGTCGAGCTCGTTGAGTTTTTCCTTTGTGAGGCTCTCCCAACGTTGAATGTCGAATGCCATCCACTTGATAACATCTGTGATATCCACCGTTTGAAACACATGCAGCCACTGTCTATTATCGATGGGCAGGACAATCTCCGGGAAGACAGAGAACAGTATCTTGCTGGCTCCTACAAGCCCATAAGCGGTTTCGCCCATCGTATATGGCAGCAATCGCTTAATCGCAGTCCAGATATCTGCTGTAACCTTGTTACGTCTGCTCTCGTCCATTTCGAGGAGTAGTCTAGCCCTCGGGTGACCGCTATGTACCAGGGACTGCTTGATACTGATAAGCGAGCCTCCAACCTCATCCCAGCAATTGCGTAGCGAGGCTTCAGCATTCATGTTCTTACCGAATGGGCCGCTCCGCGTCATGCCGAACCTCCTGAGTATAAGTGACGCACACGCGACGAATGCCTCACCATCTTCATCCAGTTCCTCAGAGTCGTGAATGATCTGGCACGTGGCACTGGCATAATCATCTCTGAAGCGACATATCTCGGTTCGTATCTCGGATGGAGACCTGACAGCACCTGTCGAATCGAACAGTATCCTGTCTCTTTTCATGGTTCATCTCCATCTCGAGCGACGGCTGCGTACTGCACGGTTACTCTCGTTCTATGGATAGATGCCTACCTCTTGAGGGTTCCCTCAACCACTGCTATCTCCTCCGGCGTAAGGTCGTAGAGCTGATAGACAATGTGATCGATCTGGCTTTCTAGTTCCCTGAGTTGAGGTAGGTCAGCGGGATTGTCAGGGTAGTTGCTGTTTCCTGCATTGGCCAGAATCCGGTCAACGATAGCGATGACAGGTTGCTGCTCCTGGAATGAAGGTTTGCATATCGGGATGGCAAGAAGAGGTTCTTTGTCAATCTGGTAGTTGTTCCCCTGCATCTTGCCCCTGTTCTTAAGCCAGAAAGCGATGAGCTTTGAGTTGCAGATGGCCGTCAGATACTTCAAGTCTATTCTGTCGCTCTTGATGACATAGAAGGCTGCCGATACATAGCAGTCAAAGCCCGTATATGTGAACGTTGGCTCAGTGCACTTTCTAAGCGCAACTATCTTCTCGCCTCTGAAGAAACGCTCGTCTCGGGCACGATGCAGGCCATACGGCCAATTGTCAGAGGTGATCACATCTCTGAACTTGTCGAGATGTGCTTTGATGTTGGGATAAGGCTTAATCCTGCTTGGCTGCTTGAAGGACGAGTCTGTGTAAATCACCCACTGCTTGTTCTTGGGGCTTCCGTACCACTTACGAAGCTCCCGGGTAGTATAATGCGGTCTTACTAATGTCAACTCGTCTGCCAGGAAAGGTATGCGCCTTCTTTCGTGCTCGTTCAGAACGAAAATCCCATCTCCGACTTCAAAGCCATTACCCAATACTCGCTTCCGTTCTCGGTTCACAGCGTCATGATGATGGTGTATCCCGTTGGCGATCTCGCCCCCATTGAGCTGGAAGCTCGCTTTCAACTCTATATCCTCTAGCACCTTTGCTGTAACCGAATGACTGAAAGTGAGAGTCGTGTTTACCAGTTTATGTCTACTAACAGGTGGCTCGAGGTATTCGATGTTAGAACTTGTCTTGCGAGCTAGCAGAGCGAACATGTCTTCTACACTCACCGCATCGCCGCTAATCCTTCGATAGTCGAACGTGTAGTTGTCAGTCTCACCATCCTTGCGAAAAACCATAACCATGGTCTGGATACCTGAAGTTTCAAATATCTTGTAATCACCGAAGTCCAACAATGCAACTATCCTAGTATCAGAGATGATTTTGCTTCGCAGCTTGGAGGCCCCGTAACTCGTAACCCAGTTGTTCTGAGCAATGAATGTCAGTACGCCATCGTCTTTCAGGTCATCGATGCCCCTACAGGCGAAGAAATACCATATATCCATCTTACCCTTGTAATAGGGTGATTGCCTTATGCCGTCGAATGCCTTCCGGTTCACATATTCCTTGATGTAAGGTGGGTTAGCGATGACAATGTCGAAGCCACCTTCAATACCGAACATCCAACCTGGGGCAAACCAGCTACAGGATTCGTGGGAAAACGGGTCCCACTCCGTTAACTGCCTTACAAGGGTATCCGCCACCGCCCATTGCACATTCTCTCTGAACAGCTTCTGCTGGGTGGCTCTGAACTCCCTCTCAATTTGCACCTTCTCCGATCCAAAGCTTCGCAGGTAAGCCTCCCGGAGTTCCTTCAGCTTACTAACTGCCGCAGTAACACCGAATCCACTCTGACTCGCTGTCGGCGGCAAGCCAATAAGCGAATTTGCTGCCACAAACTTGAACTCCAGGTTGGGCAGAGGTTCAATGCCGCGGTTTTCTTCGCTATCCATGACGATCTCATTCACCACCAGTGAAAGGAAGCACCTCAGCTTGGCAATCTCAACTGCGATGGTCTGGATGTCTACTCCATAGATGCAGTCCCTGATTATCATCAGCTTCCGTATATATGCCCAGTTTTCGCGACTGATGTTCTTCTCCACAGTCCGCCGCACTATGCCATCGAGGGATCTCAAATACTGGGCACGCCATAGTTCGAGCCTCGGATCCACCTTCTGCAGTACCGCCAGCATGCGGTGCAAGATCCCCATCGGAAAGGCACCAGAGCCGCAGGCAGGGTCGATAACCTTTATCTCCTTCAGCGCGGTTACCGCTGCCAGCTTCTCATCAGGAAGGAAGTCCTCCGCACTCTCTCCGTAATCGAGGAGCCGGATCACTCTGTCCTCACCAAGTTCGGTTCGAGTGAGCAGATACTGCTTCAGCGACTGCTCCACCATATAATCTACGATGGCACGCGGCGTGTAGTAACTGCCGGTGGCTTTACGGGCAGTCTCTCCTGTCTCCGGCACCACCTCCGCCAACAGGTTCTCAAAGATTCTGCCGAGCATTTCCGGGTCAACAGCAACGTCAACGTCGATGCTGCTGTTCTCTGTTATGGTGAAGTTGTATCTCTCCAGGAGGCTGAAAAAGTCGATGAACCATGCGTCCGGGATCTTGAGCCCGTAGTTCGGCTCTCCGACATAGAAGTCGTTGTGGTGTGGTTCAAATAGGCCGCCGTTAAGGAACGGGATTATGTCCGACCGCGGAATGGTAAGTGGTTTCCGGTCTTTGAGCGGCTTATTCATCACCTCAAAGAAAAGCGGTTCCAGAATGGAGTGATAGAAATCCTCCGTCTCCCTGGCGGCCGCCAGCGACAGCGCCTCCGAGGGAATCAGAGGCATCTCAGATTCTTCGGATACCTTGTGCTTGAGGAACCAGCAGAAGATAGAACGGCCAATGAGCCGTACGGCGAACTCCTCGTAAGTACTGATGCTGCCTAGATCGTCCCCGACGTACGGCAGCACGAGTTCTGGTCTATGACCTTCTTTGCCGGTGAGTCGGTAGTAGAACTGGGAGATTTGCCGGTAGAACTGCTTATTGACCTTTTCGACATCGAAGGCTTTCTGCCATTCAGTGACCCACGTTTCAGGCATCCATGTATCGTTGTACTCAAGAGCTGGAAGGTTGAACTCGCATACAGTTCTGATCGGCTCGCCAGGG
>PWZA01000035.1 GCA_003567655.1 Dehalococcoidia bacterium
CACCAATCTGTGTTGTTAGGCTCCAAACAGATGGAGTCCAAGTCGACGAGATTGGCGTCTGGGAGTTCTTCGACATCTATGTGGGACAATCGATCAGCGAATCCGGCATCAAGCAGGTCCGTTTCTCGAGCGACCATGTCCGCGACGGTTATCCAACAGGTAGATGGACAGACTGGTTTGATTGGAACGCCTCTCGGGATGATTGGGATGCAGAGACCAAGGTCAAACGATGGGCGTTCGACACACCCGGGTACAAAGAGGTCTGGGCGCAGGTGAAGGATGATTCGGGGCACATCGCTTTCGGCCTTGCCACGATTCTGGTGCCCGCTCCCGCACTACCGGTACTCACTTCCCCGTTAAGCATCACTCCAGTCAAGGACATCTACAACGTGGGAGATGTGTTGGAGGCGCGATTCACCATCAAGAACATCGGACATGTTCCCATCACCTTCGATGTATTGACTGTTGGAGGCAGACTGAACGGATTTATCCCATCAGAAGGGGCTCCGGATTTCACTTTCCGGTCAGTGACGCTTCTGCCCAATGTATCATATGAGTACCAAGGATCTTTGACACTGGATCAAAGAGGTCAATATCGCTTCTTTGTTGCTTTCCAAATAGAGAATCCAACCCAGGATGAACGGAGGTTGTTGGACGAGAACAACTGGAACACATGTATAGAACTCGGAAACTGGTTGATTCATACAGACCGGGTCAAAAGCATCATGGTGTACGAGGAGGACACGGTAGCTGATGACGTCGCCCTCCTGAGAAAGCAAATTGACGGCCTGAAGAACGTGAGCGCTTACATCCCACCCTACCTGCTGAATGACGCGTCCTTTGGTGGCTCGGTCGCAACACTTTGGATGTACTGGAAATCGTTCGCAACTGACTCATGGGAAGCGTACGATATGCATTACTTCGCTGGTCTCGACTACAACTATCTGCGGGTTAAGTCCCTCGTACTTGCCGAGGACGCCTTGGATCTCGGAGATCTTGAGCAAGCTCGCAGGCTCGTACAGATGTCCTTTGATTATGGCAAGCTATCTACTGCCAGTTTCCAAGGAGCGTTTCTCGTCTATGACCGAAATGTAGAGCAGGCACAGGCCGTTGCGCGCTTCGTAAAGGACCGGTGTCAAGCAGTTGTTGTGGCTGGCGTATCAGCCTTGAATCCTACAGCCGGGAAGCTCCTGGATTACGGCTTCCTCTGTACAGACTATCTCATTAACCGTCACCTTCTCGGAGAGGAAGAGGCTAAGAAAATTCTCATTAGAGATGGGGTGGTGAAAGCGTTCTTCGACCTCGCCCCGATTTTTGATGGTAAGACCTTGTCAGACTACACGAAGGCACACCCATCATTCCAGCTCACCCAACTACGGAACTACATAGTCAACAGCGAGACTCTGCCAGATATTCTTTACGATGTGATACGTGACTACCTGGTGGACGAAGCGTTTGAGGTCGTCAAGGGGCTCGCGGACAATATTACTGAGATGCTAAGCAGTGCGATTGAGTATGAGGTGTCGAAGGTTTTCAGTCCTGTCCAACTCCGAGTGCGCGATTCGCAAGGCAGAACAACCGGCCTAATGAACGGAGAGGTGAGGCATGAGATTCCGGGATCTATGTACAGTGATGGAGGAGTTACGGTATTCTTCCCGTTAGACATCTACTGCTACGAGATGGCAGGCACAGACGAAGGAAACTACGGACTGAGAATAACCCGTGTTGATGATGACAACGTTGTCATGTTCACCGCTACAGACATCCCGACGTCTGCAGGTGCAGTCCACTTGTACACCATCAACTGGGATGCTCTTGCACAGGGTGAGGATGGTGTGACTGTCCAGGTTGACGCTGACGGTGATGGCGTATTCGAGCGTACTATTATTGCAGGCAGTGAACTGACAGGTGACGAGTTCATGCCCAGAGCCGAAGCACTTGTAACTATCGATCCCAGGACCCTGAACCTCCAGGCACGAGGCGAGTGGATAACCGCAAGCATAGGCTTGCCGGAGGAATACGCCGTTGAGGATATCAACGTCGATGGGGTTCATCTTAGCTATGACGGCAATTGCGTTATTGCCGATTGGGGCGAGGTGGAGCATGGTGTGCTCATGGTGAAGTTCGACAGGGCGACTGTAGCCGGATGGTTTGAAGGGCTTCATGACGTAGGGGTGGTGTTGACAGTTGCAGGAGACGTCGATGGAGTTGCCTTTGAGGGCACAGACACCATACGTGTCATAGATCCTTCACAGCGGAGGGGAGGACGGTGACGCATTGATGAGGCTATCAGGTTCTGAGTGATCTGACTGCCGATGATAGAAAGTCACAGATGGGTCCTGCCACGATCAAGGGGCGCTCACACCAAGATATGAGCGCCCCTTGTGGTCCGGCGCCGATGTGATATTCCAGAGGGTGGCAGACGGCCAAACTGCACCTTTACCTGGATTGTGGTCCAACAATCACTTGGAATGTGTGATCGGAATCCGGCTGATATGCCGAGCCATGGATCGCTGGTCTGGGTGCTGAAGGCAACTGCATGTTTCTCTCCACGGCCCGACACAGCATGGGATTGGTAGTCGATTCTGGGACTACTAGAATTGTCAGATCACAGGTAATCCTACTCGGTGTTCAAGCTAAACACCATCGAGTGCCAAGGTGATACGGTTTTGGGCAGTTTCTTGCGGCGCGGTTTATGCTTCGAAGCTTATCCTTCGATAGGCTCCGTTAACGTTGGCGTTGTCCGGCCTTGAACCACGGGGTAATCACTCGGTTTCCCCTACGATTTCTTCGTGTTAGGTCAGCACACTCCGAGGAGCGATCTCAAGCTGAGTGTCCAATAGCTTCAAACGGCGTTCAGCGCGAGTTCGCGTTTTCACACCGGTCGGGGATTCGAGCGTAATCGCTGTGAGACCACAGGCGCATATACATGACTTGTCGACGGTAGCATGTCATAGGATCGGTCTGTGTGTAGCTAACGCAGATCAGGAAGAAAGACGCACGCCGGCCCTGTCAAAGAGAGACTCGTCAACCAGTATCGGTGCCCTGGCCCTAACAGCTATAGCTAATGCAAGGCCAATGGGACAGCTAACCTCATAGGGCGAAGGGTGCCCTGACAGCAATACCTTAGCGTGAAAGGCACTTTCATCGAGATATACGATGCCAGCTATGATTTCCGAGTCGGTAGCATTGTTCTCGCCGAGAAATGCATCAACGTCCTTCGCATTGTCAGGTTTGCCATTGAGTTCATTAGCTAGGATTTGCCCCTGATGCTGGCTTATCCAGACAGGCAGATACGTGTTCTCGCCTTTCTGTTTTAGAATGAGAGTCAGTTCTTGAGGCCGGCCCTCCGCCACCCTGATCGAATCAACTGCACACTGTACTTCACCCATACTAACACCTCCGTATCTGTATCTACATGCCAAAAAACCAACACACTCAGAGATCTGCCCTATTCAAGTGGTGCATGGACAGCAGGCAGACACCGATAGTCTCGCTTGGATCTTGCCTCGTACCCGTGTTCTTGGGATTCAGTTTGAGTATATCAATCACCTCGACGCTCACACAATACCCTGTGGTAGCCGTCACAGAGTTAGCGGAAACACGAGCATGAAAGTTCTGTCTATGGCCACCTTGTCTCCATTTCCACCGCCTGTAACTGAACAGGGCCTGGGGATCATATTCTGCCGAAGCGGCGCTGGCGTCTGCGGTATTCCGCAAGCGCTTCCTCGATCTCCTCTGAGCCGAAGTCGG
>PWZA01000229.1 GCA_003567655.1 Dehalococcoidia bacterium
AGGCTACTCAACTTGTCTGCTAACTTGCTCATATGACCTCCAGCCAGCGGTCGGATTCGAACCGACGACCGGCGGTTTACGAAACCGCTGCTCTACCCCTGAGCTACGCTGGCATCGAAGCCGGTTCTGGTCTCTGATGTAGAACACAGAACCGCACCGGCACTATTATATGCGATCAGGGATCCTCTGTAAACGACCAGGGGCCATCCAAGGTGAGAGGATACGGAAGTGCATGCTGTAGCAAATCTCTTCCGGGGCGTGGTTGCTCGCGTGCCCACTTGAATATGGCAATGGCCACAGCGATTAAGGCGCCAGCCGGAATAAGCAACGGGAGAAAGGTCCAGGCACCAGGCTCCCCCCAGGCGATTACAAGTCCGAACACCGCAGCGAATGCCCAGTGAAGGCCGAACAGGAATAGAAGGACGGCACCGAGTACCTTGAGGAACTTACGCATGATCCAGTCTACTCAGAAGCCGTGGCAGTGTCAAAGCTCTGGTGCTCAGGCTGTCTGGCAGTGTTCAAGCTCTGCTGCTCTACCCCTGAGCCAATCCGGCATCGAAGGCGGTCTCGAGCTTTGACGCGGCAGACGTGTGCCTGTCTGCCGGAACTTGATCAGGGGTTACAGGCTTCTCTGGTAGACGAAGTCTTTCCTCTTGACCGTGAAGCCCACCTTCTCGTAGACCCCGATGGCTCTGGTCGTGTTGTTGTCGTCCACGCCCAGCAGCGCTCTGGTCATACCCTTGCCCTTGAGGTTCTCGACGGCATGGAGGATGAGGCTGGTGCCCACCCCTGCGCTTCGGTACGGTTTGAGGACGCCGATGACCGTGGCCCAGCCGATCCTGGTGTTCCTCTCGAGATTGTACTTCTCGTCGATGCCGACACCGACGTAGCCAACAGAGTCTCCGTTAAGAACGGCGAAGAATGATTCCCGCTGTTTCAGATAGGGGTTGTTCAACAGGCGATGGCGCGTCTCCTCCAGTGTATGCGGCCTGAAGTTGAAGTGCTCGCTGAAGGATTCGTTATGGAGCCGGTCGAAGAGTTGTATGTCCTCGTCCACATCCAGCCTAAGCGGTCTGATCGTCACCTCTTTGTTCTCTCCGACATGCCGGGGTACTTCTGCAAGATCCATCTCCATCAGGCTGAACACCCTAATGCGCTTGAATCCCAACCCTTCCAATAGCCGCACGTTGTCTTCTTTAGCGGACTCGGTTCCGGCCTGCCCCGTTGTCATGCCCCGGGCTTTGAGTTCCTCGAGGGCGGTCTCCATAAGCTGCTTCTCGACTCCGCGGCCACGAAACTCAGGGATGACTCCGAAACGGATGAAGCCCTGCCCGTCCGTTCGCGCCCTGTCTACACTGGCATGAACCATGGCCACCGGTCTGCCATCAAGCTCGGCTATGAACCTCCCGTCGAAGTCGAAGCCCGGGCGATTCTGTTCAAGCAGAAACTCGTCGAGCGTGATGGACCTGAAGTCCTCGTCATCCCTGTAGGCTGCGTTGATGACGTCGACCCATACGGGCTCATCTGTGCCCCTGCTATATCGTCGCATGTTCAGTGCCATGTTCCCTTTAATCCATTATAAGTTTCCTGACAGCGTTCTCTGCCCTTCAGGCCTTCGACGGCACATGCGCGGGTGACGGACTGAGCATGGATGAACGCGATGTGCCGTAGAGTTGGTCTACGGTTGCCAGCGGGCGGAATTCTAGCAGAGACGATGGATTCTGTCCACCCGATCGTCGCCGGGAGCAGGCTGGGGTGGACTCAGGTCTGGAACTCTTCCCTTCGCTTGACCAGGAATATGAGTGCCAGAAGACCAGGAATGCCGCATATCCCCCAGAACGGTGATGATGATCGCAGTCGCCAGGCAAGCGAAGCAGGGTCCTCTCCAGGGATGAGGGGAGTGCGTGTCATAAGGAGCACGAAAACAGTGGCAGCAATCGCGAAGATCACGAGGCAGGCGGCTGCCATCAAAGACCACCAGACGAACTTCCTTCTGATTGCACTGATGCCGCCTCCCACGATGCCTGCCCCGACGAGAAGAACCACTACAGACAATGCTGCAAATGGGTTGAAGGTGACAGGTGACCGGAGTTCAAACCATAGAAAGAGCAGACTGTTGATTACTCCAGTGGCGCCCAGTCCCAGTAAGATGATGCCTGCCGCTATTCTCATGACGTGCTCCTGCCGCAGATGAATGCGACAAAGATACCATATGACAATCAGCCGCCCCTTCAGTCCCCCCCTCTGAATGCGTCCAGCATCAGGGTCGGGCTGGGCCCTGCTGTCCGGGTACTCCACCAGAGTGGTTGCCGGGCGAACTGCACCTGATACCAGGCGTCGACCAGGCAGGGATAGCCCTGCCTCGTCTTCACCACAAAGCCCGGCACCGACAGGTACGTATCACGCGCCGTCGGCGCAGACCGGTCTATATCGTGCAGCCAGGAGACCCTGTGCCGGAGATAGGAGCCCTGGGCGAGGACTACCACACCGTCAATCGAATACCTCCAGCCTTGTGGGTCGTACGCCCTCGAACCTATTGGGGTGTCCCAAGGCCGAAGGAATACGTGCACAGTATCCGTGCCACCGCTCGTCCCGGGGCCACGGGTGCCCATCCATGTGTTGGTGCCTGCGTCAACCACCTGATGGTGAGCCCATGTACAGTCGTTCCTCCACGCCGAGGAGTAAGCTACGGCCCCGGACACTGATCGAACCTCGATCCGGTAGAAGTACCAGTCATAGTCGGCAACGCCATCGTACATGAGCTGGTAGACGGCGGCGGTCACGTTGAGTCTTCCGTGCGGGTCTGAATCCAGGAGAGGTGAGTAGTTATGCTCGCCGACATACCGCAGGTGGGGTTCGGAGACAGGTGTCGATGGCTGAAGCGGCCCATCGGACCATCCGTGAATCCAGCTAACAAGCGACTCCGCAAGAATATGGGCGCTGCTTTCCATACTGAGGAGAAACGAAGGGCCAGTATGGCCGTCTACTTCCTTCATCCTGAAGCCTGCCAGAGCCGGGTTGAAGTAGGCAGGGTTTCTTACTTCCCCGGTCTCAGTTACAGGGATTCCATACAGCCCGGCCATGTCCAGGACTTCGAAGAACACTGTGGTGGTCCCATCGGCCATCACCAGGCTGGCGCCTCGGGACGAGGCGAGCCTGAGGAAGTCGTGAAGCGCCGGATCATAGGCTCTCTGTTCAAACCACTCACCGCCGAACACGACGATAACCTCAGGACCGAGGTCCGGGGCTTCGGGAATGCCGGGCGAACGGACGACCCGGCCTCCGGCCTCCTCCAGGCGATGCACCAACTGAGTCGCTAAGTCACCACCGCCTACGTGGAGTATGGTCAGACTGTCGAGGTTAACATCTGCCAGACTTGCTCCCGCTTCGGGCTGTGAGGGCCGTGTAGCAAGCGCAATTAGCGCAACAACGAGAACAAAGAAGATGATCGCCGAATATGTGGCTGGATGCCGCGCGGTCCTTCTGTTCAACTTCACACCACATCCCCCCCAATCTAAATGATAACAACGAGGCGACGGTCTGTCAAGGGAGATCTAGTAGAGGAGTGATGTTTCCAGGTACTGTGTCCGGGCCGGGTAAGTCGACCCGACGGATGAGAGGTGTCGTTGCAGCATGCGACGATGCTTACAGCCTTCTCTGATAGATGAAGTCTTTCCTCTTGACCTTGAACCCAACTTTCTCGTATAGCCCTATGGCCCTGGTCGGGTTG
>PWZA01000042.1 GCA_003567655.1 Dehalococcoidia bacterium
ACACGGTGGCGATAGCGGCTGCCTCGGTCCTTGTCCACGAGGCAGCCCATATCCTGGCCGCGCTGGCCCTCGGCGTGCCGTTGGGCGAACTCCAACCGGGTTTCCTGGGCATCAACCCGTCGGTGACCCTGCCCGAGTGGTTAACCGGGACGCCTCGCACGATAGTGCGCTATGCCGGCGGGCTCGCGACCGGCGCCGGACTGCTTCTCTTCTACCTGCTGCACTGGACGAGGAGATACCGTCGCGCCCCATCCTTCTTCCTCTGGTTGCTGGGAGCCGTCACGATGGTCTTTGCGGCCATGCAGTTCGCCACCGGTTACCTGGAGGGGCGCTACTACGGCGCCTACATCATGGGGGCCATGTCCGCGTTCTCGGTCACCGACATTCTCATCTATGGCTGGGCTGTTTCCGCAGTCTTCTTCCACTCCGCCGTATGCCCGCTGCGTCAGATCAGAGCCACCGCCACACCGATTACCGACACGCAGCCCGACCTTGTCGCTTAGCACATACCCAAGGAAAGCACTCAAGGAGATGATAGATGACTTTGCACAGATACAAGGAGATACAATGCCCCGACTGCAGCGCAAAGGATGAGGTGATAGTCTTGGATACCATCAACGCCCAGGTCAGCCCCGAAGCCAAGACAGCTCTGCTGGAGGGGAAGACAAACTTGTTCGCCTGTCCTCGGTGCAGAACAGCCTTCTTTCTCGACAGGCCCCTCCTCTATCACGATATGCAGATCGGTTATATGGCCTGGTACTTCCCGTTCGCATTGGTTCAAAGTGGTAAGATACTCGACTGGATCGATCCCGACGGGCAGGCAAAGGGACTCGAACGGAATCCTGAATGCGACTATGCGGCCAGTATTCACTACGTCTTTGACATGGACGAACTGGTTAGATACGTCAGGTTTCGTGATGTCCTGGCCGAGGAGACAACGCGTGCGGAGGGTTAGATGCTCGGCCAGTAGCTCGCTCTAAGCAGCTGATGGCAGCAACGCGCAATACATATCGCCTCGATTGTGGTGGACTTGGCCCAGAATGCTGACCCTGTGTCTCATAGCCAATACACCACGATACTCACGAGTCTTGAAATGCCTACCTCGGGTAATGTATCATCTCCTCAAGGTACGAGTGCCCTGCGAAACAAGAGAGGAGGTTCACAATGACCCTGCGTAAGATCAAAGACTTCGTCTGCCCGACGCTTCAGGTGCTTGAGGAGTTGGGCGGCGAAGCTTCACTGAAAGAGATCGAGGAGGGCTTCTACCGTAGATTCAGTGGCTCTCTGGATCCCTCCAAAGACTGGAATGAGATAACACCCAATCACAGAAAGGAGCTATGGAGAGACTACTGTGGGAGTAGAGTAGCCTATCAACATTTGCGTCCAGAAGGGTATGTGACTCTGGAGCAGCGTCCCGGCAAGGGGTCAACATACAAGCTAACAGCTGAGGGTAGAGCAAAGCTTCAGTCCTGCTGACGGGCGCAGAGTTCAAGAAGAAGGTCGAGACGAGGCCCAACTCCGGGAACATGAGGCCCTGATTTGCAGTCGGCCTAGTTGGTATGGCGATTCCCGAATTCGGGAATCACAAGAGAGGTAGTCAATGTATTCCTGGCCGTGCCCCAAGAAGCGGTTGAGAGGACAGAGGCTGAGCTAGGTGCCCCGCGTCGTATAGCTAGTGATGCCAGGTACTCCACTCAACCAAGCATGCACTGACTCAGTCCAGATCAGCCTTACTCCTTCTCAAATCCCTGCGACGTGAACTTAAGAGTGCGTGCGTTCTCCGTCACCGTTCGCACGACACTCTCTGGTGCACCGGTAGGAACGCGCACTTCGATCTCCATCGTTACCTTCACCTCCGCACCAACCAACCCGGTCAGATGTGCGATCACCTCCTCGGCGATCTTCGCAGCATCACGACCAACCCGCTCGGGGTCGAGGCTAACACTGCCATAGTACCGCCTAGGAGCCGCAGTCCCGTCGGATCCGGTGCCATCAACCAAAGAGCCACCGCCTGTATCGGAAGTGTCGCCAGACCCGTCGCTGTCATCAGAGGCGGTACCCCCAGTCCCACCCGGTCGCACTTTTGCCTCAGTGTTAATCTGCCTCTCGGCCACCGCGGGGTTGACCACCAAACCCGCGAGGTTACTCCCCAGCGGGTTCATCTGCTGTCCACAGCACAGACCGAGATAACGTCCGGCGCTTTCGTCATAGCTGTCGGCATAGGCAAAAGTGTCCTGCCGCCACAGTAGTGAACCAACACCCTGTTCAATCGCTGCTATGAGAACTGAAGTGTCTTTCAGGCGCGGAAGATAGCAGTACTGAGCGTAATCGTCGGCAAGCTGTCTGACCTCAACATGGTCGCCGCGCCAAAGAGGGATCTTATCCAGGTCAAGGCGGAGAGCGGTCCCCGCCATCCTTGTCAATAGCAGTTCCTCGCTTCTCATCCGCTTGCTGGCTCGGATTGCCAGGCTGTCCTGCCCAACCAGACGGTAGGGCTTCCATTCGACGGGTCTTGTGAAATCTTGTTGCACGGGAACCAGAAGCCACTGATAGGCTTCCGGTATCCGCGATGTCACAACGCCGTCAGCGCCTGTTCGTTGTGTCTCCGCTCCCTTGACCTGATTCGCTGTGAGGTCAAGGCGGTCGCGGTCATCGATGATCGAGTTCCATGCCATGTAAGTACGCACCGCTTCATCCAGATCCTGTAGCCTGGTCTTATCCACCGCCAGGAATACGAGGCTGTTTCGATAGTATCTCTGGGCATTGCCCCTGGTCTCAAGCATCGCTATTGCCGCGGCTCGGGCCTTGTTCTCAGCATCCTTGACATATGGATAGTCTGTGCCCAGTACTACAAGCCTGGCGTCCATATCATCAGGGATGTCATGCCCGGACTGCGGAAACGGATGAACACGGCTGAAGTCCCCTGGATTCTTGGTCTCCAGCCTGACTCGCCTCTCAATCTCCCTACTGACCGACTCGGGATTCCGTTTCAGATCCTCGGCCCGCTCTGCCGCCATCTGCGTAAGAGTGGGCTGCGTTGAGTACCAGTATCTCGGACCCTCTTGATAGAGATAGGTGGCGGAGCTGGACAGGCGGCGCATAGCATCTCCGAAAACTGCTGCGGTCTCCCCGGGCATTACACATCCAAGTTTGATGCGCCGGTCCTCGATACCTCTATGTGCAGCAGTAGCGGTTGGCGCCGAACCGAGATAGATAGTCCTGGCTACCCTGCGGCAGGCAGATACCCTTCCCAAATTGGGTATCTCATTGTCCATCTGCAAAGGCCTGGACCCCGGGCCGTCGACATCTCTTTCGATTACCGGCGTCCAGTTGTCGGAAAGGTAACGGGTCAACTCGAACTGCACATAAGGATCGGAGAGAGGAATACTGCAGGGCATGATAAGCGGATTCTGGTCTCCCTTCTCCCAGAGATTGTGTATAACGGCTGCCATCAGCCGCAGAACACCACGCGTACGCTGAAACTTCACCAGCGTTGACCAATCGGAGTAGAGGCGATCAAAGATCTCCGGATGTATTGGGTATGCCGCCTTCAGTCTCGCCTCATAGTCCCCACTGTGGCATTCAGTAGGGAACTCCTGCTGGTGGTTGCTGTAGAGCTCCCGGAAAGCCCTTGCCACCGTGTCTCTGGCTACGAACTGACTCTGGTCTGTCAGTGGTTGGAACAGCCTGCGGCGAACTATCTCAAAACCCTCCTCGGCACTGGCAGG
>PWZA01000031.1 GCA_003567655.1 Dehalococcoidia bacterium
ACGGCATAGCTTCGACTTCTGATAGTATACTGGGTGTGAGGCCGGGGGGATCTTCGCCTACGAACATGCGCCGGGTGCCCCCTCCTAGACGAAGCTAGGAATAAGAGACTGGTCAGATGGGGACAACGCGACCAAAGCCGCTGACAGGTGCCGCTCTCCTAGCTGCAGGCGCGGTGTTTGGTTTCGTTGGGTATCTCATGGGCCAGGCGCTCCAGGGCCCACGGTAGCACCCTTCGTGCTGGCCCTTGGTTTAGCTGCGATAGGAGCCGTGTGGTGGTGGACAAAGAGGCGGAAATAGCAGCCGCAGAGCGTGTTCTGGAGCAAGGCAAGGCTCTTGTTCGTGCCATCGAAGCCCTCGAGACTATCGAGCCGGGTGGGCCCATCGAGAGTGCCATCACCGGGTTCGTCCTGAAGAGGTATCGACGCCGCTTACGTGCCATAGTGGCCGCAGCACCAGCGTGGGCAGGCGAGGAGATCCTGAGCGCCAGTCAGCACATCGATGACAGACGTCCAGCCGTGTGGCTGAGTGAGAACTAAGCTCTCAAGAACTCTAGGAAGCAACGTGAGCTACCCAGAACAACGCGCTCTGCTCGCACAGATAGCCCAGGAGCTGTACGGTCGGCACAGGGACCACCTAGAGGCTCTGAAAGAGGATGGCAAGAGGCTCATCCAACGACCCGATTTCCTCTGGCACCGGTTGGTCAAAGCCTATGCAATCTGGGGCGGTGTAGGCGGCTGGGATCGGCTGACGGCGGATCCCGACAACCTGGCACGCCTCGCGTACGAAGCCCTCTCACAGCTTCCGGCCGCTGAGCGTAACGGGGAGATAAGGGAAGCATTCAAGCACGCTGGTATCCGGTGGCCAGACAGAAAAGCAGATCTGTTCGCAGGCTGCTATGATCACATTGAGGCGATGGGTGGGCTGGAGGAGGCCCGACGCCTGCTCTTGGCGCAGAAGGCGACTGAGGGCAAGCTGCGCTTCTTGAAGTCCCTGCCAGGTATTGGGGATAAGAACGCCAGAAACATGATGATGGGGGCATACCACGAGGACTTCAGAGAGACCATTGCGGTCGATGCGCGAATCCAGAGCATCTCGGACTATCTCGAGTTGGAATTCGGCGACTACAATGAAGCGGAGAGATTCTATCAGGGCGTCGCGAGAGACGCCGGAATCAGCGGCTGGGAGTTGGACAGGTTGATGTTCAACTATACAGACGAATTCCTTAAGGCTCTCGAGGCTCCCGAGAAATCAGGCCCCCAAAGACCGTTGGGCCCGGAGGGCACTGGGCCACCGGAACAAGAAAGTCCTGTTGGGGCTAGACCAAGATACTCGAGACAAGAGCTTTGGCAGAGAATCCAGAATCTATGGGGCCGAGGCTGTGTCTGGATGTCTCTGGTCGCCCATAAGGGATACAGAGCCACAGATCTTGACGAAACTCAAAGGCGGTGTGAGTTCGAGTACGAGAGCGGAACCCGCAAGTGGATTCCGCTCGACGATCTGTACGCGGTCTATGCTGAGCTCTACCGTAGGGAACGGCTATCGAGGGCGTATCTGAAAGATCCAGATAACTCTCAGCGCGTGGTTGGACGGCGGTATTGGCATGCACCCGGTGCCGCAATCTTTGGGCTTCTGCCGGTCCTGGATGACCGCATCGGGTCGTCAGATGGAGAGCTGTTTGTGAAGCCGTCGCCATCGACCCAGCATCCTACACGAGATTCTGAGTTCTCCGTTCGGCCGCAGAGAGGCAAGCGAGACCTGCCGCCCGAAGAGTTTGAGCGTCGTCTCCAGCGCCGACTCAGGGCGCAAGAAGAAGCACTAGAGCAGGCCATATATGGGCTAGCCAGGCTTTATTCTACGACCGGGCGCCAAGGCGCCGGGATCTCGCTGATCCGGCGGCTGATTCCATTCCTGGAGGATCGGGAGAAGCTCGCCAGGGCCTACCTGTCCCTCGGCCAACTAATGGAGCAACTTGGCGACTACGCCTCCGCCCTTCAACTCTACTCACAAGGGTTGTCGCTCGAACCCACTAGCAAACTGTTCCGCTATCTGCTCAACAACAACCTGGGCTACTGCCTGAACCTGGAGGGTCAGCCTGAGCAAGCCGAGGAGCATTGTCGTGTCGCCATTGCGATCGATCCTTCCAGATACAGCGCACACAAGAATCTAGGTCGCTCCCTTGAGCAGCAAGGCCAGCTGCTGGCAGCCGCCCACCAATACGTCGAGGCTACCAAGCTCAGCGCCTCTGACAGGCGAGCGCTGGACCACCTTGAGGACCTTGTGACCGAACACCCAAAACTTGTCGAAGAGTACCCTGGTCTCTCAGATCAAATGGAAGACTGTCGACAGGCAGTCGACTCGGCACGGCAGTTACGGGGTGATGGGCGGCGATCACGTGAGTAGTACGGCTGAGTTGAGCAAGACTGCTTGGGGCAGACTGCAACACTGAACCGCGCACAGCGTGTCCTATGCCAGTACAGGGCACTGGTCGGCTACCTCGAGGAGTTGGAGATCATTGATTCTAACCGTCCCATCAAGAGCGATAGCGCCTGCTTGGGTCGCCGAGGAGATCCTGAGCGCCAGCCAGCAGATCGATGACAGACGTCCAGCCGTGTGGCTGAGTCAGAACTGAAACAGGTCGCCTGCACTCACCTCGGTCATTCGCGTCCGATCGGCTTACCAGCCTATGTGCCCACTCGAGTCTACTCAGCGGCTGAATACTTGCTCCAATCGGTCCACATGTGATTACGGTGAAGAAGACGAGTGGCGGAGCCAACCGTCGGGCCCGTTTGCCGTCACTATGGACATTCGGTACAATCGCCACCACCTGCAGCAGTTCCTCAGCCCCGTGCGGGACAGGGCGCTGGGTCGACACCGCTGCTACGCTCCCAAAGAAAGGACTCACATGAAGGACGATAGGATCATTCGGACAATGTACTTCCATGGCTCGCTCAATCAACTCGAAGCGCGTATGGAGAGGCTTGGGGACCAAGGCAGCTGGAGAGGATGGACTTTCGATGGAAAGCGTCTGTACCTGAACCAGGTGGACCCGGATGATGAAGCCGACCGTGAACGAAGACCTTCGAGCCACAAGAGTTGGGAGATATGCCATTTCCCTCAACCGGCGGAGGATTACTTCGACACAGATTTTGGCGGGAGTGGTGATGGGGCCAACTATGCCGGTATTGAGGCTTATGAGGACCTTCCAGATGCGACAACCGTGGTCTTCTGGAACGGCTACACACCGCGCGACAGGTATGCCATCTTTCCCAAGGTCAGTTCGGATCTGCTCGACGAATGCCTGCATAGGATCGTCCGGGAAGCAAACTTGACGTCGGAGAAGCCAGAAAGCAAGCGGATAGATGAGGAAGGGGATCAGCTTCTCTCAGAACTCCGCACGGTCCTGAGCGATCTGAAACAGACAGCTGAGAGCGATAAGGCCGTCTCGGATGCAGAGAGCGGTGCCAAGGCGCACGATGGGAGTCCTGATTCTCCCCAAGAGACAACTACCACGGAGACGGGATTACCTTCGACCACCGGGTACATCTTCCGCCAGACTGGGGAGGTGTGGGAGATCGCCTATGGAGGGAAGCCCTTTCACTTGAACAACCTCAAGGGCTTGTCTATCATGTACGAGCTTCTGCGCACACCTCGCGTCAGTCATAGGGTCACCGAACTTGAAGCCGCCGTAGAGGGAGTTACCGCTGATGCGAGAGCGCG